>NZ_QVLZ01000012.1:348-173785 GCF_003435205.1 Bacteroides sp. AF32-8BH | reverse complement strand
GAACTGTAAAATATAAAAGAGGTTGTGCCAACGTTTTGACACAACCTCTTACTGTTTGTTGACTGGTTTGGCGGATGATCGTATTAAGATAACGAGGAGTGAGACATAGCTTATCCGCATAAAAACTAACATTACGTTCTTTCTTGCTATAAGCATTGACTAAAGAAATGAAACGCTGGAAAATCTCTTCCTGATGTGTCTGACAGCTCTGTTCTTTTTGATTGTTGTTTTTGACAAGATATTCTATATTGCACAAAAGACTGATTAGTAGATATTGAATAGCTTCCCGTCGGAACGTCGGTTCTTGTAATATATTCCATATTAAAGCAAAATAACTCTTAAACAAGTCGTATTCATGTGAGGTCAGAGATAATATGAGGTTTTTCTGTAACTGTGAGAGATGAGTGAAGAAATTGTCTTTTCCGGCTATAGAAAGAAATTCCGCGTCCATGGCTACCATCTGCATATCAAAATCCGGAGAGACTTCTATAATCTGAAGAATGGAATTCGGAACAATTAATAGTAGCTTGTCCGGCTGAAAAGTTTCTTCTATCAGGTTGATTAATACGCGTGCATATCCCTGTTTGATAACTGCGATACGTCCCTCTTTGATACGATAAGGTTGATCTATTGTGATAAGATTGGATTCTATTTTGGCGAAGCTGTTTACGAATCCGAAATGCGGAGATATGAAACGAAATTCGTTAAATCGGACGATATCCGGATTTTCTAAGATTTCGAGACCTATATTTAATGGTATTTTCTTTTCCATCTTTATCTGTTTTTTCCGCCAAAGATAATAAAAATCAGCAAATAGCCTTTTATTCTTTCTCTTTATCGAACTATTGGAACATTTTTACTAACTATCGGAATGTGAACGTATCTTTGAAACCTCTATCTTTGTCTTTTGAAGAAATTAAAGAAATGATGTGTATGAAAAGAATGGTTTTCAGTTTCTCCTTTTTATTGTTTGTATCGGGAATAAATGCGCAGATAACGTTGGAAGAATGTCAACGGAAGACGCAAGAAAATTATCCGTTGGTACATCAGTATGGCTTGGTGGAGAAAACAAAGGAATATAATCTTGAGAATGCGGCAAAAGGATATTTGCCACAGTTTGCCCTTTCGGCTAAAGCTTCTTATCAGAGTGAGGTAACGGAAATTCCGGTGAAGCTTCCCGGAGTGGATTTGAAAGGAGTGCCGAAAGATCAGTATCAGGTGATGTTGGAGTTACAACAGAAAATCTGGGATGGTGGAGGAATCCGGATGCAGAAGAAACAAACGACTGCGGAAGCGGAGATAGAGAAAGAAAAACTGAATGTGGATATGTATGCGCTAAATAGTCGTGTAAATGACCTTTATTTTGGGATTCTTTTGTTGGACGAGCAACTGAAACAGAATGCATTGTTGCAAGATGAACTGGAGAGAAATTATCGCCAGATTACTGCTTACGTAGAAAATGGCATTGCCAATCAGGCCGATTTGGATGCTGTGAAAGTGGAGCAGTTGAACACAAAGCAGAAAAGAGTTGAACTGGCTTCATCGCGTATGGCGTATTTGAAGATGCTTTCACTTTTGGTAGGAGAGAAATTGTCGCAGGAAACGGTTTTGGAGAAACCTGTTCCTCAAGATGACATTTCGGCTGTCGGTGAGATTCGTCGTCCGGAATTATCTTTGTTCAATGCGCAAGGAGTAGGATTGCAAGTACAGGAGAAAGCTTTGAATGTGCGTCATCTTCCACAGTTCGGATTATTCGTGCAGGGAGCTTATGGAAACCCCGGATTGAATATGCTGAAAAATGAATTTTCTCCCTACTATATTGCGGGTGTTCGCCTTTCATGGAATTTTGGTAGTTTGTATACCTTGAAGAATGACCGGAAGGTAATTGAAAATAAACGCCGGCAATTGGATAATAACCGGGATGTGTTTCTGTTTAATACAAGATTGGAGATGACACAACAAGATCAGGCCATCCAATCATTGGAAAAGCAAATGCAGGATGATGATGAGATTATCCGTTTGCGTACCAATATTCGCAAATCGGCAGAGGCCAAAGTGGCGAATGGAACATTGACGGTGACCGAGATGCTTCGGGAATTGACCAATGAGAGTTTGGCACGTCAGTCGAAAGCGTTGCATGAAATTCAACGGTTAATGGGAATTTATCAATTGAAATATACTACGAATGATTAATATAACTTCTTTAGATATGGAACGAATGACAAAGATAGGAATGTATGGAGTGGCATTGATTATGTTGGCTGCTTGTGGTAAGGGAATACCCGGCTATGATGCAACCGGCACGTTTGAAGCCACGGAAGTGATAGTCTCTGCCGAAGCTGCCGGAAAGCTGTTGCGACTGGAGGTAGAAGAGGGAACAAGACTGAAAGCAGGTGAGGAGATTGGGCTGGTGGATACGGTGCAATTGTATTTGAAGAAATTACAACTGGAGGCCAGTATGAAATCAGTGGAAAGCCAACGTCCGGATCTTGCTAAACAGATAGCTGCTACCAAACAGCAAATAGCAACAGCAGAACGTGAAAAGAAACGCGTGGAAAACCTGCTTGCCGCTGGAGCGGCGAATCAGAAACAGTTGGACGACTGGGACGCACAAGTCAAATTGCTTGAAAGGCAGCTTGTCGCACAGGAATCGTCATTGCAGAATAGTACGAACAGCCTGATAGAACAAGGAAATTCGGTTGCCATACAAGTTGCACAGATGGAGGATCAATTAGCTAAATGTCATGTCCAGTCGCCTATTGAAGGTACCGTATTGGCAAAATATGCAGAAGCCGGTGAATTGGCGGCAATAGGTAAACCGCTGTTTAAAGTGGCTGAAGTGGATCGAATGTATTTGAGGGCTTACATCACTTCCGAACAGTTGTCGCAAGTGAAACTGGGAGATGAGGTAACTGTGTATGCTGATTATGGAAACTCGGAGCAGAAAGCTTATCCGGGGGTAGTGACCTGGATTTCTGACCGTTCGGAGTTCACTCCCAAAACGATTTTGACGAAAAACGAACGTGCTAATCTGGTATATGCAGTGAAAATTGCCGTGAAGAATGACGGAGCATTGAAGATTGGTATGTACGGAGGAGTGACATTGAAAAATTAATGATTAAAAATTAAAGGAGAGGAGATGGCAAAGGGAGAACCCATAGTGGTTGTGAAAGAAGTCGGCAAGAACTATGGAACAGTGGAGGCGCTGAAAGACGTTTCTTTCGTTGTGGAACGAGGAGAAATCTTTGGTCTGATAGGGCCTGATGGTGCCGGTAAGAGTTCCTTATTCCGTATTCTGACTACTTTGTTGCTGGCGGATAAAGGAACGGCCATGGTTGCCGGGCTGGATGTGGTAACGGATTATAAACAGATTCGTACGAAGGTGGGATATATGCCCGGTCGTTTTTCACTTTACCAGGATCTTTCGGTAGAAGAGAATCTGGAGTTTTTTGCTACCGTGTTCCATACGACAGTTCAGGAGAATTATGATTTAATTAAAGATATCTATCAACAGATAGAACCGTTCAGGAAAAGAAGGGCAGGGGCTTTGTCAGGTGGTATGAAGCAGAAACTGGCATTGAGCTGTGCTTTGATTCATAAACCGGATATTTTATTCCTGGATGAACCTACTACCGGAGTAGATCCCGTGTCGCGTAAGGAATTCTGGCAAATGCTCCGAAACTTACGGGAACAGGGTATTACCATTGTCGTTTCTACTCCTATCATGGATGAGGCCCGGCAATGTGACCGGATTGCTTTCATCAATCATGGACAGATTCATGGCATTGATACCCCGGAACGTATTCTTCATCAATTTGCGTCTATCCTTTGCCCTCCTTCTTTGGAGCGGGAGGAAGTGAAGCATGAAGTAGCTCCGGTCATTGAAGTGGAACAGTTGACAAAGTGTTTTGGAGATTTTACTGCAGTAGATCATATCTCCTTTCAGGTGAACCGAGGCGAGATATTTGGCTTTCTGGGTGCTAATGGAGCAGGAAAGACGACAGCTATGCGTATGCTTTGCGGATTAAGTAAACCGACATCAGGCATCGGAAAGGTGGCAGGATATGATATTTACCGGGAGGCCGAACAAGTTAAGAAACATATCGGATATATGAGCCAAAAGTTTTCGCTATATGAAGACCTGAAAGTGTGGGAGAATATCCGTCTGTTTGCCGGAATTTATGGTATGAAGGAACAAGAGATAGAACAGAAGACAGAAGAATTGTTGGATCGTTTGGAGCTTACTGCCGAACGGGATACTCTGGTGAAGAGCCTTCCGGTGGGATGGAAACAGAAATTGGCTTTTTCAGTATCAATATTCCATGAACCGAGAATCGTTTTTCTGGATGAGCCGACCGGTGGAGTAGATCCTGCTACGAGAAGACAGTTCTGGGAATTGATCTATCAGGCAGCCGATCAGGGTATTACCGTGTTTGTCACTACCCATTATATGGATGAAGCGGAATATTGTAACCGGATATCTATCATGGTGGACGGTCGGATAAAAGCACTTGATACACCTGCCCGTCTGAAACAACAATTCGGTGCGGAAACGATGGATGACGTTTTTCAGAAATTAGCCCGCGGTGCGGTGCGCAAAGCAGATTGATTATGAGACAGTTTATAGCTTTTATAAAGAAAGAGTTTTATCATATTTTCCGTGACCGGCGAACCATGCTGATTTTGTTGGGGATGCCTGTCGTGCAAATTATTCTATTCGGTTTTGCTATCAGCACGGAAGTGAAGAATGTTCGGTTGGCGGTGCTCGATCCTTCTAATGATGTGGTAACGCGAAAAATAATTGATCGTTTGGATGCCAGTGAGTATTTCACCGTTACTGCACGTTTTCATTCGCCCCAGGAAATGGAAGCTGCTTTCCTAAAGAATGAAGTTGATATGGCGATTGTCTTTAGCGAACGGTTTGCGGATGATCTCTATACGGGTGATGCTCGTGTACAGCTGATAGTAGATGCAACAGATCCCAATATGTCGACTTCGCAAGTTAATTATGCGACAGGAATCGTTTCTATGGTAGGCCAGGAGATGATTCCCCCGAATATGTCGGCTGCCCGCCTGACTCCTGATATCAAATTGCTCTACAACCCGCAGATGAAGAGTGCTTATAACTTTGTTCCGGGAGTGATGGGCTTGATCCTGATGCTGATTTGCGCCATGATGACCTCGATTTCCATTGTTCGTGAGAAAGAAACAGGCACGATGGAAGTATTATTGGTTTCACCTGTGAAGCCGCTATTTATTATTTTGGCAAAGGCTGTACCTTATTTTGTGCTGTCGTTCGTCAATCTGATAACGATCCTTTTGCTTTCGGTCTTTGTGTTGGATGTTCCGGTGGTAGGAAGTTTGTTCTGGTTAATCACGGTATCTTTGCTGTTTATCTTCGTATCATTGGCATTGGGCTTATTGATTTCATCAGTCACACGTACACAGGTTGCGGCCATGCTGGTTTCCGGATTGATGCTGATGATGCCCACGATGCTTTTATCGGGCATGATTTTCCCTATAGAGAGTATGCCGGTGATACTTCAATGGATCTCGGATATACTTCCGGCACGTTGGTATATACAGGCTGTGCGTAAACTGATGATTGAAGGAGTACCAGTTGCATTGGTGTATAAAGAGATTGGTATCTTGTTATTGATGGCGACGGTACTTATTACGATCAGTATCAAGAAATTTAAGTATAGATTGGAATAATATGTCGATATGCCAATTGGTTGTATGAATACTATACAGTGTGCTAATGGGCAGATTGATAAATGGAAGAATTATTTATGATAAAGTTCCTGATAGAAAAAGAGTTTAAACAATTGCTTCGCAATTCGTTTCTTCCGAAATTGATTCTTGTATTTCCATGCATGATTATGCTGTTGATGCCTTGGGCGGTAAACCTGGAAATCAAGAATATACAGCTGAATATTGTGGATAATGACCATTCGGCTATTTCACAACGTTTAGTCAATAAGATTGCCGCCTCTACCTATTTCCGTCTGGTGGAAGTGCCGGCTTCGTATGAAGAAGGCCTACGGAATATTGAAATTGGAACGGCGGATATTGTGATGGAAATTCCGCGGCATCTGGAACGGGATTGGATGAATGGAGAAGATACCCACATACTGATAGCAGCCAATGCTGTGAATGGGACAAAAGGAGGGCTGGGGAGTTCTTATCTATCTTCTATTATTAATGATTATGCAGCCGAGCTGCGTTCGGAATATCCTGCAACTGCTACAGTCTCCGGTGCTTTCCCTTCGATAGGCATTGATACACAGGGGTTGTTTAATCCGAATCTGAACTATAAACTCTATATGATTCCGGCATTGATGGTCATGTTATTAACTTTGATTTGTGGTTTCTTGCCTGCATTGAATATAGTTAGCGAGAAGGAAGTAGGAACGATTGAGCAAATCAATGTGACGCCGGTTCCGAAGTTTATCTTTATTTTGGCAAAGCTCTTGCCTTACTGGTTGATTGGTTTTGTGGTGCTGACTGTATGTTTCATATTAGCCTGGTTAATTTATGGCATAGTGCCAGTCGGTCATTTTCTATTAATTTACTTTTTCGCAGTTCTTTTCGTTCTGGTAATGTCCGGTTTCGGACTTGTTATTTCCAACTACTCGGCAACGATGCAACAGTCTATGTTTGTTATGTGGTTCTGTTTGTTGGTTGTAATTTTGATGAGTGGTTTGTTTACTCCCATTAGCAGTATGCCGGAATGGGCACAAATGATAACGAGGCTCAACCCTTTGAGATATTTTATGGAGGTGATGCGAATGGTATATTTAAAGGGTAGTGGTTTCTTTGATTTACTGCCACAGTTTGGAGTATTGTTGTTTTTTGCAGTAGTGTTTAATAGTTGGGCAGTGATTAGTTATCGGAAGAATAACTAAGGATAATAATATAAAAACAGCTCGTTTCCTTTTCAGGGAAAGAGCTGTTTTATTACTTCTTATCACCGTTTCCGGTGAACAGCAAGTGGTTACCGTATTACTTTATTTCGATTTGCCGATTGGGCTTCTTCACTTCTTCTTCAGAGAGTTTCGGAAGTTCGATGTTTAAAACACCATGTTCTACGGATGCAGCAATTTTTTCTTTGTCCACATTGTCCGGTAGAATCATTGTTTGCTGGAACTTAGAGTATGAGAATTCGCGACGCAGATAGCGACCGTCTTTCTTTTCCTCCTTGTTTTCAGTCTTCTTCTCCATGCTGATAACGAGGTTGTTGTCTTCATCAATGCGAACATTGAAATCATCCTTCGTCATACCAGGAGCAGCCAATTCCACTTTGTACTCTTTTTCTGTTTCCAAAACATTAATTGCAGGTGCAGTAGCATTTGCTTTTACCATCCAATCGTTATCAAAGAAATCATTAAAGATACTTGGTAACCAACTTTGAGTTCTTCTAACAGGCATCATAATTTTAGTCTCCTATCTTTAAGTTAAACATTCAATTAATAAATTTAGAACTTCGGCATTTTCACTTCCGATGGTATCGGTTATCCCGCCTTCCATCGTCCGCTCTCGAACCGTTGTTCGCTTCTATAAATGCAAACCTTATGCCAAGAGATTTTAGAGACTAAAATTGTCTATTTGTCATTTTTATAATGTCATTTTTGCAATATAAATGACAAAATGTATCCTGTTTTTATTTATTTTATATAAGATAGATATTAATTTGATAACCTGTTTACTTCTTCTCGATCAGTTTGAACCTTATTCTTAGTGTTTGCCTTTCTTCGTCATAATCATAACTAATGATTTTGAAGGTACCCACTTCAGAAGTATGGGATACATGCAATCCGATGCAGGCGCAGGCATCATAATCTCCAATGCGGACAATGCGAAGAGTTTCGCTTGCATCGGCAGGTAGCTTACTTAAATCTACAATATCTTTGGCCTGTTCATGAGTCATAAACTCAACAGTCACAGGTAGGTTCTGACTGATTACCTCGTTCACTCTATCTTCAATAGACTGGATTTGTTCCGCTGTCGGACATGACGAAAGTATATAGTCACATTTGCTTTTTTTTCTTTCGATGTGGGCATTGCGAGAACGTGGGCAGCCAAAGGTTTTCACCATGGTGGCATTGAGTAAATGCTCTGCTGTATGCATAGGAGGGTATTCCTGCTTGTTGTGATCGTTGAGTTGAATTTGTTGTTCCATAAATTATTTCAATAACTTTTTATTTTTAATATCTTCTAATATGTTCATTTGTTGAATTGCTATTTGATTTAATTTGATGAGTCTATCCTTTTGTGCCAAACCTTCGTTTATGAAAACTGCATTTAAGTTTTCCATATTTGATAAGCAGATAAGTTCGTTGATTGAGGCATAATCGCGGATATTTCCTTTTAAATCAGGGTGTGTATCCCGCCATTCTAAGGCTGTCATTCCAAACATGGCTACATTAAGGACATCAGCTTCGCTGGCATAAATCATAGATGTTTGCTGTGAAGTGATTTCTTGAGGGATAAGATGTTGTTTGATTGCATCAGTATGAATATGGTAATTAATTTTAGATAATTCTCGCTTTGCCGACCAACCAAGTTGAGCTTGCTCTTGCTCTTTGAGACGTTGGAATTCTTTTACTATGTATAATTCAAATTCAACGGAAATCCAACTTGCAAATTTGAATGCAATGTCTTTGTGAGCAAAAGTGCCCCCATATCGTCCTGATTTGGATATAATTCCAATAGCACAGGTGGTTTCTATCCATTTTTGAGGGGAAAGAGTAAACGCATTTAGTCCTGCTTCTTTTTTAAACCCCTCGAATTCGAGGGGTTTAAAATGGGGGTTGTACAATATCTCCCATAATCCTAAATATTCAATGGTCATTCTATTACGTAGCCAGTTGGCAATAACAGCATTGGCATCTGTCGTCTTGTATTTAGCTATGTCGGTTAAGGAAATGTAATCTGTATCGTTGATTTTTAGGATAGTAACATCTGTTTTCTGAACTGTAATCTTTGCCATATTCTGATTTTTCAGTAAAGGTAGAGCTATATTTGGGAATAAAGAAACGTATATCACTTTTTATTCAGAATATGTTAAACTCACTTCCATGCATCGGAGGTATCTCGCTTATTCAATTATTATTTTCTCTCCCAAGAAATGAGGTTGTTTATCTATACCTAAATCTATAAACATTTTGACTCTTGCAAGTAATTCCCGGATGTTAGTTTTCAGTCCGGCATAAGCATTTACATTTGGGGCGTTGTACCCGATGGCGTCTATTCCATTTTTCTCTGCAAGATAGATCGCTCGTTCGTTATGGAAACGTTGGGAGATGATGGTCAGACGATTCTGTCCAAACACTTCTTTGGCACGTACAACAGAGTCGAGAGTCCGGAATCCGGCATAATCTAAATAAATGGATTTTTCAGGAATACCTTTTTGCATGAGTGCTTTCTTCATTTCTTCCGGTTCATTGTAATCCTCTTTACGGTTATCGCCGCTGATGAGGATATATTTAATTTTTCCGGCTTTATATAACTCTACTGTTGCAAGAATCCGATAATCGAAGTATAAATTGTTATTTCCACTTTTCAACTTGGGAGAAGTTCCGAGAAGTAATCCTACATTGTTGGAAGGGATGGTATTTACTTCCGTATATAGTTTGGAGACTGTGTGTTTCTTGATCGTCCTGTTACATACAACTATGCTGATTACACACAGGATAGCAATTATTAGAGTGGTATAAAGCAGTTTGCGTTTCATGTTTCGGATAATAATTGTGACTTCACAAAAATACCATTCTTTTTTAGGAAATCAAGCATATAGACATAAAAAAAGGAGCAACGCCTTGCTCCAACCTTTGTTAACCTTAAATCTAATACTATGAAAAACACAGTGCAAAGATACGGACTATCGTGAAATTAGCAAATAATCCAAGAAAAAACGTATGTTATATAACATTGATTAAGAAAAAGTACCTTCGCCTTAACGGTTATTCGATGTTTTGGGCGATAGACAAATGTGGATGCTCCATTCTTCTTTCTTCATCAACTTTTTTAATAATTACTATGAACTGATTTAACAGCTGAATTTATTCGAAAAAAGCAAAGCTACAAATAAATTTTAGCACATGCGATTTGCGTTATAAAGATTCAAAAAATAGAAAAATCGAACTATATATTTTAATATATAGTTTATTATTTATATATTTATAATAATACCGGTAAGTGTTCAAGGGGGACTTTTTTAGGTAGGTGTAACCGGCTGCCATATAGCGAGTTATCTGCCTTTGGAGAGCGTTCCACTATGCGTTCGGCAAAAAGGCGCTTTTTTATCCCCCAAATGGAGGCTCTAAACTCATGCGGCAGAGCCTCCGTTTGATACATTCAGAGGCTTTGTTTCAAGCAAATGGAGCCTCTAACTTTTGCTTCCCCAAAGAAAGGTTATTAATATGCGAACGTATATGACTATTTAGAACCGAAACCAATTGAAAAGAACCGATGAATTTAGAAGCTCCCAGCGTATGGCGTATTTTTGCTGGAAACCTGAAAACAATAACAAATATGCAGAAAAAATCTCTCGCGTCTGACATTTATCAGCACATTATGGCATGGAAATGCACAAAAAATGGCCGTACAAAGTATGGTGCATCGCTTTTCTTTTTATCTTTGCATGAAATATAATATTACTAATACTTAATATAAACATGGATAAAAGAAGATGGGGCCAATGGATATTATTGGCTGTTGTTTGCTTGAGTTTCTCGATAGGAGAAAGTTATGCGCAGAAAAATGATTTTGCTAATCTACGTCGTTATTCAAAAGAAAATGCTGCACTTCCACAAGCGACAAAGAAAGACAAACGGGTTATTTTTATGGGAAATTCCATTACGGAAGGATGGGTAAGGACTCATCCGGATTTTTTCAAATCAAATGGTTACATTGGCCGTGGAATCAGTGGGCAGACTTCCTATCAATTCTTGTTACGGTTCCGGGAAGATGTGATTAATCTTTCTCCTGCTTTAGTGGTGATTAATGCCGGAACAAATGATGTCGCTGAAAATACACAGGCGTATAATGAAGATTATACATTCGGAAACATTGTTTCTATGGCGGAACTGGCAAAAGCAAATAAAATAAAAGTAATTTTGACTTCCGTATTGCCTGCTGCTGCATTTAAGTGGAGAATGGAAATAAAAGATGTTCCGCAGAAAATTAAATCTTTAAATGACCGGATAGAGGCTTATGCAAAAGCAAATAAAATTCCGTTTGTTAATTATTACAAGGCAATGGTGGTTGACGAAAATCAGGCCTTGAATCCTCAATATACTAAAGATGGAGTTCACCCAACGAGCGAAGGGTATGATATTATGGAACCGTTGATTAAAAATGCCATAGAGAAGGCTCTTTGATTTATCATCGCTTGAAGTAGGAATAATCCAACTATAAGAAATGGGAGGATTGCATGAATAGATTCAGCCGTAATGAATGATCAGTCTATATCTGCAATCCTCCTTAATTAATGCTTTAGAGAGTGGTACATTATGTCTTTTCAATTTTATATTTTTCATTGAAGGTGACGTATAGACATAAAAAAAGGAGCAACGCCTTGCTCCAACCTTTGTTAACCTTAAATCTAATACTATGAAAAACACAGTGCAAAGATACGGGATTCCGGTAACTTTGCAAATTATCAGCCCTTAATTGGTGTTTTTATAACACTAATTAATAGACTAAATGCGAAGTTACAGGTTTGTTAAGAGTTTCAGCCCTTAACAATCAGGCTATAATAGGTGAACAATGGGGAAATTTTATCCCCATTTCTCTTTCATCAAGTCCTCCAGTTTCAATAATTCGTCACGATATTGTGCGGCTTCGATAAATTCAAGTTTCTTGGCTGCTTCCTGCATCAGTTTGCGGGTACGCTCGATACTCTTTTCCATCTGCGCTTTACTCATATACTGCACTATCGGATCTGCTGCGATATTCGGAGTAGAAGGTTCTACATAAGCATGTCTTTCTTTCAACAGCTCATCTGCCTCTTTTGCATTACCGAATACAGACAAGTTTCTGGCCTTTTTAATCTGTTGCGGGGTAATTCCGTTTGCCTCATTATATGCCAACTGCTTTTCGCGACGACGGTTCGTTTCATCAATCGTCAGTTTCATGCTATCCGTCATCTTATCAGCATACATGATTACCTTACCGTTCACATTACGCGCGGCACGTCCCGCAGTTTGTGTCAATGAACGGTGGGAGCGGAGGAATCCTTCTTTGTCTGCATCGAGAATAGCGACGAGAGACACTTCCGGAAGGTCGAGACCCTCACGAAGCAGGTTGACCCCGATAAGTACGTCATAAACTCCTTGCCGGAGATCATCCATAATCTTCACACGTTCCAGTGTGTCGACATCACTATGGATATAGGTACATCTCACATTATTATTAAGAAGATATTCTGCCAGTTCTTCTGCCATTCGTTTGGTTAGTGTAGTGACGAGTACGCGTTCTTCCTTTTCAATACGGAGCTGGATTTCTTCCATTAAATCGTCAATCTGATTGAGACTCGGACGTACTTCGATGATAGGATCAAGCAGACCGGTAGGACGAATCACCTGTTCCACGACGATTCCTTCCGACTGAATCAATTCATAATCCGCCGGTGTAGCACTGACGTAGATTACTTGTTTTGCCATCTCCTGAAACTCTTCAAATTTCAACGGGCGGTTGTCCATAGCGGCAGGCAATCGGAAACCATATTCCACAAGATTGATTTTTCGCGCACGGTCTCCTCCGTACATTGCACGGATTTGGGGTACGCTTACGTGGCTTTCGTCGATAACGATCAGGAAATCATCCGGAAAGAAATCGAGCAAACAATAGGGGCGGGTACCGGCAGCACGGCCGTCGAAATAACGGGAATAATTCTCAATTCCGGAACAATGTCCCAATTCCCGAATCATTTCCATATCGTAAGTTACTCGCTCATACAATCGTTTGGCCTCGTATTCCTTGCCGATAGATTCGAAGAAAGCTACTTGCTTGGTCAAATCATCCTCTATTTCATGAATAGCACGGAGAGTAGCCTCTTTGGTAGTCATGAACAGGTTGGCCGGATAAATCTTATAGGCGTCAAATGGTGCGATAGTGACTCCTGTGATAGGGTCTACCTCTTCGATGCCGTCAATTTCATCCCCCCAGAAGGTGACGCGGAGCAGGTTGTCGGTATAAGCCAGATAAATATCCACCGTGTCGCCCTTGACCCGGAAATTTCCACGGTTCAAGTCGATATCATTGCGGACATACAAACTGTCTACCAAACGACGTAGAAACACATTGCGGTCCATCATCCGTCCCCGTTCTATTTCGATGACATTTTTGTAGAAGTCCGAAGGATTTCCCATACCGTAGATACAAGATACGGAAGAAACCACTACCACGTCTTTTCTTCCGGAGAGTAGGGCGGAAGTGGCAGAGAGTCGGAGCTTGTCGATTTCGTCATTGATGGCGAGATCTTTCTCTATATATGTATCACTGTTCGGCAGATAAGCTTCCGGCTGGTAATAATCATAGTAAGAAACGTAATATTCTACCGCATTGTTTGGGAAAAAACCTTTAAACTCACTGTAGAGCTGGGCAGCCAGTGTTTTGTTATGGCTCAAAATCAAGGTGGGTTTATTGATATTGGCGATCACATTGGCAATGGTAAATGTTTTTCCCGACCCGGTCACTCCCAATAAAGTCTGTGCGGGAACTCCCTGAAGGACCCCTTCAGTAAGTTGTGCTATAGCTTCCGGCTGATCTCCGGTAGGTTTATAAGCTGATGTTAGTTCATAATTCATAGTTAAATCCTAAAAAGTGGAGCAATATTCGGTAAAATAATCGAGATAACAAATCTTTTTTCCAAATAAATCCTTTACTTTGCAACATATTAATATCAAAAAACAGATTCATACAACTAGTAATACCAGAAACACATGATTTGGAATGAGAGCATTGAGTGTATGGACCGCGAAAGTCTTCGCAAGATTCAAAGCATACGACTCAAGAAAATTGTAGATTACGTTTATTACAACACGCCTTTCTATCGAAAGAAGATGCAGGAAATGGGGATTACTCCCGATGACATCAATAGTATTGATGATATTGTAAAACTGCCGTTTACCACGAAACATGATTTAAGAGATAATTATCCGTTCGGACTTTGTGCCGTGCCGATGAGCCAAATTGTACGTATTCATGCTTCTTCCGGAACAACCGGAAAACCGACGGTTGTCGGATATACCCGTAAGGACTTGTCTACATGGGCGGAATGTATATCACGTGCTTTTACCGCTTATGGAGCGGGGCGTTCTGATGTTTTTCAGGTATCTTATGGATACGGACTGTTCACGGGCGGATTGGGAGCACATGCAGGAGCTGAAAATATCGGTGCTTCTGTTATTCCGATGTCCAGTGGTAACACGGAAAAACAGATAACCTTGATGCACGATTTCGGATCGACAGTGCTTTGTTGTACTCCTTCCTATGCGCTTTATCTGGCAGATGCAATCAAAGATTCCGGTTTGCCACGTGAAGAATTCCAACTGAAAGTCGGTGCTTTCGGTGCAGAACCCTGGACGGAAAATATGCGTCATGAGATAGAAGAAAAGCTGGGAATCAAAGCATACGATATTTATGGATTGAGTGAGATTGCCGGACCGGGTGTCGGGTACGAGTGCGAATGTCAGCACGGGACTCACTTGAATGAAGACCATTACTTCCCGGAAATCATCGACCCGAATACATTGCAACCGGTGGAATCCGGTCAAACGGGCGAACTGGTATTTACTCATTTAACTAAAGAGGGTATGCCGTTGCTTCGTTACCGTACGCGTGATTTGACGGCCTTGCATCATGATAAATGTTCCTGTGGCCGTACATTGGTACGTATGGATCGTATTTTGGGACGTAGTGATGATATGTTGATTATCCGCGGTGTGAATGTATTCCCGACGCAGATTGAATCAGTCATTCTTGAAATGGAAGAGTTTGAACCGCATTATTTGTTGATAGTAGGTCGTGAAAACAATACCGATACAATGGAACTCCAGGTTGAAGTACGTCCGGAATTCTATTCGGATGAGATCAACAAAATGCTGGCTTTGAAGAAGAAACTGGGAGGACGTTTGCAAAGCGTACTCGGACTGGGAGTCAACGTGAAACTGGTAGAGCCTCGCAGCATTGAACGCAGCGTAGGTAAAGCGAAACGTGTAATTGATAACAGAAAAATGTAAATAAGTATTAGGTATTAAGTATTAAGTATTGACCATGCGGGTGATCTTGGAACTACGGTAATACTTGTTACCTAATACCTAATGCTTGTTACTTAATACTTATTACTTAATACTTTAATAAATATGGTAGCAAAACAACTTTCTATTTTTTTGGAAAATAAGTCAGGCCGTTTGACGGAAGTGACTGAAGTGCTGGCGAAAGAAAATATCAATCTTTCTGCCTTGTGCATTGCCGAAAATGCTGATTTTGGTATTTTGCGTGGAATTGTATCCGATCCGGATAGAGCATACAAAGCTTTAAAAGATAATCATTTTGCAGTGAATGTGACTGATGTGGTAGGTATAAGCTGTCCCAATATACCAGGTGCTTTGGCAAAAGTGCTGGGATATTTATCAGAAGAGGGCGTATTTATTGAATATATGTATTCGTTTGCCAATAACCATATTGCAAATGTAGTGATTCGCCCCAGCAACCTGGATAAATGTATCGAGGTATTGAAAGAAAAGAAAGTCGATTTACTGGCTGCAAGTGATTTGTATAAACTGTAAATATAACAGTGAGCAATAAATAATGAACGGTAAACAGTTGTGTTATCCAATTCAAGGACAACGCAATTGCTTACCGTTTTTACTATAAATATAGTGACGCTATCCGGTGAAGATAGCGACGGTATATGCCAACGATACCGTTACTATCCCGAACACATACCGTCACTATTGTGATTCGTTTATAATCTGCTGTTTATAGTTTGTCGTTTGTAATTCGACGTCATTTTCTCTCCTTTTGTCGATGTTTAACGCCTTTTATGTATTAAAAAACACAGATTAATTGCTAAATTCCCAGCGAATAAGTAACTTTGCGCATTATTTTTAAATAGGATGAAGAAAAATATCATTATAACTTTGCTTGCAGCGGCTACTCTTACATCATGTGGGGAGTATAATAAATTGCTGAAAAGCACCGATTACGAATACAAGTACGAAGCCGCCAAAAACTATTTTGCGAAGGGACAGTATAATCGTTCAGCTACGTTGCTGAATGAGTTGATAACCATTCTGAAAGGAACCGATAAAGCGGAAGAATCTTTGTATATGTTGGGAATGAGCTACTATAATCAGAAAGATTATCAGACAGCAGCCCAGACATTTATTACCTATTTCAATACATATCCTCGTGGTACTTTTACCGAATTGGCACGTTTCCATGCAGGTAAGGCTTTATTTCTGGATACTCCGGAACCACGTTTGGATCAGTCAAGCACTTATCAGGCTATCCAGCAATTGCAGATGTTCATGGAGTATTTCCCGAACAGCACAAAGAAGCAGGAAGCACAGGATATGATTTTTGCTTTACAGGATAAACTGGTATTGAAAGAGCTTTATTCAGCAAGGTTATATTATAATCTGGGTAATTATTTGGGCAATAACTATGAGTCTTGTGTAATCACAGCTCAAAATGCATTGAAGGATTATCCTTATACTGATTATCGTGAAGAACTTTCCATTTTGGTTCTGCGTGCAAGACACGAAATGGCTATCTATAGCGTTGAAGACAAGAAGATGGATCGTTACCGCGAAACGATTGATGAATATTACGCTTTTAAGAATGAATTTCCTGAAAGTAAATATTTGAAAGAAGCCGAGAAGATATTCAATGAATCACAGAAAGTAATTAAAGACTAAATTTAAATAGATTTATGGACTACAAAAAAACGAATGCTCCTGCTACAACAGTAACCCGTGATATGATGGAACTCTGTGCTGATACAGGTAATGTTTATGAAACAGTTGCCATTATTGGTAAGCGTGCTAATCAGATCAGTGTAGAAATCAAAAACGATCTTTCTAAGAAACTGGCAGAGTTTGCTTCTTACAATGACAATTTGGAAGAAGTGTTTGAAAATAGAGAGCAAATCGAAATTTCTCGTTATTATGAGAAATTGCCGAAACCGGACTTGATTGCTACGCAAGAATACATCGAAGGGAAAATATATTATAGAAATCCGGCTAAGGAGAAAGAAAAACTTCAGTAATTTATTTTCTGACGAAGAATTTGATAGTCAAGTAGTAAGTGGGATGATGATCCCTGCTCCTTATTGCTTGGCTATTATTGTTTAACTCAACTACTATTTAGAATACTTATGATTCAACGAATTCAAACTGTTTATTTATTGATTGTTGTAGGATTGCTGATTACAGCCATGTGTTTGCCGATGGGCTACTTCATTGATGCGATGGGAGAACATCCTTTTAAGGCATTAGGATTGGAAGTAAACGGTGCTATTCAGTCTACATGGGGCTTATTCGGAATTCTGATGGTTAGCACTATCGTGGCTGTGGCTACTATCTTTTTGTATAAGAACCGTATGTTGCAGATTCGCATGACAATTTTCAATAGCTTATTATTAGTAGGTTATTACATTGCTGCCCTTGCTTTTTATTTTGCATTGAAGAATGATGAAAATATGTTCCGTATAGGCTGGGCATTGTGTTTGCCGCTTGTTTCCATCATCCTGAATATACTGGCTATCCGTGCTATCGGACGGGATGAGGTGATGGTAAAAGCTGCGGATAGATTGCGATAAAAAGGACTAAAGTCCCCAGAAATAGAAATCCCCGCTAATTCGTTTAGAGTTAGTGGGGATTTTTTAGTTCGTTATGAATGGGATTTTGTTTATAAATAAGAGGTTTTAATCTCTTCCTCCTTGAAAGAGGGGTTATTTCTTCAAATCAAATAAATATGTGAGCTTTATGGTAATGGTTCCATGCGCTGCACGGGCGAAATAATCTTTCTTAGTAGTGCTGTAGAAATCAGACAGGGCAAAGTAATAACGGCCTTCAACGATGAAGCTACCAGCTTTCTTTGTTCTAAGTTCTACACCACCACCACCGGCAATACCATAGTCAAATTTATTTTGAATCTTAACTCCGTACAGGGCTTTCTGTGTATCAGATAAGCTATTCATATCAATACCTTTTATTGTTTCCGATTCACTGATTAGAAAGCTGATTTGAGGACCTGCATGGACAAAGAATTGCAATCCTCTGTCTCGTCCGAAAGCGAGGTGAGCGAGGAAAGGAATATCTATATAAGTCATTTTGCGGGTGTAAGTTTTAGTAGGGTCCTTCGAAGTGACTTCATATCCGTTGGCGTCCAGTGATATTGTTTCAAATAATTGGTCCCAGCCTCGTTGCGAGACATTCAACTCGACCTGTGCGCCACAAATCATGGCAAAATACTTCTCGGATATATAACGTGCTGTCAAACCTCCGGTAATTCCCATCAGGCTATTTTGCTTGATGGTGGGAGTAAAAGAAGCACTGTTTAAATTGACACCTCCATTGATACCTACCGATAAATTGTTTCGTGCTTCTCCGATTTGAGCGACAGCAGGAAGGGCAAATCCTGTAAGTAGGAGTGTTGCGATCAAAAATGGTTTTATCTTTATCATTTTCGTATTATTCGAAGTCAAGTTTTACTAATTCAAAATTCTTAGTGAAACGTATGAAGAACACCTTTTTATTAATAAATCCTCCCCAGTTGTTTACACGCTCGAATTTGAATCCGGTCTGGATAGGAGTCAGGTTCATTTTAGGCAGATTGTTTTCCAGTTCCGAGCCATAAAGCGATAATCCTTTCAGGAAGAAGAAGCCGGTGTCAAAACCCAGCATTGCGTAATTAGGGTATTTGCTTGCCAAATCTTTGCTATACCATTTATGGTAAGCATTGGTAAACTGCACAGCTGCCGGGAACAACGTATTCGTATAGAATGAAGAATAGAAATATACATCCAATTCAAAGAAGTTTTCCAGATGATCTCTGGTATAGGTCTGCCATTCCGGATAGCCGAACAGATGAATATTCTCTGCAGGATTCTCTCTGACTAACAGCGTCAGTTGAGGAAGTATCTTAATTAGTAAGACGTTGTTGCCTGATGTCGGAATAAAGATGTTTTCTTTATCACTGCGGAGCGCTGCTTTCAACGTTTCTTTCGTTGCGCTTTCACTGACGGTTCTCATTGGAATTCCTTTACTTTTCAACTCTTGTTTCAAGCCGCTGATAAATTCCGCTTTCTCCTTATCAACGCTCGCCGGTTCTATGAAGATAACGTTTGCATTGGGAAATTGACGGGTGAAGTGCTCGTAAACTTCTGAATATAAGTAAGATTGAGGCGTATTGATCTGATAAACAGCTGGGTTGTTGAATACCTCTTCTCCTTTTTGAGAGAAAGGAATCACCAGGCGTATGTCGTTCTTCTCTGCGAAGTCGGACAATGGCTTTATTTGATTCTGATGCATCGGACCGAAGATGATATTCATACTTTTCATCTCGTTCTTGGCAAGAATCGTATTTAATGTAGAAACCTCTTTTCCGCAATCATATACATATAGATCAAGAGAAATACCTGTACGCTTCAGACTGTCTACTGCCATCAGGAAACCTTCGTAATATTCCACCATGCGTTTGTCTTCCTGGAAAGGCAACAATAAAGCTGCTTTAATGGTAGACAGCTTTTGGGGAGTCTCTTTACTTTTGCGGAAAAGCTCGCTATTGCTGGGAGGAATAGCGTAAGGATCTTCCTTCTGTGTAGGTTGCACGGTCGTTGCTGCCGGGTAAGGGATGCAAAGGAATTGTCCCTTTTTCATGCCTTTTTTCAGTTCCGGGTTAGCTGCAATTAACTCCTGCTCGCTGATTCCATATTCACGGCTCACGCTAAAAATAGTCTCTTTGCGTTTTACCTTATGCATATCCTTGCATTTCGGCACAACAGGACCTTGAATGGTGGTCTGTTCGGTAGGCGTTTGAGTTGCAGTAGCAGTTTGCTCTTCTTTTTTCTGCGGAATCAGGATGACCTGTCCGATGCGGAAATTTTCGGCACTCAAACCGGGGTTTGCTTCACAAATATCTTTGGCGGATACATTATACATGGTTGTCAGTTTGTATAGTGTTTCTCCGGCTTGAATCGTATGGAATGTTTCTCCCTTCTGACTCTCTTTTCCCGTAGGAATTTTGATTGTCTGTCCGGCATAGATCTTTTCGTCACAGCCCGGATTCAGACGTATAATGTCTGATGTAGTGACATTATACATCTTGGAGATGGAGTATAAACTTTGTCCTTTTTCGATGGTATGCAAGAAATATGATTGGTTTTCTTGTGCATAACTGATAGCATATGAAACGCTTATAAAAAGCAAAAATAAGAATATACGGTTTATCGGTTTCATCAAATTATAACTATTGGTTCTTGAAATCAAGGAACAAAGGTACAAATAATGCCCTATATCTTCATAAGATTTGAGTTAAGAAAATAATATTGTGCTTTTTTAGGAGCATATTTCGGGCGGAAACATTAATTTTGCAACATTTATGGAAGGATATGAATATGCAGGAAACAGAATATATTAATGTGTACGGTGCGCGCGTGCACAATTTAAAGGATATTGATGCCGAAATTCCCCGTAACAGTTTGACTGTTATCACCGGATTGAGCGGTAGTGGAAAATCTTCTTTAGCCTTCGATACGATTTTTGCCGAAGGACAGCGTCGTTATATCGAAACTTTTTCAGCGTATGCCCGTAACTTCTTGGGCAATCTGGAACGTCCGGATGTCGATAAGATAACAGGTTTGAGTCCGGTTATCTCCATTGAACAGAAAACAACGAATAAAAATCCCCGTTCTACCGTAGGAACGACTACGGAGATATATGATTATCTCCGTTTGCTGTATGCCCGTGCGGGAGTGGCTTATTCGTATCTGTCGGGTGAGGAGATGGTGAAATATACCGAAGAGCAGATTCTGGACTTGATTCTGAAAGATTATAAAGGAAAGAAAATATATCTGCTGGCTCCGCTAGTTCGTTCACGTAAGGGACATTACAGGGAACTTTTCGAACAAATACGTAAAAAAGGATACCTGTATGTGCGGGTGGACGGAGAAGTGCGTGAAATCACGCATGGTATGAAACTCGACCGCTATAAAAATCACGATGTAGAAGTGGTTATTGATAAATTAGTGGTAGCGGAGAAAGATGACCGGCGCTTGAAACAGAGTGTGGCAACCGCTATGCGCCAGGGAGATGGGTTGATGATGATTCTGGATGCCCAATCTGAAAGTATCCGTCATTATAGTAAGCGGCTCATGTGTCCCGTCACCGGATTGTCTTATCGTGAACCGGCTCCGCATAACTTCTCATTCAATTCACCGCAAGGAGCATGTCCGAAGTGTAAGGGATTGGGAGTAGTCAATCAGATTGATGTGGACAAAGTGATTCCCGATCGTGAACTTTCCATTTATGAAGGAGCGATAGCACCTCTGGGAAAATATAAGAATGCGATGATTTTCTGGCAAATCGGTGCTTTGCTCGAGAAGTACGACGCAACACTGAAAACTCCGATAAAGGAGTTGCCGGACGATGCGATTGATGAAGTATTGTACGGTTCTGACGAACGGATTAAAATCAAGAGTTCGCTGATCGGTACTTCCTCCGATTACTTTGTTACTTACGAAGGAGTGGTGAAGTATATTCAGATGTTGCAGGAAAAGGATGCTTCTGCAACAGCACAGAAATGGGCGGAACAATTTGCCAAAACAACGGTTTGTCCCGAATGTAAAGGGGCTCGTTTGAATAAAGAAGCTTTGCATTTTCGTATCCATGATAAGAATATCAATGAGTTGGCGAATATGGACATCAACGAGTTGTACGACTGGTTGATGAAGGTGGATGAGTTCCTGTCCGATAAGCAGAAGAAAATATCGGTGGAGATTCTGAAAGAGATTCGCACACGTTTGAAGTTCTTGCTGGACGTGGGTCTGGATTATCTGGCATTGAATCGTAGCTCTGTTAGTCTTTCCGGTGGTGAGAGTCAGCGTATCCGCTTGGCTACACAGATTGGTTCGCAATTAGTGAATGTACTTTATATTCTCGACGAGCCGAGTATCGGTCTGCATCAGCGTGATAATCTGCGTCTTATCAACTCGTTGAAAGAACTCCGCGACATGGGGAACTCCGTGATTGTAGTGGAACATGATAAGGATATGATGTTAGCTGCCGACTATGTCATCGATATGGGTCCGAAAGCTGGACGTCTCGGAGGCGAAGTCGTTTTCGCCGGAACCCCGCAGGAGATGCTGAATACAGATACAATGACTTCGCAATATCTGAATGGCAAGATGAAGATAGAAATCCCTGCCAAGCGTAGAAAAGGAAATGGGAAATCTATCTGGCTGAAAGGAGCGAAGGGGAATAACCTGAAGAATGTAGATGTTGAATTTCCGTTGGGTAAACTGATTTGCGTAACTGGTGTATCAGGAAGTGGAAAATCCACCTTGATTAATGAAACTTTGCAGCCGATTCTTTCACAGAAATTCTATCGTTCTTTACAAGATCCTTTGGAATACGATTCGATTGAAGGGTTGGAAAATATAGATAAGGTAGTAGATGTGGATCAATCACCTTTGGGACGTACGCCACGCTCCAATCCTGCGACTTATACCGGTGTGTTTTCTGATATCCGTAACCTGTTTGTGGGTCTGCCGGAAGCTAAGATTCGCGGTTATAAACCGGGACGTTTCTCCTTTAATGTTGCAGGTGGGCGTTGTGAAGCATGTACGGGAAATGGTTATAAGACGATTGAAATGAATTTTCTTCCTGATGTATATGTGCCTTGTGAGGTTTGTCACGGTAAACGTTATAACCGGGAAACACTGGAAGTACGTTTCAAGGGAAAATCAATTGCCGATGTACTTGACATGACGATCAACCGTGCTGTGGAATTCTTTGAAAATGTGCCGCAAATCTTGAATAAGATTAAAGTCTTGCAGGATGTCGGACTCGGATATATAAAACTGGGACAATCTTCTACCACTCTTTCCGGCGGAGAAAGCCAGCGTGTGAAACTGGCAACGGAGCTATCAAAAAGAGATACGGGCAAAACTCTTTATATCCTTGACGAACCGACTACCGGACTTCATTTTGAAGATATCCGTGTATTGATGGGAGTATTGAATAAGCTTGTAGATAAAGGTAATACTGTTATCGTCATCGAGCACAATCTGGATGTGATTAAAATGGCGGATTATATTATCGATATGGGCCCTGAAGGTGGTAAGGGCGGGGGAGAACTCCTTAGTTACGGAACACCGGAAGAAGTTGCGAAGAGCCCTAAAGGATATACACCTAAGTTTCTTCGCGAAGAGCTGGGTCTCTAATTTAAATCATAGAGTGCCAACTTATCGGACAATCTTCGATGAGTTGGCACTTATCATATCATATTCTTTATTTATCAGATACAGAACTTATAAATACAACGAAAATGAAAATCAATAAAACAAATGCCGCACGGCTGTTAGATAAGGCTAAGATAGCCTATGAATTAATTCCCTACGAAGTAGATGAAAACGACTTGAGTGCTGTTCATGTGGCAGCAAGTTTAGGAGAGAACATCGAGCAGGTCTTTAAAACGCTTGTTCTGCACGGCGATAAAAGCGGATATTTTGTCTGTGTCATTCCGGGAGAACATGAAGTTGATTTGAAACTGGCAGCTAAAGCCTCGGGTAACAAGAAGTGCGAGTTGATTCCCGTAAAAGAACTTCTGCCACTTACCGGATATATCCGGGGAGGTTGTTCGCCGATCGGTATGAAAAAGCATTTTCCTACTTATATTCATGAAACCAGCCAGCAATTTCCGTATATTTATGTAAGTGCCGGTGTACGGGGACTTCAGATAAAAATAGCTCCGGAAGATTTGATTCGTGAATCCAGGGCGGAAATTTGTCGTTTATTTGAGGAGTAGTTTAACAAATCATTGTGCAAAAACTCGAGAAAAAGTATATATTTGCAAAATATATGTGGTATCGACCATTAAATCATTAATTTAATAATTTATATTCTATGTTTAACAAACACCCTAAAGGACTGATAGCAGCCGCTTTAGCCAATCTAGGTGAGCGTTTTGGCTTTTATACTATGATGGCTATCCTTGTGCTTTTCTTGCAAGCCAAGTTTGGAATGAATGGAAAAGAAGCAGGATTTATTTACTCAACTTTTTATTTTTCTATTTACATTTTGGCGTTGGTCGGAGGTATTATTGCCGATAAGACGAGGAACTACAAAGGAACTATTTTCACAGGAATTGTGTTAATGGCAGTTGGTTATTTATTATTGGCTATTCCATCTAAGACTCCGGTAGATAACAAGATGCTCTATCTGGTTATTACTTGTGCTAGTTTGTTTGTTATTGCATTTGGAAACGGATTATTTAAAGGAAATTTGCAGGCATTGGTAGGACAGATGTACGATAATCCTCAATATGCCAACATGCGTGACTCCGGTTTCTCTTTATTTTATATGTTTATTAATATCGGTGCTATTTTTGCTCCGTTTGCAGCTGTAGGCGTGCGTAACTGGTGGTTATCTACTTTCGGTTATAATTATGATGCTGATCTTCCTGCTTTGTGCCATGGTCAATTAGCAGGTACTTTGTCGCCTGAAGCTACTGAAACTTATCATACCTTAGTTACCAAAGCTTCTACTGCTCCTGTACAAGACTATACGGCTTTCGCTTCAGATTATTTGAATGTCTTTACTACTGGATTCCATTACGCATTCGGGGTAGCTATTATTGCTATGGCTATTTCTTTAACCATTTATTGGTTGAATAAGAAAAACTTCCCGGATCCCAGCAAAAAGACCGTTGCTTCTTCAGCATCTTCTACAGTTGTAGAAATGAGTGCACAGGAAGTAAAACAACGTATGTATGCTCTGTTTGCTGTATTTGGTGTTGTTATTTTCTTTTGGTTTTCATTCCATCAAAATGGTCTGACTTTGACTTATTTTGCGAAAGAATATACTGACTTGAATCTGTTTGGTATGCCTATTTCAGCAGAGCTCTTCCAATCGTTAAATCCATTTTTTGTAGTGTTCCTGACTCCGGTGATTATGGCTATTTTTGCAAGTCAGCGTAGACGTGGTAAAGAGCCTTCGACTCCTAAAAAGATTGCCATCGGTATGGGAATTGCTGCATTGGCATTTATTGTAATGGCAGTCGGATCTTATTTTGCTAATTTGCCGTTGCATGAGGATATTGTAGCTGTTGGAACTTCACCAGTGAAAGTTACTCCATTTTTATTGATGCTGACCTATCTGATCTTAACAGTAGCTGAACTGTATATCTCTCCATTGGGAATTTCATTTGTATCTAAGGTTGCTCCTCCTAAATATCAAGGTATTATGCAAGGAGGATGGCTGGGAGCAACAGCACTGGGTAATCAGTTGCTAGTGATTGGTGCTATCCTGTACGAATCAATTCCTATTTGGATGACATGGACTGTGTTTGTTGTAGCTTGTACGATTTCAATGTTTACAATGATTTTCATGTTAAAATGGCTGGAACGTGTAGCGAAATAAAATCTTGCCATTAACTAAATAAACAAAATGCCCCGGAACAAGTATCATAAATGTTCCGGGGCATTTTGTTTGTATATCAAATATCCAGTCCCATAATATAATCATTCATATAATACCCGTTACCAATCGGGAAATCACCTTCCCGCAACTTTCTCATTCCCATGTGCTCGTAAAACTGCAAAGCCTTATTATTACGATTTACGTTGAGCTCCATCAAACAAGGTTCCGGGTGTATTTCTTTGATACACTTGATTGCTTCCTTGAATAAAAAACTGCCGCAATGCGTGCCCTGAAAACGGGGGAGGACATATATCTTCTGAAGATGGAATACATCCTTTTCCTGTTGTTGAATGGAAACGTATCCGCATGGTTCATTCTCTTTATAAGCAATGGAGTACACATGTCCCTCTTCCTCCATTTGTTTGCGCACATTGGAAGGTGCATACATCCAGTCCATCATATAATCCAGTTGTTCGGGAGATAAAATTTCCTTGTAGGTGGCGGGGAATACCTCCTTTGCCATCTTATGAATAAGCTCGCAATCGGCTACCGTTGCTTTTCGAATTGTAAACATACGTATTTTCTATTTCTTGGTTTAACGGGCACAAATATAGCCATTATTTCTTTTTATAATAAGGTGGAGAGTCTCTAATGTTTTAATTATTATTAATTTATAGTACTTTGCAATGCAAGGTACTAAAGTAATGCATATATTTGTGCATCTAAAAGAAGTGAATAATGAAAGTAGACAATGTAAAATCACAGATGAGGAAAGGCATGCTTGAATATTGTATCATGCTTTTGTTGCACAAGGAGCCCGCTTATGCTTCTGATATTATTCAGAAATTGAAAGAAGCCCAACTGATTGTAGTGGAAGGCACCTTGTATCCATTGCTTACCCGTCTGAAAAATGATGACCTGTTAAGTTATGAGTGGGTAGAATCTACCCAGGGACCTCCCCGCAAATACTATAAACTCACTGAACAAGGAGAAGTCTTTTTGGGAGAGCTGGAAATTTCCTGGAAAGAACTTAACGATACAGTGAATCATATAGCCAATAGATAATCCGAAAAAGAAGAAATAAAAATGAAAAAGACATTGACCATAAATTTAGGAGGAATTGTCTATCATATAGATGACGATGCCTACCGACTGTTAGATAATTATCTGTCTAATTTGAAGCATTACTTTCGTAAACAGGAGGGTGCGGAAGAGATCGTAAACGATATTGAGATGCGTATTGCCGAACTGTTTGCAGAGAAAGTAACTGAAGGAAAACAGGTCATCACAGTTTCGGATGTAGAAGAAATTATCGCTCGTGTCGGCAAACCGGAAGACTTTGGAATTGCTGATGAGGATATGGACTCACAGAAAAGAACGGAACAAACATCGTCCGCTAATCAAGGCAGTACGCAAACCGCTGCTCAACGCCGCTGGTTTCGTGATCCGGATAATAAATTGTTGGGAGGCGTAGCGGCAGGATTGGCAGCTTACTTCGGTTGGGACATCACATTAGTGCGTATATTGATGATTATCCTTGTATTTGTACCTTATTGCCCGATGATTATACTTTATATTATCGGATGGATCGTTATTCCGGAAGCCCGTACTGCCGCGGAAAAATTGAGTATGCGTGGAGAAGCAGTGACCATTGAGAATATTGGCAAAACAGTGACAGACGGTTTCGAACGTGTAGCGGACGGAGTTAACAACTATATGAACTCCGGCAAACCTCGTACCTTTCTTCAAAAGATAGGCGATGTATTTGTTTCCATTGCTGCTGTTCTCTTTAAAATATTTCTGGTAGCTCTTGTCATTCTCTGCTGTCCTGTCTTGTTCGTACTGGCCGTTGTACTGGTAGCACTGGTGTTTGCAGCAATTGCCGTGGCAGTTAGCGGAGGAGCACTGCTTTACGAGATGCTGCCTGCTATCGACTGGATGCCGGTTGCTTCCGTATCTCCAATGATGACACTGCTAGGTACGATTGCCGGAGTTGCCCTCATCGGCATTCCGTTAGGAGCTTTCTTGTATACTATCTTGCGGCAATTATTCCATTGGTCACCGATGGGAACGGGTTTGAAATGGTCGCTATTGATTCTATGGATATTGGGTGCAGTCATAATGATTATTAATCTTTCAGCTCTTGGCTGGCAACTGCCTTTGTATGGCTTGCACTGCTCTTAACGAAGTCTCATTCTATTAAAAAAGGATAATATTTATTCCTTTATAAGTAAATGTACCCCGATAGTGTGTCCGGGGTACATTTTTTGTTTACTCTAATTCATCGTAAATCGAGAAATTTTTAGTAAGTTTGTAAATACGTATTCAGGAAATAAAAATGGGTGAACATATATGTTTTAGGAGAAACGAACGTTTAGCGACAGTCAACCCTTATTGGAGAGGAAATCCGATGGTGCGCGGGCGTTTTTTTAATCGGCAGCATCGCTTCCGTCCGGGGATGGGGAGTGTACTGAAATGGCGTCTTTCGCCCAATCCCCAACGCAAAGAGAAGAAAACGGTGAAATGGGATCCAAAAGTTTGTTATCTCCGTTCATTGGATGCAGTGGTGGGAGATTCCCTGATATGGCTCGGACATAATTCTTTCTTTCTCCAGTTAGCAGGTAAACGAATCATGTTCGATCCTGTGTTCGGCAGTATTCCTTTTGTGAAGAGACAGAGCGAGTTTCCCGCTAATCCTGACATATTTACGGGGATTGATTATCTACTTGTCAGCCATGACCATTTCGATCATTTGGATAAACAGAGTATAGCCCGTTTACTGAAGAATAACCCGCAAATGAAACTCTTTTGCGGCTTGGGAACCGGTGAGCTGATTCAGGGATGGTTTCCCGAAATGAAAGTGATTGAAGCCGGATGGTATCAACAAATGGAAGATGAGGGATTGAAGATTACTTTTCTACCGGCACAACACTGGAGCAAACGTTCCGTACGTGATGGTGGCCAGCGACTGTGGGGAGCTTTCATGCTGCAAGGAAATGGAATTTCTCTTTATTATAGCGGTGATACAGGTTATTCCAGTCACTTCCGTGAGATTCCCGATCTGTTCGGAGCACCGGATTATGCTTTGTTAGGCATCGGGGCATACAAACCTCGCTGGTTTATGCGTCCCAATCATATATCGCCTTACGAATCATTGACTGCCGCCGAGGAAATGCATGCTGGTCTTACCATTCCCATGCATTATGGCACATTCGATTTGTCTGACGAGCCTTTGCATGATCCCCCGAAAGTCTTCGCAACAGAGGCTAAGAAACGGAAGATTCCGGTGAAGATTCCCTATTTGGGAGAGATTGTGAAATTGAATAAACAGAAATAATTAGATAAGTACCTGCCATGAATTAATCGTTATTTTTCTAGGTACGGATTTCACGGTTTTTAGTGTTGTTATTGTTGCAAAGTAACCGTGTTAATCTGTGTAATCCGTGCCTAAATTATTATATAAACTAATTATGAATACATATTTACGAATAAAGAGATGAAGAAATTAGAAGTAAAAGATTTGAAAGAAAACTTTTTCGAAGCGATTGGAAAAGAGTGGATGCTGGTTACAGCCGGAACAAAAGAGAAGTTTAACACGATGACAGCAAGTTGGGGTGGCATCGGCTGGTTGTGGAATAAACCGGTTGCTTTCGTTTTTATCCGTCCCGAACGGTATACATACGAGTTTGTAGAGAAGAACGATTACCTGACACTTTCTTTCTTAGGAGAAGAAAATAAGAAAATTCACGCTGTTTGTGGTTCCAAGTCGGGACGTAATATGGATAAAGTAAAAGAAACCGGATTGAAACCTGTATTTACAGAAAAAGGAAATGTCCTGTTCGAGCAGGCACGTTTGAGTCTGGAATGTAAGAAACTTTATGCTGACACTATCAAACCGGAATGTTTTCTGGATAAAGAATCAATAGAGAAGTGGTACGGTGGTGCTCATGGAGGTTTCCATAAGATGTATATTGTAGAAATTGAAAATATTTATTCGGAGTAAATTTAGCGAACTTTTTTATAATTTTAGCCGATTTTGATGAATGCAATGGAGAAGCCCCTGAACTCAAAAGATTGAGAACAGGGGCTTCTTTTAGTTTATTATGTTTATTCTACTATGTAATTAACGTAAAATTTTATTTAGACGGAGCTTTTTTCACCCATTTGTCCAACCATTCAAAGAATGTGCGTTGCCATAGAACCCCATTCTGTGGCTTCAATACCCAGTGGTTTTCATCCGGATAAATTAGCAGCTCTGCAGGAACACCACGCATCACGGCAGCATCAAAAGCAGCCATAGCCTGATTAGCCAGGATACGGTAGTCTTTTTCTCCATGGATACAGAGAATAGGAGTATCCCATTTCTCTACGAATAGGTGAGGAGAGTTGGCAAACGTACGCTGTGCCACCGGATTCTGTTTTTCCCAGTATGCGCCTCCCATATCCCAGTTGGCAAACCATTTTTCTTCAGTTTCCAGATATTGCATTTCCATGTTGAAGATACCATCATGAGCAATGAACGCTTTGAACCGTTTGTCGTGATGTCCGGCCAACCAATATACGGAGAATCCTCCGAAGCTGGCACCTACGCATCCCAGACGATCTTTGTCCACATACGGCTCTTTTGCCATTTCATCGATAGCAGTGAAGTAATCCTTCATACACTGGCCACCGTAATCGCCGCTAATCTGTTCGTTCCATTCCACACCGAATCCCGGCAAACCGCGACGGTTCGGAGCAACGATGATATAATCATTAGCTGCCATAATCTGGAAGTTCCAGCGATAAGACCAGAACTGGCTTACCGGACTCTGCGGACCTCCTTCGCAGAACAGTAAAGTCGGATATTTCTTGTTCGGATCAAACTGTGGAGGATAAATCACCCATGTCAACATCTGTTTACCATCTGTTGTTTTCATCCAGCGACCTTCCACTTTACCCATTTCCAACTGGTCATAGATTTGTTTGTTCTCCTGTGTCAGTTGAGTGGTAGAACCATCCAGTGCCACAGAGTAAATCTCATCCCCCATACTCATTGAATGACGTTTCGCAATCAGCTTATCTCCGAAAAGAGCTACCCCTTCGTAATCATACATTCCTGAAGTAATAGCCTTTACCGAATCATTTGCCAGGTCAAGCGCATAAATTTGTGATTCTCCATGCCATACACCTGTGAAATAGATCACTTTAGCATCTGCTCCCCAGACAAAAGCATCCACATTCGATTCGAATGTCTTACTCACAAAACGCTTCTCGCCAGTTTCCAGGTTCATGATGAACAGACGGTTCAAATCCGCTTCGTATCCGTCACGTTCCATGCTCTGCCAGGCAATATACTTGCCGTCCGGTGAGTATTGCGGGTTGGTATCATATCCTTTGTTCTCTTCAGTAATATTTTCTGTTTTCTTAGTATTCAAGTCATAGATATAAATATCAGAGTTGGTAGAAATCGCATATTCCAGTCCTGTCTTTTTACGGCAAGTGTAAGCCACTTTGTCCGAAGTCATATTCCAGGCAAGTTGCTCAATGCCACCCCAAGGCTTCATCGGACTTTCATACGGTTCGTCGTTCAGAATATCCACAATATTGGAAATGCCGTTACCATCAAAGTCGGCAACAAAAGGATGCGGAGCGGTTGTCACCCATTCATCCCAATGTTTGTACATCAGGTCGGTAACGATGATACCGGTAGCTTTCGGCAGGTCCGGATACTTATCAGCAGTGCTTTCTTTCGTCTTTACTTGTGAAATAAACAGCAGTTTTTTGCCATCCGGTGAGATGGAATATCCTTCAATATCTCCGTCGTAGTTGGTCAGCTGCTTGCGCCCGCTACCATCCGGATTCATTTCATAAAGCTGGCTGCTTCCGTTGTCATTACTTAAGAATGCCAGTTTGGTGCCTCCCTTAATCCAAGTCACCTCATTTTCCTGATACGGGGTATGAGTGATTTGTTGATTTTCGCTTCCATCTGCGTTCATTACGAAAACTTCGCGGTTACTTTTGTTTTCCGGTACGCTGTAATACGCTACCGTATACGCAATTTTCTTTCCGTCGGGCGATACGGCGAATCCGCCGATACGTCCCATAGCCCAAAGTGCTTCGGGAGTCATGCGCTTCCCTTCGATCTTAATATCCGATTTCTCGATAAGCACCTGATCTGTCTTGCCTGCGTCTTTGGTTCCTCCGCAGGCAGCTAACAACATTGCTGCCGACATCATAATTAAATTAGCTTGTCTCATATATTTTATAAAATGTTTATTTTCTTGCGAAGATAGTGAAAAAAGGATTTAAATCTTCTTTTTCTGCCAGTTTCCTTTCTTCATATACCAGTAGCAGAACATCAGCGTGAAAATACCATATACGCATTCCGTTGTCCAGGCAAATGCGACGTCCATCCGCAGATACATGATGAAATATGCAGAGTATGTGACGTAGATAGCCAATACACAAAGTTCCATAGCCAGTGCAGTCCGCGTATTCCCTGTACCTGATACCGATTGGAAATAAACATTGGCAGGCACCAGCACCAGATAGGCAGAACACAATACCCATAGTGAAGGCACGGATGCTGCTCTCAAATCCGGCATATCTGTATAAATACGTAGGATCAGATCCGGAAATAGACAGAAGAATATCAGAATTGGCAATACAAATATATATCCAATGCGAATGTGCTGCCTGATAGTACCCCGTACACAATCCTGTTCACCTGCACCGATCAGATTGCTGACCAATGAACCACAGGTGGATGCAAATGCCATTGCAATCATAAACGGGATTCCCGATACGTTTCGGATAATGTTCGCGATTGCCAAAGAGCGCTCTCCCAAATGTTCCACAAATAGAAAGAACATAAACCAGGTAGACAAAGAAACAAAGTTCTGAATCATTGTCCACACAGAAACATTCAGTATTCGTTTCAGTGTTTTCCCTTGGAACTTAGGCAGTATATTCAATGCATACTTCCTGCAGTCAATCCGCTTCCAGGTATAGATGATAAAGAAAATCACCGATACCATTTCAGCCAGCGAAGAGCCGATAGCAGCACCGGCAATTCCCAATTGCGGGAAACCGAATTTACCGAAAATCAGGATATAATTGAATACCACATTCGAAAGTACCATCACAATAGAGTTCAAAGTCAGCGTCTTGGTTTGTGTCGTACCTACAAAGAAGGCGCGGAACATGACCATGATAAAAGAGAAGAAGAACCCGTACACACGCCAGTGAATATAACTCTCGGCTGCATCGTAAATGTGAGGAGACGAAATGATATTCTTGAGGATATATGGTGAGAATACGATGGAGAACGTGAATAAAATCACTGCCATGGCAAGCAGGAAATATATGCCCTGATAAAAAATGGGTCCGATTTCCTTGTAGTTTCCTTCTCCATTGCGACGCGCAATTAATATCTGGGCACCGATGCTGAAACCGAATGCCATCATGAAAATGGCAAGGTAATATACACCTGCAATGGCGGAAGCACCTAATTCGATTTCTCCGACACGTCCCAGAAAAGCAGTGTCCGTCATACCAATCATCTGTTCCATAATCAGACTGATTAGGATAGGGTAGGAGATTGTCCAGATTTGTTTATAAGAATATTTAGTTTTCATCTTATTTTATTTTTTAGAGAAAGAAAGCCGGGCAACCAAAATAGGATGTCCGGCTTTCTTAGAATATGATTCAGGAATTACTCCTTATTTTTTATTCTGTCTTTGCTGCTGCAATTGCTCTTGTTGCTTTTGCATCGCCTCCAGGCGAGCAGCAAATCCGGTCTTTTTCATTTGTTTCGGGTCTTTCTTTTTCGCTTCAAGAATAGCCAACAATTTAGTTTCGTCAGTCGTTCTACGAAGCAGAATCATAGTACCCACACTAATCAGCGTTGACACGAAGTAGTAATAGTTCAAACCTGACGGATAATCGTTCAAGACGAACAAGAACATAATCGGCATCAGATACATCATCCATTTCATAGCCGCCATTTGTGGCTGCGCTCCGGTATCCTGCATAGACATTGTGTACTTTGTGTTCAAGATGTTTGTCAACGTCATCAGCAAGCAGAACAAGCTAAGGTGATTGCCAAGGAACGGGATATGGAACGGGAATGTGATGATAGCGTCATAAGTAGAAAGGTCGTCCGCCCACAAGAAACTCTGTTGACGCAGTTCGATAGCACTCGGCACGAACATAAACAAAGCCATCAGGATAGGGAACTGCAATAACATCGGCAGACAGCCACCCATCGGGCTTACCCCGTATTGGCTGTAAAGGCTCATCACCTCCTGCTGTTTCTTCATTGCATCTTCCTGCTTGGGATATTTCTTGTTGATTTCATCAATTTTCGGTTTCAATACACGCATCTTGGCAGAAGACATGTACGTTTTCCAGGTAGCCGGATAAACCAGCACTTTCACCATAATAGTCAGAATCAACAGAACGATACCCATGCTCAATCCCCAGCCGGACAACCAGTCGAATACGTTGATCGTGATAAACTGGTTAATCCAGCGAATCAGCGGCCAACCCAGGTAAACCAGTCGGTGAAGCTCCCATTTCTCGTCACGTCCTTTATCCAGCGCTTTCAGCGTCTTGAAGTGGTTCGGACCGAAGTAGAAGTACATCTCTGTCGGTTCTTTGCCTGACGGATCAAAGAAAGTATTCATTTCAGCAGAATAATCTTTGATATATCCGCTTCCCTGTTGTTCCATTTTTGACTTAACGGAAACCTTGTCGAAATCCTGTTCAGCGATAAATACAGACGAGAAGAACTGATTCTTGAAAGCTACCCAATCAATGCGTCCCGGCAAATCCTGACTGTCATCTTTGGCAGCAGACAAGTTGTCTACATTGTCACCTGTTACTTTATAAGTCAGTTCCGACAGACGATTCTCATAAGTGAATCCTTTTTCCAGTTGGCGGGCACGTTGTGACCAGTCGATGTCCACATACTTAGTACTAGCCAACTTGTCTTCCATGCCTGTCGCTTTGATTTCAAAGTTCATCAGGTAGCTATCCGGTTTCAGCGTATAGATGAAATCGATATAGCTTGCGCTATCCGCAGCCAGGCGCATTGTAACACTACTGTCCGTCTTGTTCACAGCTTCAAAGAAATAATCTTTGGTCTGGATGGCTCCTGCCTTGTTGTAAAAGTTGAAGTTCATCGAAGCATCGTCACCGTCGAACAACATGACCGGCGTCTTTTTGTCTTGTGCCATATAATCTTTCAGCATGGCTGAATAGACACGTCCGCCTTTGGTTGTGAAAGTGATTTCCGCTACATTATTCTGGATGCTGATTTTAGAGTCGGTTCCATGCAAGGCATTGAAAAACAAAGCAGAAGAATCGGCAGCCGATGCCACCTCTTTTTGACTGTTAGCCAGTGCAGCTTCCGTTTTAGCCTTCAACGCTTCCTCCTGCTGCTGTACCACGGCAATAGAATCGTAGTATTTCTTTTGCGCAGCTATCTGTTCCTCGCTTGGACGGCTCAAAAAACTGAATCCTACCAATAATATACCTATCAGAACGAGACCTGTGATGGTGTTTTTATCCATTCTTATTTTAATTACAAATTATATAAATTACAAACTACCGGTTGTTTACCACGTATCGTTAGCCGTTCACCGTTGCTTTTTCGTTTTCGATGGCAGCTTTCACAAATGCAACGAACAACGGATGAGGGTTCAGTACCGTACTGCCATATTCCGGATGGAACTGTGTACCGACAAACCATTTCAAAGTTGGGATCTCAACGATTTCTACCAGATCCGATTCCGGGTTGATACCTACACATTTCATGCCGGCAGCTTCATATCGGTCTTTATAATCATTGTTGAACTCATAGCGATGGCGGTGACGTTCCTGAATATGTTCCTGTCCGTAAGCCTGATATGCTTTCGAACCTTTCTGCAATACACATTCGTAAGCACCCAGACGCATCGTACCACCCATATTGGTGATTGCTTTCTGCTCTTCCATGATATCAATCACGTTGTGCGGAGTCTTTTCATCCATTTCACGTGAGTTGGCATCTGCGTATCCTAGTACGTTGCGTGCAAACTCAATAGCAATACATTGCATACCCAGACAAATACCGAAAGTCGGAATGTCATGTGTACGTGTATATTTGATAGCGACAAACTTGCCGTCGATACCCCGTTGACCGAATCCCGGACCAATCATTACGCCCGCCATACCTTTCAAAGCTTCAGCTACATTCTCATCTGTCAGTTTCTCGCTGTTTACGAAATGAACTTCCACTTTGCGGTCATTGTAAGTACCCGCTTGCGATAAAGCTTCACGGATAGACTTGTAAGCGTCCTGCAAATCGTATTTTCCAACCAGTGCAATATTGATCGGTTCTTTAGTCTCTGCAGCGTGACGACGTTCCAGGAATTTACGCCATGGGCCGAGTCCCGGAGTTTCTCCTACCGGCAGTCCCATCTTTTCGAGGATAGTGCTGTCCAGCCCTTGCGCTTGCATCAGGATAGGTACTTCGTAAATTGTTTCCGCGTCGATAGACTGCACAACGGCTTTATCGTCTACATTACAGAATTGTGCCACTTTCTTACGCAATCCGTCACTTAGCGGATGCTCGGCACGCAGTACCAGTACATCCGGCTGAATACCCACACTTTGGAGTTCCTTTACAGAATGTTGCGTCGGTTTTGTTTTCAATTCTCCGGCAGCAGCAAGATAAGGAACATAGGTCAAGTGTACGCAAAGAGCGTTCTTACCGAGTTCCCATTTCAACTGACGGATACTTTCGAGGTAAGGGAGTGATTCGATGTCACCTACCGTACCACCGATTTCAGTAATCACAAAATCAAACTTGTATTTATTACCAAGCAGTTTTACATTCCGTTTGATCTCGTCTGTGATGTGGGGAATCACCTGGATCGTTTTACCCAGATAATCTCCACGACGTTCCTTGTCAATGACGCTCTTGTAGATACGTCCCGTAGTAATGTTGTTCGCCTTTGTCGTTTGTATACCCAGGAATCGCTCATAGTGTCCCAAGTCGAGGTCGGCTTCGTGTCCGTCTACGGTTACATAGCACTCTCCGTGCTCATAAGGATTCAATGTTCCCGGGTCGATGTTGATATACGGGTCAAACTTCTGGATGGTTACATTATAACCTCTTGCTTGCAGCAACTTACCGATGGATGATGAGATGATCCCTTTTCCTAAAGAAGAGGCAACACCACCGGTGACGAAAATATACTTTGTTTCTCCCACAGCTATAACTGTTTTAATAATTGTTTACTTAGTAGTATTCTTACGAACTTAAAAACCGCAAAATTATAAAAAAAAGAGGAAGATTACAGTCTTTCGTCTCCACAATTTTATTAAAAAATGCAATTTTAAAAGAATCCTATGATTTCTGAACAAAATAATGTAGCTTTGCACCCTAAACCATAGACAAATATGATGAGAATTACTACTTTATGTTCAGCGTTTATTCTGTCAATCTTATCGTTATCGCTTCTTGCACAGGAATCTGTCGATCCCTCTCCACTTCCGACTGACTCTCTGCAGCCTGCTCCTGAAGTGATTAAACCTGCCAAAACGGTTAAATCTTCAACAGTTGTGGCAAAAGCCAGAGTCGTGAAAGCAGATACGCTTTCGGCGGAGCTTCAGAAATATTTGATGCTCAAACTGAATATGTCGGGGCCGACTCCGAAACTGGATACCGTTTCTTATTTATATAATAAGTATGTCGCGCAATTAGATTATTTGAACGACCTGTCTGTGCCGCCACGTTATATTCCGTCTGATCCCGATTATTTCCGCCTGTTCACACCATTGGCATATTATTATGCTCCGATGGCACAATATTCGAAATTGGAATGGAAGCCTATGCAATGGGACACCACTCCTCAACTGACAGCGGAACTTCTGCCTTATGATACCCTGGCATTTACTAAGACCCAGCGTGTCGAAAAAATAGTGAATAGTGCATTGATGGATCTTTATTTGGAACATCCGAACTTAGTTGTCACTACAGAAGACCGTATTATGAGTCGTGATGTATTCCGTCATGATGTGAAGCCAAAGATATCTCCGAAAGCAACAGTTATCCATCTGTTCCAACCGGAAAATATGGATGATAATGTAGGAAAAGCCAATATGAAGATTAGTCGGCCGAACTGGTGGGTGACCGGAGGTAACGGATCGTTGCAGATTAGCCAGAACCACCTTTCGGATAACTGGTATAAGGGAGGTGAAAGTAACTTCTCCGGATTAGCCACTTTTCAGATTTTTGCCAACTATAATGACAATGAAAAGGTGCTGTTTGAGAACCAGCTGGAAGCTAAAGTAGGTATGACTTCCACTCCGTCAGATGAATACCATAAATATCTGTTCAATACAGACCAATTTCGTTTGTATAATAAATTAGGTTTGAGAGCTTTCAAGAATTGGTATTATACCATTTCGTCCGAGTTTAAGACACAGTTTTTCAATGGATATAAAGCTAACAGCGAAGAATTGGTTTCATCTTTCATGTCTCCGGCAGATTTGGCGGTCAGTGTCGGTATGGATTATAAATTGAGTAAGAAGAAATTTAATCTTTCTGTGTTTATGGCGCCGTTGACTTATAACTTGCGTTATATCGGTAATTCTGAAGTAGACGAAACAAAGTTTGGCTTAGACAAAGGAAAATGCTCTAAAAACGACTTTGGTTCCCAGTTGCAATCCACATTGAACTGGACCATCATCTCTGCAGTAACTTTAGAGTCTCGTCTCAATTATCTGACCAACTATCATTGGGCACGTGTAGAATGGGAAAATACATTCAACTTCGTTTTGAACCGTTATCTTTCTACCAAGCTCTATATACATACCCGTTTTGACGATAGCTCGAAACCGACTGAAGGAGACAGCTTCTTCCAGTTGAAAGAATTGCTTAGCTTCGGTATCAATTATAAGTGGTAAGTAAATCGAAAGAATAGAAATCAGGCGCGGAAATTCCGCGCCTGATTTGTTTAGGGATGTTGTATAAAATATGGGTGGTAGAATAGAACCAATGTGATAGCGGATTTTTCACGTCCAAGATAGTCTTAACTGTATATTTCTATTTGTATGTAAAAAAAGAATGCGTTTTTTCTTGTTTACTATTTATAATTTTATCTATCTTTGTCACCGAATTCAATCCATTGCCTAAGGGGTATGGAAAAATGAGGGGTAAAAATACATGATCATTAAGAAAAATGACGATCGAAATCTTCTGCCAACAGATGTGATTGGCAGCAGCGTAGCGCGCTCAAAACGTTGGTTGGTGGCAATCGTACGTATTTGTCACGAGAAAAAAACGGGTGAGCGGCTTACGAAAATGGGGATCGAAAATTTCCTTCCAATTCAACAAGAAGTCCATCAATGGAGCGACCGCCGTAAAATTGTCGACCGGGTACTGCTTCCGATGATGATTTTCGTTCACGTTGATCTGCAAGAACAAAAAGAAGTCCTGACTTTATCTTCTATCAGCCGTTACATGGTATTACGTGGGGAGAGTACTCCGGCTGTTATTCCTGATCAACAAATGTTGCGATTTAAGTTTATGCTCGACTACTCGGATGAGACGATTAGCATGAGTACATCGCCATTGGCTCCGGGAGAGAAAATACGGGTAATCAAGGGACCATTGGCAGGATTGGAAGGGGAATTAGTACATGTGAATGGGAAATCGAAAGTTGCTGTTCGATTGACAATGTTAGGGTGTGCATGTGTAGATATACCGGCTGGGTGTGTAGAGCCGGTATCTGAAAATGGGGATTTACGTGATTGAGTAATCAATCTATTTTATAGGGGTATGGGGATTTTACTGCAAAAATGTAATGAAAGTCTGTAAAATAGCAGGCAGTCTATCTGACATCGGTAACCAAACAGTGGATATATTTATCGATGACCTCTCTCAAAAATAAAAATCCATAAAGTATTATGAATTATATCTTTACAAAAGATATAGTGTAGAAATGTATGTCCGTATCGAAAGATGAAGGGATTCTCTGTTGGGCTACACCAACATGGAAATCGTAGTCATAGTCCTTGTGCTGATCATACTCAATCAGATAAATCAAATTTCGAAATATTATTTTATTCATTTATACTATAATGGAAAAAACATTGAAGGACATAGTGCAATATGTCCGCAAAAATTATTTCAGTTATTGGGTTATTTTAGGTATTGACACGGCAATTTCTGTATTATGTTCGTTGGTCGCTTATGCGGTAATTCATTATATGGCGCATGTTCCAATGACCGACTGGATGCTCTGTAAATTTGCTTGCGTTTCTTTGGTGGCAAGTGTTGCGGGCTCTTTATTATTCCATACTTATCGTAATACAATTCGTTTCTCACAGGCACGTGAACTTTGGCGTATCATGTGTGCCGTTTTATTTAAAATTGCCTGTTTGGTCATTATTTCTTTTGGAGTTATATATGAGACCCAATTGCCATATAATTATAAAATATCCTATCTTCTATTTGATGGTTTATTGACTTTAGTGATCTTGACGACCTTCCGTGTATCATTGATAATCGTCTATGATTTTTTATTGGATTGGGTGAATAAAAAGAACACACGTATTCTTATTTATGGTACTAATGAAGAGAGTGTAGCCTTGAAGTTACGTCTTAGGGATAGTGCACATTATAAAGTAGCCGGTTTTTATGTATATGGTAAAAATAACAGCCGACGCCGATTGGCAGATCTTCCCGTTTATTACTTTGAAAATGAATCGGATGTTGATTATATCATGCGGAAGCGCGGAATTAAGGGGATTCTGTTTGCCCGTTATGAAGATACCCGCCTGGAAGAAAAACGACTTTTGGAATATTGTAAAAACAATGAACTTAAAACATTGATAGCTCCTACTATCAGTGAAGCGGACTCTGACGGAAACTTTCATCAGTGGGTACGTCCTATTAAGATTGAGGATTTGTTGGGTCGTGCCGAAATTAATATCAACCTTCGTCAGGTTGCAGAAGAATTCAGGGGAAAAGTGGTGTTGGTGACTGGTGCGGCAGGCAGTATTGGCAGTGAACTTTGCCGTCAATTAGTGCAGATGGGAATTCAGAAACTTATCATGTTCGACTCTGCAGAAACACCTTTGCATAATGTCCGTCTTGAGTTTGAGAAAAAATATCCGAATATAGATTTTGTTCCGGTGATTGGTGATGTGCGTGTGAAGGAACGCGTTCGTATGGTATTCGAATTGTATCATCCTCAAATTGTTTTTCATGCTGCTGCTTATAAACATGTGCCTTTGATGGAAGAAAATCCTTGTGAAGCTGTACTTGTCAATGTGACCGGTTCTCGTCAGGTGGCTGATATGGCTGTGGAATATGGTGCTGAAAAGATGATTATGGTGTCTACGGATAAAGCTGTAAATCCTACTAATGTAATGGGCTGTTCCAAGCGTTTAGCTGAAATCTATGTTCAAAGTCTGGGATGTGCTATCCGTGAAGGAAAAGTGAAAGGTCATACCAAATTTATCACCACCCGCTTTGGTAATGTATTGGGTAGTAACGGTTCTGTCATTCCTCGTTTTAAAGAACAGATAGAGAATGGTGGGCCGGTGACTGTTACTCACCCTGATATTATTCGTTTCTTCATGACCATTCCCGAAGCTTGCCGTTTGGTAATGGAGGCCGCCACAATGGGTGAGGGCAATGAGATCTTTGTTTTTGAGATGGGAAAAGCTGTCAAGATCGTTGATTTAGCGACTCGTATGATTGAATTGGCTGGCTATCGTCCGGGTGAAGATATCAAAATAGAATTCACGGGATTACGTCCGGGTGAAAAATTGTATGAAGAGGTGTTGAGCGATAAAGAAAATACGATTCCGACAGAGAATAAGAAAATCATGATAGCTAAAGTTCGTCGGTATGAATATGCTGATATTCTTGATACTTATGCAGAGTTTGAGAAGTTGTCGCGTGCGGTAAAGATCATGGATACTGTGCGGTTGATGAAGAAAATAGTTCCGGAGTTCAAATCAAAAAATTCTCCGCGATTTGAAGTTTTAGATAAAGAATAATAAACTAGAAGATTTTATGAATAAACCATTTTACATGTATATGAATGTACAAGGCATGGGACGTAATGTGTTTACCTGCCTGATTACGATATTTCTACTTGCGTCTTGTCAGTCATACAAAAAGGTGCCTTACTTGCAGGATGTGGAAGTTGTGGAACAGACAGCTCAACAGGAAAATTTGTATGACGCCAAAATAATGCCTAAAGACTTGCTTACTATCGTGGTATCATGTACCAGTCCCGAGTTGGCTGTCCCATTCAATTTGACTGTTGCGAGTCCTGGCAGTGTGGCTACCGGGAATACACAGTTGACAGCTCAGCCTGTCCTACAACCCTATCTGGTGGATAATGAAGGAAAGATCAATTTTCCGGTATTAGGCGAATTAAAAGTGGGCGGTTTGACAAAGAAAGAGGCAGAACAATTAATTATAGAAAAGTTGAAACCTTATATCAAGGAGACTCCGATAGTAACCGTCCGCATGGTCAATTACAAAATTTCCGTATTGGGTGAGGTTGCACGTCCCGGTACCTTTACCATCAATAATGAGAAGGTGAATCTGTTGGAGGCCTTGGCCATGGCGGGTGATATGACTGTCTGGGGGCTTCGTGATAATGTAAAACTAATTCGTGAAGGCGCTGACGGCAAACAGCAGATTATAACATTGGATCTGAACAATGCGGAAACCATTCTTTCCCCTTATTATTGGTTGCAGCAGAATGATATTGTTTATGTGACTCCGAACAAGGCGAAAGCGCGTAACTCTGATATCGGTAACAGTACAAGCCTTTGGTTCTCAGCTACCTCTATCTTGGTGTCATTGGCAAGTTTATTAGTAACAATTTTCAAATAGTATTACTGTATGATTGAGGAAAAAAAGGAAAAGTGTATAGGACAGTCTGAAGAACAGTTTAATATTCAGGAAATCCTTTTCCGTTGTCTGGTTCACTGGCCTTGGTTCGTGTTTTCAGTAATTGTTTGTATCGCCTGTGCGTGGGGCTACCTGCGACTGACGACACCCGTTTATAATACTTCTGCCACTGTTTTGATTAAGGATGACAAGAAAGGTAGTGGGGCAAGTATGTCCTCTGAACTGGAAAGAATGGGACTGGATGGTTTTGTCTCTTCGTCAAATAATGTAGACAATGAAATAGAAGTTTTACGTTCTAAGTCATTAGCAAGAGAGGTGGTCAATCATTTAGGTTTGTTTGTGACTTATAAGGATGAAGATGAGTTTCCTAGTAGGGAACTTTACCGTACTTCGCCTGTAGTGGTGAGCCTGACTCCGCAGGAGGCGGATAAACTTCCACATCCGATGGAAGTGAGTATGACTTTGCAGCCTACGGGTGCGATGGATGTACAGATTACAATAGGGGAAAAGGAATATCGGAAACAATTTGAAAAATTACCTGCCGTATTTCCGACGGATGAGGGTACAATCGCCTTTTTTGCAAATAATGATACACTGTCATCTTTTCGCCCGGAAAACGTGACGAAAGAACGTCATATTACGGCTTTCATTAACAGGCCTTTCTCTGTAGCAAAAGGATATGCCAATTCCTTGTCGATAACCCCCACTTCGAAAATGACTTCTGTTGTGGTTATATCATTGAAAAATTCAAATACTCGGCGTGGTAAGGATTTCATAAATAAGTTGCTTGAGATGTATAATGTCAATGCCAATAATGACAAGAATGAGGTAGCCCAAAAAACTGCAGAATTTATTAATGAACGTATTGGAATTATTTCAAAGGAACTTGGAAGTACAGAACAAGACTTGGAGAACTTCAAGCGTAGCGTTGGAATTACAGATTTGAGCAGTGAGGCGCAAATAGCCTTAACCGGTAATGCAGAATATGAAAAGAAGCGTGTGGAAAACCAGACTCAAATCAATTTGGTGATGGATTTGCAACGCTATATGCAAGGTAATGAATATGAGGTTCTGCCAAGTAATATTGGATTACAGGATGCAGCATCAGCTGGTGCAATAGACAGATATAATGAAATGTTGGTTGAAAGAAAGCGCTTGCTCCGTACTTCAACCGAGAATAATCCCACAATCATAAATTTGGATACTAGTATCCGTGCGATGCGGAGCAATGTACAGGCTACGCTGGATGCTACTTTGAAAGGATTGCAGATAACCAAAGAAGATTTAGCCCGTGAGGCTAGTCGTTATTCTCGTCGTATTAGCGATGCGCCGACTCAAGAACGTCAGTTTGTGAGTATCGCTCGTCAGCAGGAAATCAAGGCTGGATTATATTTGATGTTATTACAAAAACGTGAGGAGAATGCTATCACTTTGGCAGCTACTGCAAATAATGCCAAGATTATTGATGAAGCGTTAGCAGATAATAATCCGGTTTTTCCTAAGAAAATGATGGTCTATCTTGCCGCCTTACTGCTGGGGATAGGTCTTCCGGTAGGTGTCATTTATTTGATTGGATTGACTAAATTCAAAATTGAGGGACGTGTTGATGTTGAAAAGTTAACCTCGCTTCCTGTTATTGGTGATATTCCGTTAGCAGATGAAAAGTCCGGTTCTATAGCTGTATTTGAGAATCAGAATAATCTGATGAGTGAGACTTTCCGAAATGTTCGTACTAACCTTCAGTTTATACTTGAAAATGGCAAGAATGTGATTCTGGTGACTTCTACCATTAGTGGTGAAGGTAAGTCTTTTGTATCATCTAATTTGGCTATTAGTCTTTCTTTGTTAGGGAAAAAGGTTGTGATAGTAGGTCTTGACATTCGCAAACCGGGATTGAATAAAGTTTTCAATCTTTCCAGAAAAGAACATGGTATTACTCAATTTTTGACTAATCCAACTGTTGATCTGATGGATTTGGTGCAGCCTTCTGATATCAACAAGAATCTGTTTATTCTTCCTGGTGGAGCAGTTCCTCCCAATCCAACGGAACTGTTGGCCCGTGACGGTTTGGAGAAAGCCATCGAAACATTGAAGGCTAGTTTTGACTATGTGATACTGGATACGGCCCCCGTGGGTATGGTAACTGATACCTTGCTGATAGGGCGTACTGCTGATTTGTCGGTATACGTATGCCGTGCCGATTATACCCGTAAGGCAGAGTTTACTTTGATCAATGAGCTTTCTGAAAACAACAAATTGCCTAACCTCTGTATCGCCATTAACGGCTTGGATCTTCAGAAAAAGAAGTACGGCTATTATTATGGCTACGGTAAATATGGCAAGTATTATGGCTATGGCAAGCGTTACGGTTATGGCTATGGATATGGAGAAAAACATGGAAACAAAGAATAACAGGTTTTATACTAGATGCTAAATCTGTAATATTGGAAAACTAAATCAAAAAATATGCGTGATTTCAAAGACATTAAGGTTGCAGTAGCTGGTACAGGCTATGTAGGATTGAGCATAGCGACATTGCTATCCCAATATCATCATGTAACAGCCGTGGACGTAGTCCCAGAAAAGGTGGCAAAACTGAATAATAAGATTTCCCCTATTCAGGATGATTATATCGAGAAGTATCTGGCTGAAAAGCCACTTGACCTTGTTGCCACTTTGGATGGGAGGTCAGCCTATGCTGATGTCGACTTTGTGGTAATAGCTGCTCCTACAAACTATGACCCTGTGAAGAATTACTTCGATACGAGCCGCGTGGAGGAGGTTATCGACCTTGTGCTTGAGGTGAATCCGGATGCCGTAATGGTCATCAAGTCAACGATTCCTGTGGGTTATACCCGTAACCTTTATGTAAAGTACGCCCAAAAAGGAGTAAAGAAGTTCAACCTGCTGTTCTCACCGGAGTTCCTTCGTGAAAGCAAGGCTCTTTATGACAACCTTTATCCGAGCCGTATCATCGTAGGTTATCCGAAGATCATCGATCGTCCGGAGTTTGCGGAAGAAAATGAGGCGATCTGTTCCGTTACGGATGTCACTATGTTGGAGGAAGCAGCTAAAATATTTGCCGCCCTTTTGCAGGAAGGGGCTATCAAAGAAAATATTGATACACTCTTCATGGGCATGAAAGAGGCTGAAGCAGTCAAGCTCTTCGCCAACACCTACCTGGCTCTCCGTGTCAGCTATTTCAATGAACTTGACACATACGCTGAAATGAAAGGATTGGACAGTAAAGCCATCATTGAGGGCGTAGGTCTTGACCCTCGTATCGGGACACATTATAACAATCCCTCATTTGGTTATGGCGGTTACTGCCTGCCGAAAGATACCAAGCAACTCCTTGCCAACTATCAGGATGTTCCCCAGAATATGATGTCCGCTATCGTGGAGTCAAACAAGACCCGTAAGGACTATATAGCCGACGCGGTACTCCGTATGGCGGGCTATTATACAGGGAACGGACAATGGGATGTATCCAAAGAGCATGCCTGTGTCATCGGTGTATACCGTCTGACCATGAAATCGAACTCTGACAATTTCCGCCAGTCTGCCATTCAAGGTATAATGAAACGTATCAAGGCAAAGGGTGCGGAAGTGATCATCTATGAACCCACGCTTGAGGATGGGACTACATTTTTTGGCAGCAGGGTCGTTAACGATCTTGCCGGATTCAAGGCGCAGAGCAAGGCTATCATAGCCAACCGTTTTGACAACAATTTGGAAGATGTGGCAGACAAGGTTTATACACGTGATATTTTTAGAAGGGACTGACCATGTTGCCATATAATGTAGAGCTGGATGGAAAGACAGTGCTCGTAACAGGTGCTGCCGGTTTTATAGGGAGTAATCTTGTCAGGCGTCTTTTCCATGATTTCCGAAATATTAAGGTAATCGGTATTGATTCCATCACCGATTATTACGATGTCAATATCAAGTATGAACGTCTCAAGGAAATAGAGTCGTTAAACCGTGACTGGATTTTTGTTCGTGCCTCAATTGCTGACAAGGATGTGGTAGAGAGAATTTTCTCTGAAACCCAAATTTCCGTTGTCGTAAATCTTGCAGCCCAGGCTGGGGTTCGTTATAGTATCACCAATCCTGATGCTTATATCCAAAGTAATCTTATAGGTTTCTATAATATCCTTGAAGCCTGCCGTCATCATGAGGTGGAGCATTTAGTTTATGCATCTTCCTCATCAGTCTATGGAAGTAACAAGAAAGTTCCGTACTCAACTGATGACAAGGTTGACAACCCGGTCAGTCTTTATGCGGCGACCAAGAAGAGTAACGAGTTGATGGCTCACGCATACTCAAAACTCTACAACATTCCTTCAACAGGCCTTCGTTTTTTTACTGTTTATGGTCCTGCAGGTCGTCCGGACATGGCGTATTTCGGGTTCACCAACAAACTTCGTGAAGGTAAAACTATTCAGATCTTTAACTACGGTAACTGTAAGCGTGATTTTACCTACATTGATGACATTGTTGAGGGGGTAGTACGCATTATGCAACACGCACCAGAGAAGCAGAATGGTGAGGATGAGCTTCCTATCCCTCCTTATAAGGTTTATAATATCGGTAACAACTCTCCTGAGAACCTTCTCGACTTCGTCACCATCCTTCAGGAGGAGCTCATCGCCGCCAAGGTGCTCCCTGCCGATTATGATTTCGAAGCACACAAGAAACTTGTTTCAATGCAACCAGGCGATGTTCCTGTAACATACGCTGATACTACTCCGTTGGAGGAAGACTTCGGTTTCAAGCCATCTACAAGTTTGCGTGATGGTTTAGGGACTTTCGCTCAATGGTACGCCAAATACTATGGTACTAACGAAAAATGAAATTACAACGATTGAGGGACTTCAAGGATTTACAGATTGCAGTAGCTGGCACTGGCTACGTAGGGTTGAGTATTGCAACATTGCTTTCACTGCATCACAAGGTCACAGCTGTTGATGTTATCACTGAAAAGGTAGAGAAGATAAACAATCGTATTTCTCCTATTCAGGACGATTATATTGAGAAGTTTTTTACAGAAAAAGAACTTAATCCCACTGCTACCTTCGATGGCACATCTGCTTATAAAGACGTAGATTTTGTGGTCATTGCAGCTCCAACCAATTACGATCCTGTTAGGAATTTTTTTGATACACACCATATTGAAGACGTTATAGACCTAGTACTTAGCGTTAATCCTAATGCAGTCATGGTTATCAAGTCAACCATCCCTGTAGGTTACACTCGCTCATTATATGTCAAGTACGCTCTCAAGTTTTTGATAGATCCTTCCCTCAAGGATAAGAAGTTCAATCTTCTTTTCTCTCCAGAGTTTCTTCGTGAAAGCAAGGCTCTCGAAGATAGCCTTTGGCCATCAAGAATCATTGTAGGCTATCCTAAAGTATTTCTTTCTAATCAAGAAAAGATATGGGATGAAGAGAAAAGAGAATGCAGCTATAGCAGTTATTGGCAATCTAAATGCAGAAGATTATGCAAAGACCTCTGCTGCTCTCCTTCAGGAAGGAGCTATCAAGGATAATATCGATACTCTCTTCATAAGCATGAAGGAAGCCGAGGCGGTTAAGTTAATTTACCAATACCTATCTCGCCCTTCGTGTCAGCTATTTCAACGAGCTTGACACATACGCAGAGATTAAGGGACTAGACATGCAGGCTATCATCTCTTGGAGTAGGTCTCGACCTGCGTATTGGCATCTATTATAACAATTCGTCATTTGGATATGGCGGCTACTGTTTTCCAAAAGATACAAAGCATTCTTGCTAATTACGAGAGCGTTCCACAATGTATGATGTCAGTAATTGTAGAGAGTAATCGCACTCGTAAAAATTATATTGCAGATGCCGTCCTTCACAAGGCTGGTTACTATAGTGAGAACGGTCAGTGGGATAGCAGCAAAGAGCACAAGGGTATCATTGGAGTATATTGTTTGACCATGAAGAGCAGTAGCGATAACTTCCGCTAGTCTGCAATCCTGAGAATCGTGAAGCGAATCAAAGCCAGAGGTGCAGAGGTGATCATCTACGAGCCTACGCTCGAAAATGGCAAAACATTCTTTGGCTCGCAAGTAGTCAACAATCTCGATGAATTCAAGAAGCAATCTCATGCTATTGTTGCCAATCGTTTCGATGATTGTTTAAGTGATGTTGAAGAGAAAGTATATACAAGAGACGTATTCCGTAGAGACTAGAGTATTAGGGGACGTGGATTCATTATTCAATGATTCCCAATAAAACAAATAAAAACTATTCATTTTCCCTAATTGATTATATTATACAAGGTGAAGGAGGTTCTTCAAAACGAGAACACTCTTTTCCACCCCTTACAGTCCTTATGTGGTTGCAAAGCTTTATGGCTTCTGGATTGTGAAGGAGTATCGTGAGACTTATGACATGTTTTGCTGTTTAGGCATCTTTTTCAATTACGAGAGCGAGCGTCGAGGCGAGACCTTCGTAACCCGCAAGATTACCCTTGCAGTCGTACGCATTGTTCAGGGTAAGCAGAATTGCCTTTACTTTGGTAATCTCGACTCTCTCCGTAACTGGGGGGATGTCAAGGATTACGTAGAGTGCATGTGGCTCATCCTCCAGTACGATATGGCAAAGGTTGCTACCGACAATGTGGCTGTTGATGTTCGAAAGGTGAATTTTGCTGAATATCTGGAGAAGGTAATTGTAAAGTAGCAATTCCCCATAAGCTGGCAAATGGCATAAAGCTGCGGATCGAATTCTCTGCCTACTAAAAACATAGAATTACTGTATTTATATGGATTCTTCAATAGCCATTATCTCATACGACATAGAAAAAGAGGTACAATAACTTCTTATTGCTTTACTTGAAGATGACGAAACTCTTCATGTTAATCCAAGTATTTGTTTTTCAAGCCCCCCCTTCAGGGAGAAGCAGTCGCAGATGTAACGAGAAGCATTGTTGAGAAGTAGAAAATGATGTTCGACCTCAGATTAAATGTGATTTGGTATAACAATTTTTAGTCCTTCCTTAATTTTAAGGTCGTCGGTAATCATGAAGCGTGCAGAATTACGGATTCAACGTTCCGTACTTATATTTATCTCAAATTATCAGTTAACAAGTTAATATTCAGTAAATGTCAGATACAGTAACAAATAACAAGCGTATAGCGAAAAATACTTTAATGCTTTACATCAGGATGCTTTTCCTGATGGTGGTAAACTTATATACTTCAAGAGTCATTCTTCAGGCTCTTGGTGTAGAGGATTATGGTGTCTATAATGCCGTAGCTGGCTTTATCGCCATGTTCTCAATGATCTCATCTTCCATTGTTGGGGCTATCAGTCGTTTCATCACATTTGTACTTGGTCAAGGTGACAAGGACAAATTAAAGAAAGTATTTAGCACAGCTATTATCATACAGATATCACTTGCTATTATTGTCGTACTGCTTGTAGAGGCTGTAGGCGTATGGTTCCTAAATACACACATGACCATACCCGCAGGAAGAGAGGTGGCTGCAAATTGGGTGCTCCAGTTTGGTTTGATTACTTTTGTTCTCAATCTGTGGAGTACACCTTATAATGCAGCTCTCATTGCTCACGAGCGAATGGGTGCATTCGCATATATTGGTATATTTGAGGGGTGTGCTAATCTTGCTATTGCTTTTATGGTAATGTACTCTCCATTCGATGAACTCATCGTGTATGGAGCGTTCATGTGCCTTGTGGCATTCATCACTCGAACGATTTACAACTTCTATTGCAAGAAACATTTCGAAGAGTGTTCATTCAAATGGACATTTGACAAGGAACTTTTCAAGGAAATGTTCGGCTTTGCAGGGTGGAATTTCATTGGTAGCATATCTGGACTTCTCCGCGACCAAGGTATTAATATCTTATTTAACGTCTTCAATGGTCCTGTTATCAATGCAGCAAGAGGTCTTGCAACACAGGTTCAAGCAGTTGTTATAAAGTTCTCTCATAATTTTTATGTAGCTGTGCAACCTCAAATTACTAAGTCGTATGCAAGCAACAATGTCAACGAGTCGCATGATTTAGTATTGAGAAGCAGTCGCCTTGCATTTCTTCTCTTGACTGCTATGATTGTACCTCTGATTACTGAAACGGAATTTGTTTTACAGTTGTGGCTTAAGGAAGTTCCAGCACATACGGCTACTTTTGTTCAGATTATCCTTATATGCTCGCTCATAGATTCATTTTCATCACCTCTTGTATACCTCATGCTGGCTACTGGAAAAATCAAGCGATACCAGATAGTTGTAGGGTTGTTTAATTTGCTCAACTTCCCTGTTGCATGGTTTATTCTTTATTGTGGTGGAAGTCCAGAATTAGCACAATTCTCGATTATTTTCTTTGCAATTGGAGCTTTATTTTTGAGAGTTTCAATGCTTCGTTTAATGACTCAATTTCCTGTGCGTGAATTTTTTTTGAGTACTGTTATGAGATGTCTGGTTATCATGTTAATCTGTATAAGCATATCGTATATAATAGCAAGTTTCTGTGAAATAGGATTACTTAGTTTCCTTTTTAACTTAGGTGTTACAGAATTATCTTTATGTTCATTAGTGTACTTTGTTGGAGTCAACGTAGGAGAAAGAGAATTCATAAAAAGGAAAATCACAGTGATTTTGCGTCGCAGATAATCTATAAAGAAAATGGTTAGTATTATTGATAAGTCAAATTGTTGTGGGTGTACTGCTTGTGTTAACATCTGTCCACGCAACGCAATAAAGATGAAGCCAGATGTACTTGGTTTTATATATCCTTCTGTAGATGAGGACTTGTGTGTTAACTGTGGTTTATGTGATAGAGTTTGTCAATTCAATAAAGAATACAAAGATTATTCTGATGGGTTCGATCAAATCGCCTATGCATTTCGCTTTAGTGATGAGTCCGAGCTTATGAAGAGTCAAAGTGGTGGAGCTTTTTATGCGATTGCTAGTCACATTATACAAGGAGAAGGTATTGTCTATGGAGCAGGTTTTAGCGATGACCTCAATGTACAACACAAAAGAGTAACTAGTTTAGAGCAGCTTGATGAAATTAGATTCTCGAAGTATGTACAAAGCGATTTAGGTTCGGTATATTCAATGATTTTAACCGATCTAAAGGCTGGTAATGTCGTTCTGTTTTCAGGAACAGCATGTCAAGTGGCAGGCTTAAAGTCTTATTTGCCGACTCGATATCAGAAAAATCTTATTACTATAGACATTATTTGTCACGGAGTGCCATCACCTGCAGTATGGAGAGATTATTTGAAGTACGTGCAAGGCAAACATAAAAGCCAAATAATCCAAACCTGTTTTAGAGACAAGAATTGTGGCTGGAATACTAATCTGCAACGATTCATTTTTTCAAATGGAGTTGTTAAATATGGCCAAACGTCTAATTATCTCTATTTTAGAGGTTATACAATCCGAGAGTCTTGTAATGTCTGCCCATTTACAAATCTAAGAAGAGTGTCAGACATAACAATCGGTGATTTTTGGGGATGGCACAATATTTCGGAAAAATTCAACGATGATAAAGGCATCTCATTGTTGTTGGTTAATACCTGCATAGGTGCTAATATAATTGATGGTATTTCCAAATCACATTTCCTACAAAAATGTAAAACTGCTGATTGTATTCAGCCGCAACTTGTTCATCCAACGATTAAGAATCCTAAACATGATCAGTTTGTTCATGATTATACTAGGTATGGTTTCTTGTATGTTGCTAAGAAATATGGAGATCTTGGATTCAATTATCGTATAACTCAATTAAAAAAATTAGTTAAATCAATCATACGTCATGAATCAAAGTAGTACTTCAGAGAAGTTGATTTGTCTGTTAACTACAGCTTTGTATGCCTGCTTCAGTATATTTAACACCTCTGCCTGGAGTTCGTTATCATTGCTAATTGTAACAGCAATTATCCTTGTCCTTCAAATACATCGTAAAGGGCTAAATGATATCTGCTTTACAAGTTTCCACTCTTCCGTATTTTTGTTTGGCGTTTTTTGTTTACTCTCTTCCTTGTGGGCTCTAAATTCCCAAGAGGCTATTGAAAAAGGAACCACAATAATGGAAATACTTGTATGTATATCAATATTCTTTTGGGTTTATACAACGTTAGAAGACGGTTTCAACAAATTACTGAAATCAATTATGTGGGGTGGCTTCATAATTTCAGTGTATGCGATATTGTTCTATGGAGTGGGGCATATTATGTTTGTCATTATGGGAGGTTATAGATTAGAGTCTGCATTTGATAACGTTAATGCAATAGGTCTTTTGTGTGCTTTCTCAGTTATCTTGAGTGTTTATTATTTCATCTATGAAAAAAGATATTGGCTCTTATTAATGGATATACCTATTATAATGGTTTTGGCTGCCTGTGGTAGCAGAAAAGCAATGGTCATTTTAGTCTTGGGTAGTTTGGCTGTATATATGCTTAAAGCAGATGCTTCGTCTATAAGGTCTCTCATTTTTAGATTCATAACAACAATAGTATTGTTGGTTGTATTAGTCTTAGTTATATCGCAAATGTCAATCTTTGCAGGTCTTAATGAAAGAATGGAGGGCTTGATAGCACTTATTATCGGAACAGGTGAAGTCGACCATTCTGCTATGATCAGGCAAGAAATGGCAAACCTTGGGTATGCTATATTCTTGGAGAACCCTATTGTTGGAATAGGAATGGGAAATGCTCATATCATTGATGCACAGGTTTTAGGGGAAGATTGTTATCTTCATAATAATTTTGCAGAAGTTTTGGCCAACGGAGGTGCAATAGGTTTTTGGCTGTATTACCGAATGTTCTTCAACTCTTTCTGGTTAACAAAAAATTATGGAGGCTTGCAGGAAGATGGCGGAAAAATACTAGTCATTATGCTTGTTAGTATAGTGTTGGCAGACTATGGACTTGTTTCTTACTACTCCAAAATCTACTATTTTTTCCTAATGGCATTTTATGTTTATATTTTCCAACTTAAAAAATCTTATTACGCAGTAGAATGAAAAAGGTCTTAATCATAGCTCAAGGAGGATTAAATAGAGGTGGTATTCAAACTGTCATAATGAATTATCTCAGGTGTCTGCACAATACGTATTCTTTTGATATAGTTGTCTTTTCTAAAGACAAAAGAGATTATGATGAAGAGTTTTTGTCGTATGGCGGGCAGATTTTTCGAATGTATTATGGTGGAGGAAGTTCGAGATTAGGCAAGCAAAGAGAAAAATTTTTACGCTTTACAAAAGGGTATTTCTACTTAAAGAAAATTTTGAAGGATAGGGGGCCATATGATGTCGTTCATTGCCATAATGGCATTGAAAGTACGTTCGCTCTGAAGGCGGCAAAAAAGATGAATGTGCCAGTTCGAATATCGCAAGCGCATGTAATATTCGATGATCATAATAACAATTACTTTTTTAGGGTAAAGAATGATTTCTTAAAGAAGATAATTAATAAGAATGCAACACATCAAATAGGTTGTTCGAAATTGGCATGTGATAGTTCATTTTTTGGCAGTTATTTTATCATAAAGAATCCATTTGACTCTATTGTATTCAGCCAGACTGATTATGATGAGAATTCTTTCTCTTGCCCAGTTTTAATACAGGTTGGAAACATTAGTAATTTAAAGAATCAATTGTACAGTGCAAAAATACTGTATCACATCGTTAAACGCTACAAGAATGCACGTCTCATTTTTGTGGGAAAGGCTTACGGAGGATATGACTTGCTGTTAAATGACTATATCGAATCGAATTCTCTCAAAGGAAATGTAGAATTCCATTCAGCGACCTCCAATATCCCATTGCTAATGTCACAGGCATGTTATCTTGTGCAACCTTCAAGGACTGAGTCTTTTGCAATTGTTCTGGTTGAAGCTCAATCCATGGGTTTGAGGTGTTTTGCTTCAGATGTAATTCCTCAGGAAGCAAACGCAGGGGGGGTAAGATACTTATCCATCGAAGATGATCCCTGCATATGGGCTAATTCTATAATGCATGACTTTGAGCAGTCTGGTGGTTGCCGTGAACACTACGATTGTTCGGACTATAAAGCAGAAACTATCAGTTTTGAAATAGATAAAATATATAACTCAAAATGAAAGTTGAATTTTTCAATAATGGATCTGGCAAAAGTTGTATTATCCCAAATATGATCTACAACAGATGCGACTTATGGGCTACTAAAAGCTGTTTGATTAAAGTGTCAGAAGGCAACATGTCATATAATATAATGGCAGCCTTTATCAATAAAGAATGCTATCTTGGAATATGGCTTATGGATATTCCCAAGAATATCCTAATTGAAGTCGAGAAAGCGATTTTTCAATCATATTCATTTGTTTCAACAATACGCTATGAGTATGCGCTAATTGGCACAGGATTGGCCTTCCCTAAGAATCATTTCAGAATAACACTTCCTGATAATGAGGAAGACTTAAGAGCACGTCTTTCAAAGAAAGGTCGATATAATATTAAGCGAGAAAAAGATATTCTGACAAAAACATTTGGGTCATACCAGATTAAAGAATACACTACCGAAGATTGCCCCTCGGACATTATTAGCTTCTATTTTAAGTTAAAAGAAGTAACGCATAACATCGACTATCATTTGTCTACAGAAGAATATCTCAATAAGTATCATGTCAGTAATGTGTATGCTTTGTATCTTGGGGACGTGATAGGTGCCATATTATTGTCATGCGAACAATGTCCAATCGTTTATATTGAAAATTTGACCTACGATACTCAGTTTTCAAAATTTTCTTGTGGTCAGATTCTCTATGACATCTATTTGACGAGACTGATACAAAAAGGATATCGCGAACTTTATCTTGCAGGCGGTGATTTGGCGTACAAAAAGCGTTACGGCAGTACAGAAGAAGTGATATACAACGGTGTAGTATTTCGAAGTAAGATTGCAGAAGGCATATATGCTATCCGTGATTTTGTTCACAGAAAAATTAAACCACTCTTCAAAAAATAAAGATATGGCGGCAAAAATTCGTTGTGGCATTATTACAATACATAATATACCAAATTATGGGGCGACATTTCAGGCGTTAGGATTGTTTCGATACTTAGTAATTCAAGGGTATGAGGTTGAGTTTATCGATTATTCGATGAACAAACCTATGGCATCGAATACCTGCGAACATTCTACCCTTAAGAAACTCCTGTCTTTGCCCAAGAAATTATTAAACTACCAGTATTATCTGAATTCAAAGACTAAGGCAACTGCATTTGCGAAGTTTTGGAATAAACACTATAAGCTCTCTAAACATCACTATTCTGGAGATAATGAATTCTTTGATGCAACCTTGAATTATACTGTCGCAATCTCAGGTAGTGATCAATTGTTTAATCTTTCTTTGACAAATCAGTCAGAAGGCTATTTTCTTCCAAATGTCAAAAACTACAAAATTTCGTATTCTACTAGTTTTGGGATGAGTGGTTTATCTGGCGATAATGAGGAAAAATTGATAAGGTTATTAAGGAGCTATGACAGATTGTCTATACGAGAAGACACTGTTGCCGAATACCTAAAGTCAAAATATGGAATAGAAACTTTTGTTTCTGTGGATCCTGTGTTTCTATTATCAAAAGAAGATTGGAAAAGTTATGAAAACTCACTCAAGTTGCCAGAACGTTACATTTTCTGCTACATTATGAGTGATAATCCAAATATTAGGCAGGTAATCCAGTGGATAAGGTCAAAGGAAAGTGATATCCCTACAATAATAGTAAAGACTTGCAAGCAGAAGCTCTCAATAACTGGCCGTGAAGAAAGCGGCAGCGGACCAGCAGAATTTTTGTCTTTACTTTCTAATGCGTCTTATGTGGTTACAAATTCATTCCATGGTTGTGCCTTAGGAATAATTTATAATAAGAAAGTTTTCTCTTTGGAAGAGGAGCGGTTCATAGGAGATCAAAGATATAAAGCGATGTTAGGAAAGGCGTCTGTTTATAACAAGATTGTGCCTTACGATACTGATTGGTCTGTTTTTAATTTTGAAGACCATATTATTGATGGAAGTATTGTTTACAAGAATCTCACTTCATGGATTGAGGAGTCAAAGTCTTACCTAAATGAAAGTATCTCATTATGTCGAAGATAAATTACTACTGGCAGAGAACTGCTCGAAATATGTCATGGATGATTGCGTATCGTGATCGTTCGTCGGATATTCTTTTTGATAAGGGTACAAAGTTCGAATTGTTGAAGTTACAGTCTGGCTTATGGGGGGCTGATCCTTTCGTTTTTTCATTTGAAAACAAGACGGTATTATTCTTTGAATTATTTATTGAGGAGATAAATAAGGGGGTAATAGGCGTCTCGGAATATGACGGAAGTGGTTTCTCACAACCTAAAATAGTAATAGAGGAACCTTATCACCTTTCTTTTCCATGTGTTTTCGAGATGAACGATATTTTATATATGATACCAGAATCAGGAAGCCAACATAATATTGTTTTATACGAGTGTGAGTCATATCCTTATAAATGGGTTCGCAAGAAAGTGTTGTTAGAGCACTTCGATTCAAGTGACACGATTGTATTTCACAAGGAGGGTAAAACATACCTTTTAGCATCACAGTTGGTCAACTCTACCTGCATTGCTAAGAATGTTCTGTTTGAGCTTGACCCTAATAGTCTGGAATTATCAAAGATAAAAGAAGGTGGTACATGTTCTGACGACGGCATTAGAAACGCAGGTCTGCTGTTTAGCCATAATGGCAAATTGATAAGACCGGGACAAAATTGCCCAGATGGAGAATATGGAAAATCTACAATCTTTTGGGAGGTATTTAACCCGTTGGAGATTCAAGAAGAGCAGTTATGTGAATTGACTGTGGATATGTTAAACATTGACCTCAAAAACAAGTTTAGTGGAGTGCATACTTATAATCAATGCGATGCGCTAGAGGTCATTGATTTAAGAATAGTACAAAAAAATCTGTTGTATAAAAGACTCTTTTTGTTTGTAAATTTTGTAATTAGTTTCTTAAAATCAAAACTTCGATGAATCCATTCAATTTTTTTAAACTTATATACTGGAGATACTTTGCATCACCGATTAACTATGCAAAGCATCTTGGTGTTAAAGTAGGCGATTATACAACCATTTCTATTAGGGATTGGAGTTCAGAGCCCTACTTGGTAACAATTGGAAATCATGTCCAGATTACACGTTGTGTATCCATACATACTCATGGCGGAGGTAATGCTATTAGGAAGGTAATACCTGATTTTGATGTGTTTGGCAAAGTGACAATTGAGGATTGGTGCTATATAGGGGCTTATTCCCAAATTATGCCAGGGGTTACTATCGGAGAAGGCTCACTAGTGGCTGCCGGCAGTATTGTTACTAAGTCGGTGCCTCCACATTCTGTGGTAGGAGGTAATCCAGCAAAGATTCTGTGTACTATTGATGATTATATTGCCAGGAACGAAAAGTTTAACGTTCACTCTAAGGGAATGTCCTCTGCTGAAAAGAAGAAGTACTTACTCTCTTTAGATGATAGCCGTTTCGTAAAAAAGTAATTATGAAGATATATTTTCTTCTCCCAGACCTTTCTGCCGGTGGAGCAGAACGTGTCTCTATTACCATAGCGCGCCTTTTATGCAAAGAGGGGTATAATGTTGAGTTCGTGAACTTCGGGTTTCGCGTGGGTGAGATGCTTGATTGGATAGAGTCAGAATTTAAGATGACATGCTTGGAATGCGGACGAGTACTGAATGCAATCCCTAAGTTGATAGCATTCATGAAAGCTCATCCAGATAGCATCTATTTCTCAAGTCGGGAACATGTCAGCATAGTAGGTATACTTGCAGCAAAGATGACAAAGCGTCCTATAGTAGTACGTATTCCGAATATGCCTAAGAACAAGCTTTCTAAGGGCATTGCCGGACTCAAGATGATAGTTATTAAGTTCATCAATCAGTGGTTGCTTAAGTCGGCAAAGATCATCGTTGCTCAGAATGTAGAGATGCGTAATCAGCTCCTTGAGTACTATCGTTTACCAGATGACAAAGTCGTTGCCATCAACAATCCAGTTGATGTGGATTACGTTCGTGCGTCTGCAGAGGGCTCAAAGAATCCATTCCGCCCAGGTGAAGTCAATTTCTTGAATGTATGTAATATTGCCTATTCGAAAGGTATTGATGTATTGGAGTCTGCTTGGCCTAAGGTGAAAGCTGCCATCCCTAATGCCCATATGAATATCGTTGGACGCAATACATCCGATTATGCACAAGAACTCATAGCAAAAGCCCAAAGTCTATCAGAATTTACTTTCTGGGGATTCCAAAGCAATCCGTATTCATTCTTGAAGCATTGTGATGTGTTTGTGCTTCCTTCGCGAATGGAAGGTTTCCCTAATGTAATATTGGAGGCTCAGTGCTTCAATCGACCTGTTGCAAGTACTACTTGTGTGGCAGTTATCAAAGATATTATTCAGCAAGGTTCTAATGGCTATTACTGTAACATTGAAGATCCTGACGCTTTGGCTGACTGCATGATTAAGGCTGCAGAATTAAAGAATATTGAGAATAAGTACAGCATGTTTGACAAAGAGCTTTTGTTGAGCTGTTTCAAATAATTCGATTATGATCAGACAAGCAACTATACAAGACTTACCAGCGATAGCAAAGGTACATAGCATTTGTTTTCCAGATAGTTACTCATCGCAATTAGCTGTGTATCAGAATGTTATTGGGGGGGGGTAATTTGCTAATTTCCTTTTACTTAGAGTATTTGAACGATAATCCAGAATTGTTTTGGGTGGCAGATGATGAGGAGAAAGGAATCGTAGGCTTCTGCATGGGTTACTATATGGATAAGGACGACCAGATGCAGAACTTTATGAAGCACAACAGAATCAGTGTGCTTTGGAAAAACGCCCTCTTGATGCTGACAGGCAACAAGCAGACATGGAACAAAATATTGGCACGCCTGAAGCATAAGCCATCACAGAGCGACTGGACAGTAGTTAACGATAAATATGAACACATATTAAATAACCAGCGTGGTGATCTTCTCTCCGTATGTGTAGTACCTGAAGGTCGTGGACAAGGGTATGCACAAGGTATGATGGAGGCGTACCTTGCTGCCATGAAGACTCATGGGTGTAAGCTATGTCTCCTATCTGTGAAAACAGATAACCTAAGGGCACGACGCTATTACGAGCGTAATGGTTTCGAACTCTATAGGACGAGAGGTGAGGAAGGGCTCACATACATGAAACTATTATAATGGCTCTATCAATGTATCAAATAAAACGTTGGTATCTTATGCTTACAGGCAAGAGCGTGTGGCATGTGAATCAAGATATAGGTAAGTGTTTTGCAAAGGGTGAGGTCCGTGGGTACTACAATAACATGACAGAGAAGGTGATGAAGATACCAGAACTGTTGGATGGTGACGAGTTACCCAAGCTCAATCTGGAGGGTGGCAAGTTTACGTATTTCCCTGTGGCTATCTTTCAGTATGGTTTTGGCTGTTACGACTTGTATCTTCAGACAAAGGATAAACGTTACGACTGCAAGTTCATGCAGTGTGTGGAGTGGACATTAGTGCAACAGGATGACGAAGGGCGATGGAACAACTTCTCACACTATTGTCCAGACACTCCATACGGAGCTATGGCGCAAGGTGAAGGAGCTTCTTTGTTAGTGCGTGCATACATTCACACTCATGACCAACAGTATCTGGATGCTGCCAAGAAGGCGATTGACTTCATGCTCTTGCCGTTGGAGGATGGTGGTACTACCAAATATGAGGGTGATGACGCTTTCCTCATGGAATACACTTTCAAGGGGGTGGTGATGAACGGATTTATCTTTGCTTGGTGGGGGCTGTATGACTATGTGCTTGCAACAGGTGATAAGGGTAAGTATAAGGAGGCATTGGAAAGAACGCAGAATACACTGATCAATATCTTACCTCAGTTTGAGAACTCGTATTGGAGCATGTATAGCTTCGATGGTTTGATTGCCAGTCCATTTTATCACAACCTACATGTGGCGCAGATGCAGGCAATGTATCAGCTCACCGGTGAGTCCATCTTTGATGAGTACGCCAAGAGATGGGCACGCGAGCAGAAGAATCCTTTCTGCAAAGGGCTGGCATTTGTTAAGAAATCAATTCAGAAGATATTGGAATAATAATGAAGGTTCTTTTAGTTTCAAATCAGAGGCAGAATGCTTGGGGAGTTGGTAATCCTATCATGTACCGAATGCGGGATGCTCTGGAACAAGACGAGCGCATAGAGATGGTGGAGTTCCTACCTTTCAGTAATAGCCTATTTTCCCTTCGGGAAATTCGTTTATCTGCAAAAGAATATGATGTGGTGCACATCCACTTTGGTGGTGTATATGCCTTAATAATATGGCTTGCTTTGATAGGAGTGGGTGCTAAGAAATTGATCACCTTTCATGGAACCGACATTCATGCCAGGGCATTGAAGACTGCAAAAGGATGGAAAGAACGCCTGAAGATTTGGCTTAATCAGAAGGCGTCATTTCTAAGCATCCGATTGTTTGATAGATGTGGTTTTGTGGCTGCCGAGATGATGGATTATGTGCCAAAATGTTTGGCCTCGCACATGCAGAAGAAGAGTTTCGTTCAGTCGTTGGGCGTGAACTATAGCGCGTTCTTTCCTGTTGCTAAAGACGAAGCAATCGAGTATCTCGGTCTTGATAAAGGAAAGAAATATGTGCTCTTTTCTGATGTTAGCAATACCAGCATTAAGAGGCGTGATATTGCAGAAGCCATTGTTACGTACTTGGGTGGCAACTACTCATTGCTCATCATGTGTGGAGTGAAGCCTCAAGAGGTGCCTCATTACATTAATGCGTGTGAGTTTCTGTTGTTGACAAGCGATGAAGAGGGGTCGCCAAATATCATTCGTGAGGCATTGGCTCTTAGCAAGTCGGTATTCAGCGTGCAGGTAGGTGATGCTGCAAAGCAGTTGGATGGTCTTCAGAATAGTGCTATCATAAGTCGTAATCCACAGGAGGCAGCTGATACAATAGCTGATGTAATGGCGAAAATTTATACGGACAATACAAGAGAGAACTTGCAAGATAGACTTGATTTCGTAAGAGTAAACAGAAAGGTTGTAGATAAGTATATTGCGTTATGAGTAAACAGAGATTAATCTGGATAGACTCACTCAAAAGATGGCTGATGTTGCTGTTGTTCTTGGACATGTAATTCAGTATTGCTTAAAGACGGGGAGTGTGGATCAAATTATATATGGAACTTGATTTATTCCACATGTCAGTATTTATGGACCTTAGTGGCTTTGTCAATTTCCGCTCTTCAAAAATCTCCTCCCCATATCAGAAATTATAAATATCTGTGAAAGAAGAACTCACTAGCTATTGGTTCCCTTCCTTTTGTGGCTAGTAATCATATGGTTATTGGGTGGTTCTCTATCTCTAAGAGGATTATTCCATACAATGTTCTCGTCAGGAGGTTTCTTGGGGCTCTTGTGAGCGTTTTGGGCAGTTGGTATAATTTTAATGTTGTGTGGGCTAATCGATTGATTAGAATCAAGTAAGAGATTGTCGCGGGACTGACGACCGTTGCAATGGTCTTGATGATGGTGCTTGCAGATGTTCGAGTTTTGAGGGCCAGTTTATCTCATATTACTTCGTCTTCTATCTATTTGGTTATTATTGTAAACAAGTATGGCGGTTTACTTGTCAAGACCAAAACTGTGATGTTGCTGTTGTTTGTTTTGCTATGGCAAGCTTCTGGAATATGCATGAATTGCCTTTTTTTAATGTTCCTTATATTCCGGCTTTCATACTTACAATACTCATATCGTTTTGCTACAGCATTTGTGGAAATCTATCTGGAGTACTTGTCCTTTGCTTTTGAATGGAACAGGTACTCTCTAATGGGACGGCTTATATTGGTCAAATATCCTTAGGATTGTATGCTATTTATCTTACTATGATAATCCTTTTGTCACATTGGCTTGTAGCTACATTTACATCGCTACCAATAGGCACTCTTGTGTTGATTAGTTTTGTGTTAACAAGTTGTATGTCAATTGCGTTGGTTGAATTACTATCTCGAAATGGAATTACAGCAAAATTATTGCTTGGAAAAATATGAAAATCGTAAACATAACCGGTGGTCTTGGTAACCAGATGTGGCAGTATGCATTTGCCATGGCGTTGAAGCATAAACATCCCAATGAGGAGGTGTATATTGACACTCAACATTACCATACCATCTTCTTCAAAAAATTCAAGGGAATCAATCTGCATAATGGTTATGAGATTGACAAGGTGTTCCCGAAGGCAAAGATGCCCGTGGCAGGATTCCGCCAGCTGGCAAAGATATCATATTGGATTCCAAACTATGTGCTGTCACGTTTAGGGCGTAAGTTCCTGCCTTTGCGCAAGACGGAATACGTGCCGCCTTATAGCATGAACTATACCTTTGACAAGGCTGCTCTGGAGCGTGAAGGGGATTGCTACTACGAGGGCTATTGGCAGTCGGTACATCATTTCACGGAGATAAAGGCAGAATTGCAGGAAGTGTATGGGCAGCCTGAGCCGAATGAGTATAATGCTGGTCTCATCAAGAAGATAGAGCAAACGGAGTCGGTGGGCTTGCATGTGCGCAGGGGAGACTATCTGAACGAACCAGAGTTCCGTGGTATTTGTGGTGTGGAGTATTACCAGAAGGCCATAAAGGATGTGGTGAGTGATGGCAAGAAGCATGCGTTTTTTATCTTTTCGAACGATGTGGGATGGTGTCATGAGAACCTTACGCCTCTGATAGCTGGCCATGATGTGCTGTTCGTATCGGGTAATACTGGCAAGAACAGTTGTTGGGACATGTTCCTGATGACGCATTGCAAGGACTTGATAATTGCCAATAGTTCCTTCTCGTGGTGGGGTGCTTTCCTCAACAAGCACGTGAACCGTGTGTATGCTCCAGAGCCTTGGCTGAATAGAGATTGTAAAATAGATGTATATGAAGAGAGCTGGAAAAGAATTATATAATCTAATATGAACATGAAATTCATTTCTTCTAGGGCTTCCGCAAAATTCTTTGGCGAAAGTAAAATGACATTCCTTGTGCAGAAAGATTGTGTAGAATTAATCTTTAAGATAAAGAGGGGGATATATCTCACAGTATCAATTTATTCTCTCTCTGAGGGTAGGCTGCTATTGGCGTGCATATGGGGAGATTTTTGGAACCGGCTGAAAGGAATGCATAATTATAAGGATGTATTGGCGCGACTGAAGAAGACTTGTCCTCTGGCTGTTAATATTTTCACCAATACTGTTTCACCTCATTTTGCTTATCTTGATAAGGAACAAACGCAGGGGGCTGTGGTGCTAGAGATGAAGGCTCCTGTGCAGACCAATAGTGTAAGCGACTACCTGCATGAGAAAGTAGTGGAGAAGGCGATGGAACTGATGAACTATAATCTCAACCTCTATTGTGAGCTGGACGAGAAATGTCCATTTCCTGCTTGGAGGGATGATTTTGAGAAGTTGAAATAATATGAATAACAAACTTCAGAAATAATAACGTTGTATGCAAGATTATGGATTAGTATCAATCATTACGCCAACATGGGGGTGTGCAAAATTTATAGGTGAGACTATTAAGAGTATTCAAGCACAGACATACCAGAATTGGGAGTTGTTGATACAAGATGATTGTTCAATAGATAATACAGATAAGGTGGTTGAGACTTATGCAGAGGCTGACCCTCGTATCAAGTATGAATGCAATCTGAAGAACTCAGGTGCAGCTATCACTCGCAATAATGCGCTCCGTAGGGCGAAGGGTAGGTGGATTGCGTTTTTGGATGCGGACGACTTGTGGTTGCCAGAGAAGCTGGAGCATCAGCTGAAGTTTATGCTGAAGAACGACTATGCCTTTACTTATCACGATTATACGGAGATGAGTGAGGATGGAAAGGATTTGGGCGTGTATATTTCGGGGATCAAGAAGGTGTCTGAGTTCGATATGTATACCTGCTGTTGGCCAGGGTGTTTAGCGGTGATGTATGATGGTGAGAAGATCGGACTCATTCAGATCAAGGATATCAAGAAAAACAATGATACAGCCATGTGGTTGAAGGTGGTGAAGAAGTCACCTTGCTATCTGCTGAAGGAGAATCTGGCTCGCTACCGTCGCCGTGCTGTGTCGATCACGCCGAAGCCGTTGCATAAGCGCATCTGGGCACATTATCCGCTGTTCCATGTGGCGGAGGAGATGAATCCGGTTCGTGCTACTTTCTGGGTATGCATGAATGTCATCGGAAACGCATACAAGAAAATGTTTTACGTGAAGAAAATTTAGGCTTTGAACATAAATTAGCGTAAAATATTTTTTCACTTATTGTCCTGTGTGTTGAATGACAGTCCGATTGATGAGGATGTGCTGAAAGACTGCTCGGAAGAGGACTGGAATGAGGTGATTCTGTTGTTCCAAAGGTAGGGGTGACGACTGTGGCGTTCGACGTAATGGAACGTGTGTCGAAAGCTTTGCAACCCCGTTACCAGTATTGTTCGATTGGTACGGTAACGCGGATGTGGTGGAGCAGCAGGTGAATGAGATGCGCGAGGTGACTTTTGCCTATACCAAGAGGGGCTGCGGACGTATGTGATTTGAAATGAGAACTTTGCATTTTTGAAAAATGGGGATTTTCCGATAGACAATAATTTAGCTTAACGCACCATCCGAAGGTTAATGACTCAGCGGAACAATGCTTTTCATTATGGTAGCGATGGTGGATCAGAAACGGTAGCTACGTATCATATTTGTGATAAGAACCGTGAAGTTACTAGGTAGTTCAGTCTAAATTTCATTGGAACATTTTTTTTAACTTTAATGGTTGCAGGGATTATCTAAATTTAATCCCCAATAAAATCTTATTGGTCAATGGCTAATGTTGAAATCAGGATTAATCTTTAACAATACTCGGTTTAGGGCACTATCTAGTGCCTTAATTAAGTGGTATGTCCTAAATTGAGTGCTTATCGGTGGACTTTACGGCTTTGTTCCTGATGGTTTATGCTTTACTGCATTTTTTGTTTGAGAAGATATATTTCAGATATGTGTTGGATTGAGCGATGTTTCTGCGTGTAAAGGTTTTACAAGTTGATTGGAATGGGTTCTGGAAGTGGTGTAAGGGTATGAGGTATATTCACTTTGTGTTGTGCTTGAACTGGATCTGCCGTAATCGATGGGGGATGATGATTGACATTCTAGAGCAGAAGGTTGAGTTTGATGTGGAGCGACTCTCTCGCCGGATATTAGATGATATCTTCGCGAGCAACGATTGCATGACGGCAGGCATGAGTTATCTGATAGAGTTGTGGGTGAAGAGCTATGGACTTTTCCACAATAGCTGGAAACACAAGGAACTCTGTCAGATGAGTGCTTGTGGTACGTTGGTGCGACTTTGGTGGGGGGATTGTTCGGAAAGAATACCGAAACTTTAACTTTTGTCTTAATATTGTTTTAGAGCTAGACTAACAAAAAAAATTATGAAACGATTTTTTGATATTATCGCTAGTGGATGCGGGCTCTTGGTTTTGAGTCCGATATTCCTTATTATGGCTATCTGGATTAAGTGGGATAGCAAAGGCCCTGTGTTTTATCGTCAGGTGCGTGTGGGACGACACAATAAGGATTTCAGAATCTTAAAGTTCCGCTCTATGAGGGTGGGAGCAGATAAGGGAAGTCTCGTAACGATCGGTGGAAGAGATCCTCGTATCACTCGTTCCGGCTATTTTATTCGCAAGTACAAATTGGATGAATTTCCGCAACTAATTAATGTATTCAAAGGAGAAATGAGCCTTGTTGGCCCTCGTCCAGAGGTGCGCCATTACGTGGATTACTGGACGGCGGAGCAAATGCATGTGTTGGATGTGCGTCCGGGTATCACTGATCCGGCTTCTATCAAGTTCCGCAACGAGAATGAGCTGATGGAGAAGGCGGAGAATCCTGAGGATTACTATATTAATGTGATTATGCAGGAAAAAATCAGACTTTATCTTGAATATGTCGAAAATGCTTCGTTCTGGTACGATATCAGGCTTGTCTTCCAAACTATTAAGGTGATTATTACAGAAAGATGATTTCGGTTATATAATTAAAAAATCTAAAAAAACAAATGAGTACAAATTTGAAAAGAAGGAATATTCCTTTTTCGCCTCCAGACATGACAGAGGCAGAGGTTAATGAAGTTTGTGATGCAATCCTTTCAGGTTGGATTACGACTGGGCCTCGTACTAAGAAGCTTGAGAAGCTCGTTGCCCATTATGTGGGTGTGAATGATAGTTTGGAAGTGCAGAATCCGAATTGTGTGTGCTTGAACTCACAGACAGCTTGTGCGGAGATGGCGCTTCGTCTGCTGGGCATCGGTAAGGGAGACGAGGTGATAGTGCCGGCATATACTTATACAGCAAGTGCATCGATTGTGGATCATGTGGGTGCGAAGGTCGTGTTTGTGGATGTGCAGAAAGATTGCCTTGAGATGAACTATGAGGCGGTGGAGGCTGTAGTCACGGAGCGCACGAAGGCGATTATCCCTGTGGATTTAGGCGGTATTCCTTGCGACTATGACCGTCTGATGGCGATTGTGGAGCGTAAGAAGGGGTTGTTCGTGCCAAAGACTGACCTGCAGAGGATGATCGGTCGTGTGGCTATCTGTTCGGATTGCGCGCACTCGTTCGGTGGCTATAGGATGAAGGATGGTAAGAAGGTGATGTGTGGCGTGATGGCAGACTTCTCGTCTTTCAGCTTCCATGCCGTTAAGAACTTCACTACTGCTGAAGGTGGGGCTTTGACTTGGAACTTGCCTTTTGGCGAGGAACTGGTTCAGGTGGAACTCGATAGAAATCCAGAGTATACGTTCAGCGCGTTGCCTGAGAAGGAGGGCGAAACATGGAATGCGAACCTGTACCGTAAGACGCAGTTACTTTCGCTTCATGGTCAGAACAAGGATGCGTTGGCGAAAACGAAGATGGGTGCTTGGGAGTACGACATTGTGGGTCCATGGTTTAAGTGCAACATGACTGATGTGGTGGCTGCATTGGGTTTGATCCAGTTCGAGCGTTATCCTGAGATGCTTGCTAAACGCAAGGAAATGATTGAGAGGATGAATACTGCATTTGCCGATCTCAATGTTGCAGTTCTGAACCACTATGGCGAGAACCACTGTTCGAGCGGTCACCTCTACATTGTTCGTCTTCTTGGTAAGACTCGTGAGCAGACAAACGAGGTGATCAAGAGGATGGCAGAGCGTGGCATTGCAACTAATGTTCACTATAAGCCTCTCCCAATGATGACTGCTTATAAGAAGATGGGCTTCGACATCAAGGATTTCCCGAATGCCTACCACATGTTCGAGAACGAAATCACCCTTCCTCTGAACACCAAGATGTCAACGGAGGATGTTGACTATGTCATTGAGAACTTTGTGGAGATTGTAGGATTATTGTAGGGATATTTCGGTGTTATGCCAATAATCAAGAAACTTGTAAGAGGTGTGTGCTAATTCTGTGTATACTCCTCTGACCACAAAAGACAGACTGCAGTTGCTTTAGTACAAAATAATTATGAGTTGTAATAAATATTTATACACCTTTCTTTGCGAGTTCTGCAATAATCTTCATCAATGAGCGAATAGCTCCTAGATGCGGATTACCTTTAGGTTCATCGAGAATAAATGCAGAGGCTAAAGAGAATCCACGTTTACGTCAGAACTTCGATTAGCGTACTTCACCTGCTGATACCAGCTAGCGAATGCTTAACGCGTTACTTCCGGGTACAGTTGTGCCCATTCATCGGCATAAAGATACTGCCGAAACTGTAATCTGTCTGTGTGGTAAGTTGGACGAAGTAATTTATGAGGAAGTTGTTTCGTATGAGAATGATACGGATGATTTTCAGAAGGGGATGAATGTACAAGATGTAGCTCGTAAGGTTGAGTATCGAGAAGTACAGCGTATCCATCTCAATCCCACAGAAACCCAATATGGTTGTCAGGTACCAAAGGGGGCATGGCATACTGTGGAAGTGATTGAACCATCTGTCATCTTTGAAGCTAAAGATGGAGCTTATGTTCGTTAAACGATGAAAAACAATGAATAGGAAGTACTGAAAGTGCTTTTTAATACGTTATGTTAAAATTGAGCATTTACAGTGAGATGAAAAAATGTAGGTCCCTAGATTCATGTGACGAACATGAATTCCTACATTTAGTAGATTAGGAGCAATATAGTGATATTGTCCTAATCTCGCTCTTCATATTAGTGTTAGCACTAATATGATTTCCAAAAATACCAACTGTCTGTGAAGATCGTTGATATTTTTTATACAATAAGCTAGTGGTGGAAACCTAAAAGGATGCTATTTCTGCATACTCTTTCACCGCATCAAAGCACGGACATCCTTTCATTGGATTCAAGTCCCGGTGTCCCACGACCAATGCTTTCGGAAACTGCCTTTTCAACTCCCTCAACAAAGCAAGCAAAGCTCCTTTTTGCTCCAGTGTACGCGTATCTTTCGGTTTCCCGTTCGCATCCAGTCCTCCCTCATAACAAACACCTATCGAATGGGTGTTATGATTACGGCAGTGTGCTCCAATCTTTTCTAAAGCGCGTCCCCGGTGGATCTCCCCATCACGAGTGATGTAGAAATGATAGCCAATATCACGGAAACCACGGTGCAAGATATGATCCTGTCGGCAAGCCTCCGCCGAAAGGGACTTTCCTTCCGGCGTGGCACTGCAATGAATGATAATTAATGTAATAGTCCGCATGGGATTACATGCAACTTTGTATTCCGAACACACCTCCGATGGCGGTGGCTACAGTGATAATGATTTTGAGGACTAAGCTCCATACAGAGCGGGGAGATGATGATTTACTCATACAATAACAGGTTTTAAATAAATTAATAATAGTTTTCTTTTACCACAGATTTACTGTAGGTTTGCCATAGGTTTACCACAGATCTACACAGACTCACACAGATAAATAATCGACTACTTTACAACTACCAATTCAATATAATCTGTGGAAATCTGTGTAGTCTGTGGTGAATCTTTTAGGCAGCCGGGTCAGGCGCTTCACCACCTCCATCCGGTTTCGGATCAGGGTTGTCATCCGAATCAGAACCTCCTCCGGCAGTTGTCGGTTTCTGATATTCCGCCTGCTGTTTCAACTGACTGTCGAGTTTCAGATTATTGGTCGACAGATTACCGGTGGCACGGGCTTTCAAACGCATGCCGCTAATATTCTTTTCCAACGAAAACTCTTCCAGCGTATCGGCTGCCTTACTGCGAATACCCACACCAAAAATGGCAAGATCATCAATTTTCACACACTTGCCGTCTAGCAACAATTCCTTGATGCAATCTACCATATCCGAAAGCACACCTTTGATGACACCACCGGAATACGGTGAATTGTGCTTCGACATGTGTTCGGCAAGCTTTGCCAAATCAAACGTCTCGTCGCTTACTGCACGGGCGAACCACTTACCCGCATTCAAGCCTTTCTTCTGCTGGTTCTGATAAATTTTGTAACGAATCATAAAACAATAAATTAAAGGGTTAAACATATTGTCCGGGGATTCTTTTCCCTTTCGACGATACAAAAATACTACTCCGGATCTCCCGGAAATCAGCTGTGCACGGTTGTGTCTGGTAGCGGTCGGTTATTTGTCATTATAGTCGGTTATTCAATGGAAAAACGTTGGTTATATAGTCGTTTTTTGTTATTTTTGTAACAGTAAATCAGAAATATATCCATCATGAGTGAATTTAAAATACGTGCTTACGGGCGCATGGAACTGGCGCAACTCTATTCTCCGCAACTAACTGACATCGCTGCCTATCGAAAAATGAAGAAATGGATCTCTTTGTGCCCCGGACTTCTGCAACGCCTGTACGACTTAGGCTACGAATCAAAGCGACGCTCATTCACACCGTTGGAGGTGAGAGTTATTGTGGATGCTTTAGGAGAGCCTTAAATAAAGCACCGCTTTACGATGTCTAAAGCTTAGCTTTACACCTCCTAAAGCGATGCTTTATGCAGGACAAACGATTGTTTCAGTCAAAACGGATGTGGTAATTGAAATGACTACTGCATCCGTAAATAAAACGGGTACAGTAGGTACACTTTTTCCGGTTCACTCATACACACACGCACGCGCATACAACCCTTTACCGTCCATACTGATTAATTTTCCGTGTTTGGTGAGACGCTTCAGCCAAGTGAGGGCTGTGTTTTCCTTAATTCCCATGGCAACTGCTTCTTCCAGTAACTGTGTACGAGTAAATTCATCACCCAGTTTCTGGAAGAGATAATCACGATCGGCATTAGGACGGTGGCTGATTTCTGTATTGGGGAGGAACGATAGAATATGCGTGGCATGACAGTAGAGAGGTTCCGCAAGACTAAGCACAGCATGAAAGTCTTCCTGTGAAATGGATACATCCCAACGAGTGATGATGTCATCTTTGCGGTTGTCCGCAGGAATCTCCTTGTCCGGTGTGAAAGGAGAGGTGGGGGAGGTCTTGAAGTCGTAGGGCTGCGGGCTTTCGAGGGCACGCAATACGGCTACTTCCGACATGATTCTGCATAGATTGACGGCCAGACGTGCCACAAAACTATACATTTCCCTTCCATTAGCTACACTGGAGCGTTCAAACAAGTTGGAAAAGACGGTGTCGATTTCTTCTTTTTGTTCATCCGTGAGTTGCAGGGTATGAATGCCGTGCGCTTTTATCACGCTCAACTTTTCTTTCCATTCCAGTCCCATAGCGGTGAATATCTCCTCCCAATCTATCTCGTTGTCCATAAATTGGCTGATCCATTTACTTATTCCGCACATGTAATAATATAATTGGCGGGAGTATGATCCGTCTTCTGCCGTCGGAATGAAAGTTTGCACCTGCGACGGCGTACCCGAAATCAGAACGGAAAGATAGCTTTTCTTCACTTCCCGGTATTCCTGGTCGGTGCGGCGGTTGTAGGACAAGCGGTCGTGGTCGAACGCTTTGCGCAGGGTATTGCTCCAATGACCGTGATCCGATCCGATGGCGGTGGAAAGGGTGTCCGCTTCCGCTTCGCAGATAAGTCCGGTTCCGTCGGAGTCCATGATGTTTTGTAGGATACCCGTACCGGTGTTGTTGCCCGAAATGAGGAACATCCTGTTAGGGGGCATTTGTGGAGCCTCCTTTTTGGTTCGTTCTTTTCCCATTGCATCGTACTCGGCTTTCTCTTTTTTGTATGCTTTCATCTGTATGGTCACTTCTTTGCGAATCTCGTCGTGGATAGGTTCCACGAGTAAGCGGATGTAGGAAAGGATACCTTTGCCGGAAGCCGAAGGAGCCACTACGAAACATTGGAGGCTGGGGTGATGGTATTTGCCGCCATATAGGCATCGCACGTGGCGCGACATACAGGCACCCAGGGCAGTGAGCGCTCCCAATAGCATGATGTCGTGTTGTATTGGGCTGCTCCCGGCTTTTATGATACGTTGCAAAAATTCCGGCCAGTCGTTTTCCGGAAAAGTGGGCAATTGATGTTGCGGTTCACTGCCCGGTAATAGTTCTTCTTCCCCTTCTCTATCATCGGAGATATTGTCATTTCCCACCTTGTTATGCGCGCCCGTGTGTGGGGGAAATTTGCGTGCTGTACCTGCTGTACCTTTTGTACCTGTGGGATGTTTGGGCATTTCTTCTATGCAGATGCTTACTCCCGTCGCTTCGGCCAGGTGGAAAGCGGTGCCCAAGTGCACTTCTCCACGTTGGGTGTGGAGTGCGTTGGAGAATACCCGTTCGGCATGTTCGCGCTGATACTTGGGAGACACCCGGCACAGGCGATGGAAAAAGTCACGTCCTGCTTCACCGCAATCCGTTGCGATGGCGAATGACAATTGTACGTATTCAAGATAGGTGGGAGCAATGTCCGCTCCTGCCGCTTCGACTGCTTCGGTGAGACGGCATAAAGATTCAATATCGGTCATGTTTTGATTTTTATAAAATAATGTTTAATTATTCTCGTTTACTTGGTTCTGAACAATGCTTCCGGGTCGTAACTAAGGAAACAGGATCTCACGAGGTCTTTGCCGGAGAAATCTACTTTGGATTTCGTTTCGGAAGAAACCGCTGTTACCGTATTGTATGCCGTCTCTACGTACCGCATCGCCCAACTCATGTTGTCTGTGATATTTTGGGCATCATTTATCGTGGGGGAATAATGGCAAGGAACAAATGCCTTTACACCCAGTCCGCTGGGGCTGATAAAGGTGAGTACAGGTTGTAGGAGAGAATCGTCATAGAGCATACGTCGCATTTCCACTGCTTCCTGATAAGAGTGGAGACCGTCCACATCTACTATCACCAGATGAGACGGGGAGACGAAATCCTTACAGCTACGGCGGGTGAATGTGCCGCAAGGGGTCACATACGGAAGCAATGATGCTTTGGCGGCTCGTATATCTGTGGCATTCCGTACTTGTGCGGTCAGGGTTTTGAGATTCTCATTGCAAGTAATCATTTGGAAAACTTGTTCGATGGAGACTTCGCAGAAGGGGATAAGCGTGGGAGGAGTCATCAGTCGGCCTTGTTTGTCTTTGATGGGAGCGATAGGTGGCATAAAATAGGACATTCTGTAGTTGTTTGACATCATTTTCTTTTTGTTATAAGTTAAAATGTTTATTTTTGCAAAAAATATGAGTGTGTTTCAAAAACACGGCATGAAGGTAGTAATAACAAAATAGACTCTACCCTGATATGTGAGGATAAAAGTTAAAATATTTAATTATTAAAGTGTGTATTTAACAACAAAAAACAAAGATGAAAAAGAAAACGGTTTGTTGCAGTGATTTGGGAGCTTATATTAATGAGTTGCTTAAACGTGCGAAATTGAAAAATGAGTATGTATGCGAGACCCTGGGTATGGGACATGATGTTTTGAATGGCATAAAAAAGGGCTAAATCTCCCATTGAACGATTATATAAAAGTAATGAATCTCTGTTTGAATGCCTACAACGAAGAGGAGATTGAACTGATTTTGAATACGTTGGTGAGAATGTATCTGCGCTACTACAAGAAGAGGATAGTGGAGTAATCCGTGAAATAATTGATAGAAAATCCCGGCTGAATAAATAAAAACGGCCGGGATTTTTTTGTTTAGGATGTCTATTTGTCATTCTTGGGAAATATCAAATGGTAGCCATACCTTTTCCGTGTGCGATAACGAAAACACAAAAAATAACATTTTATTAGGTAGAAAAAGTTTGAGGAATGCTTCGTAGTTCACAAATAATGATTAAATTTGCCGCGATTTGTAATGCGGAGTTTGCAAAATGACGAATAATACTATAAAGCATCTAGGTATTGTGGAAAACATACAGGGTTCTCATCTGTCGGTGAGGATTGTCCAGACATCGGCTTGTGCGGCATGTAGCGCAAAGGGGCATTGTTCCTCGGCGGATAGTAAGGACAAAATCATAGATATCATAGATACCGCAGCTTCTTCCTATCAGGTGGGAGAGAAGGTGATGGTGGTCGGCGAAACGTCGATGGGCATGATGGCGGTATTGTTGGCTTTCGTATTTCCTTTCGTACTTCTTATATTTTCGTTGTTTCTTTTGATGGCATTGATAGAGAATGAACTGTATGCAGCTCTTCTTTCTCTGGCTGTCCTTATACCTTATTATTTCGTTTTATGGCTTAACAAAACGCGACTCAAACAACAATTTTCATTTACTATAAAACCAATAAATAACTAAAAACATTATGAATTTGATTCTGATTGCAGTGATTTCATTGGGAGCTATAGCGCTCGTGTTGGCCGCTATTCTTTATGTGGCTTCCAAGAAATTTGCCGTGTATGAAGACCCGCGGATTGCCCAGGTGGGAGAAGTGCTTCCCCAGGCTAATTGTGGTGGATGTGGCTATCCCGGTTGTAGCGGCTTTGCCGACGCTTGCGTCAAAGCCGGTTCGCTGGATGGTAAATTCTGCCCCGTAGGCGGACAGCCTGTCATGGCACAAATTGCTGATATCCTAGGGCTTGCAGCCGGAGAAGCTGAACCGATGGTAGCAGTGGTAAGATGTAACGGAACGTGTATGAATCGTCCGCGTATTAATCAGTACGACGGTGCGAAGAGTTGCGCTATTGCCGCTTCGCTCTATGGTGGGGAAACGGGTTGTAGTTACGGATGTCTGGGGTGTGGTGACTGTGTGGCTGCCTGCCAGTTCGATGCCATCCACATGAATCCTGAAACAGGACTTCCGGAAGTGGATGAAGCGAAATGTACCGCTTGCGGTGCCTGTGTGAAGGCTTGTCCGAAGGCGATCATCGAAATCCGTCCGCAAGGAAAGAAATCACGCCGTGTGTATATCTCTTGTGTGAATAAAGACAAGGGAGCTGTGGCACGCAAGGCTTGTACGGTGAGTTGTATCGGCTGTGGCAAATGCGTGAAGACTTGTCCGTTCGAAGCTATCACGTTGGAGAACAACTTGGCTTACATCGATCCGCACAAGTGTAAATCTTGCCGGAAATGTGTGGAAGTCTGTCCGCAGAATACCATTATCGAATTGAATTTCCCGCCGAGGAAACCGAAAGAAGAAGCTCCGGCTGCTCCAAAACCGGCTGCTGTTTCTAAAGAAGCGGTGGAAACTCCTGCACCGGCGGCAAAAGTGGAAACTCCTGCTGAAAAGGCTACAGAAGCTCCGAAAGTAACAGAATAATAACAGAATAAAATACAGAACTGTATGTTAAAGACATTTTCAATTGGTGGAGTTCATCCACACGAAAATAAATTGTCGGCACATCAACCTATTATCACAGCGGAAGTTCCTGCAAAGGCTGTTATTTTGCTGGGGCAGCACATTGGTGCGCCTGCAAAACCGGTTGTAGCGAAAGGGGATGTGGTAAAGGTAGGCACTAAAATTGCTGAACCTGCCGGCTTTGTTTCGGCAGCAATTCACTCTTCAGTCAGTGGTAAAGTGGCGAAGATTGATACTATTGTCGATGCCAGCGGTTATGCGAAACCTGCTATCTTTATCGATGTGGAAGGCGACGAATGGGAAGAAACAATCGACCGTAGCGCCACACTGGTGAAGGAATGTGAACTTCCGGCAGAAGAGATCGTGAAGAAAATTGCCGATGCCGGAATCGTTGGTCTGGGTGGTGCTTGTTTCCCTACACAGGTGAAACTTTGTCCTCCTCCTTCTTTTAAAGCTGAATGTGTGATTATCAATGCCGTAGAATGTGAACCTTATTTGACTGCCGACCATCAGCTGATGCTGGAACACGCGGAAGAAATCATGGTAGGTGTTTCTATCTTGATGAAAGCGGTGAAAGTGAATAAGGCATTTATCGGAATCGAAAATAATAAGCCGGATGCCATCGAACTGATGACGAAAGTGGCTTCCAGCTACGCAGGCATCGAAGTAGTGCCCTTGAAGGTGAAATATCCGCAAGGAGGTGAAAAGCAGCTGATTGATGCAATCACCAAGCGTCAGGTGGCCAGCGGTGCATTGCCTATCTCTACGGGAGCAGTCGTGCAGAACGTGGGAACGGCATTTGCCGTTTATGAAGCTGTGCAGAAGAATAAACCATTGTTCGAACGGGTGATTACCGTGACGGGAAAGTCGGTTGCGAAGCCGTCCAACTTCCTGGCTCGTATCGGTACACCGATGAAACAGTTGATTGACGCTTGCGGTGGTCTGCCCGAAGATACGGGTAAGGTGATCGGTGGCGGTCCGATGATGGGTAAGGCGTTGGTAAATATCGAGGTTCCTACTGCGAAGGGCAGTTCCGGCATCCTGATTATGAACCGGAAGGAAGCCAAACGTGGTGAAGCTCAAACCTGCATCCGTTGCGCGAAGTGCGTGAGTGCCTGTCCGATGGGACTGGAACCGTACTTGCTCGGAGCCTTGTCTGAAAACGGAGATTTTGAAACAATGGAAAAAGAAAGAATCATGGATTGTATTGAGTGCGGCTCTTGCCAGTTCACTTGTCCTGCCAACCGTCCGCTGCTCGACTATTGTCGTCTGGGTAAAGGCAAAGTAGGAGCTATGATTCGTGCACGTCAAGCTAAAAAATAACGAATATGGAAAATAAATTAATCGTATCACTATCGCCCCACGTTCATGGCGGAGACAGCGTACAGAAAAATATGTATGGCGTGCTGATTGCACTGATTCCGGCTTTTCTGGTGTCTCTCTATTTCTTCGGACTGGGTGCCCTGATTGTCACGGCCACTTCCGTTGCGGCTTGTTTGTTCTTCGAATGGGCGATCGGAAAATATTTAATGAAGAAACCGACCACTACCATCTGCGACGGCTCTGCCATCATCACAGGTGTGTTGCTGGCATTTAATTTACCGTCTAACTTGTCTATCTGGATTATCATCCTCGGTGCACTGTTTGCTATCGGTGTAGGCAAAATGTCTTTCGGCGGATTAGGCTGCAATCCTTTCAACCCGGCATTGGCAGGCCGCGTATTCCTGCTGCTTTCTTTCCCGGTGCAGATGACCAGCTGGCCGGTAGTCGGACAGTTGACCGCTTATACGGATGCTACCACCGGTGCCACTCCGCTGGCCTTGATGAAGCAAGCCATTTACGGTGACACTGCCGCTTTAAGCCAGATTCCGGACGCATTGACCTTGCTGATCGGACAGAATGGCGGATGCTTGGGTGAAGTGAGTGCGCTGGCTCTGCTGATCGGACTCGTTTATATGCTCTGGAAGAAAATCATCACTTGGCATATTCCTGTGTCTATCCTGGCTACTGTGTTTGTCTTTGCAGGCATCATGCACCTGGCAGATCCGGAAAAATACGTTTCTCCGGTATTGCAGTTGCTTTCCGGTGGTCTGATGCTGGGTGCTGTCTTTATGGCAACCGACTATGTGACTTCTCCGATGAGTAAGAAAGGGATGCTGATCTATGGTGTATGTATCGGTCTGCTGACAGTAGTTATCCGTCTGTTCGGCGCCTATCCCGAAGGTATGTCGTTCGCCATCCTGATTATGAATGCGTTCACTCCGCTGATTAACACCTATTGTAAACCAAAACGCTTTGGGGAGGTAGCGAAGAAGAAATGAAAAAGTTAGAATCATCTTTAAAGAATATGTTGCTGGTACTTACGGGAGTGACTGCTATTTCCGTTGCGTTGCTGGCTTATGTAAATGAACTGACAAAAGGCCCCATTGCCGAAGCGAACGCGAAGACACTGAACGAGGCCTTGAAAAAGGTTCTTCCCGAATTTACCAATAATCCGGTAGCGGAAAGCGATACGATCTTCAGTGAGAAAGACGGAAAGAAGAATGTTGACTTTATCGTTTATCCGGCTAAGAACGGTGAAGAACTTGTAGGAACCGCTGTTGAAGCTAAATCAATGGGATTTGGCGGTGAGCTGAAAGTGCTGGTAGGCTTTAATGCCGAAGGAAAAATCTATAACTACTCTCTGTTGGCTCACACGGAAACTCCGGGATTGGGCTCTAAAGCCGACAAATGGTTCGGAGCGTATGATCCTGCGAAAGGAGAAAAGGCAGTATCTCACGAAGAGAGTACGAAATCTATTTTGGGTATGAATCCGGGTGAAGCTCCGTTGACCGTCAGTAAAGATGGGGGAGCAGTGGATGCCATCACAGCTTCTACCATTACTTCACGCGCTTTCTTGAATGCCGTGAATGCTGCTTATCAAGCCTATAAGGCCGAAGGCGGGGAAGTGAACGGGGTAACCGGTGCTTCTCAAAAAGCGAAAGGCGCGAACGCAGATGCTGCTGACGCTGCTACGGGAGCTACGATCAAAGTTGAACTAACTGATTCAGTCAGTGCTAAATAAGAAAGGAGACAGATATGAATAACTTTAAAGTAATGATGAACGGGATTATCAAAGAGAATCCTACGTTTGTACTCCTGCTCGGTATGTGTCCTACATTGGGTACTACATCATCGGCTATCAATGGTATGGGCATGGGACTGGCTACCATGTTCGTATTGATCTGCTCGAATGTGGTGATCTCTTTAATAAAGAACCTGATTCCGGACATGGTGCGTATCCCATCGTTTATTGTGGTGATTGCGTCTTTCGTGACCTTGCTTCAAATGGTGATGCAGGCTTACGTGCCGGGACTGTATGCTACACTCGGTCTTTTCATTCCGTTGATTGTAGTGAACTGTATTGTGTTGGGACGTGCCGAAGCCTTTGCTGCCAAGAATAACGCAATTGCTTCTATGTTCGACGGTATCGGTATGGGACTTGGTTTCACCATCGCTCTGACTTTGCTGGGTGCTGTCCGCGAGTTTCTGGGAACCGGTAAAATCTTCGATCTGACCATCATGCCGGAAGAATATGGAATGTTGGTATTCGTATTGGCTCCGGGTGCTTTCATCGCTTTGGGATACCTCATAGCGTTGATTAATAGTTTCAAGAAAGCCTAATTCAATTAAATAAGAAAAGAATATGGAATATATATTGATATTTATTTCGGCAATCTTTGTAAACAACATCGTGTTGTCGCAGTTCCTGGGTATCTGTCCGTTCCTGGGCGTATCCAAGAAGGTGGAAACTGCGATGGGTATGAGCGCTGCGGTTGCTTTCGTGTTGACCATCGCTACCATCGTCACTTTCCTGATTCAGAAGTTTGTACTGGATGTTTTCGGACTGGGATACTTACAGACGATTACATTCATCCTGGTGATTGCCGGATTGGTGCAGATGGTGGAAATCATCCTGAAAAAGGTATCTCCGGCCCTGTATCAGGCTTTGGGTGTGTTCTTGCCGCTGATTACAACGAACTGTTGTATTCTTGGTGTCGCTATCCTGGTGATTCAGAAAGACTATGACCTGCTGACAGGTGTCGTATACGCATTCTCTACGGCTATCGGCTTCGGTCTGGCACTGGTGCTTTTTGCCGGATTGCGCGAACAGATGAGCCTTGTGAAAATTCCGAAAGGAATGCAAGGAACTCCGATTGCTTTGATTACCGCCGGTTTGCTTGCTATGGCATTCATGGGATTCTCCGGCGTGGTGTAAGGATTTACAGTTGATAATTAAATAGAGGATTGGAAGCTCTGCTGTGTGGCGACATACAGGTTAGAGTTTCCAATTTTTTTTTATACCTAAATGCTACCAAATCGTACCTTAATTACTTTTCAGCAAATAAATTTGTGGCAGATTATTGCAATTCCATTTTATTTCCATACATTTGTAACTCAAACAATAATAAGCCGAGAAACTAACCATTTTTTATAAAGTATATGAAAGAAAGAATTTTAGTAACAGGCGGGACAGGATACATTGGGTCTCATACTGTTGTAGAACTACAAAACAGTGGATATGAAGTAATCATCATCGATAATTTATCAAATTCAAGTGCCGACGTTGTTGACAATATAGAGAAAGTTTCCGGTATTCGCCCAGTTTTTGAAAAGCTGGACTGTTTGGACTTTGCCGGTCTGGATGCAGTATTTGCAAAATATAAAGGAATTAAGGCAATCATTCACTTTGCAGCTAGCAAAGCAGTAGGAGAGTCGGTACAAAAACCGTTGCTTTACTACCGTAATAACCTGGTTTCTTTGATTAACCTTCTCGAACTGATGCCAAAACATGGAGTAGAAGGTATTGTGTTCTCTTCTTCTTGTACAGTATACGGTCAGCCGGACGAGCTGCCGGTAACGGAAAAGGCTCCGATCAAGAAAGCGGAATCACCTTATGGAAATACCAAACAGATCAATGAAGAGATTATTCGTGATACGGTAGCTTCAGGTGCTCCGATCAATGCGATCATGTTGCGCTATTTCAACCCGATTGGCGCGCATCCTACTGCATTGCTGGGTGAACTGCCTAACGGGGTTCCTCAAAACCTGATTCCATATCTGACCCAGACAGCCATCGGTATCCGTGAGAAACTTAGCGTGTTTGGTGACGATTATGATACACCGGACGGTTCTTGTATCCGTGACTTTATCAATGTCGTTGACTTGGCTAAAGCACACGTGATTGCTATCCGTCGTATCTTGGAAAAGAAACAAAAAGAAAAAGTAGAAGTATTTAATATTGGTACAGGACGTGGTGTTTCTGTATTGGAATTAATAAATGGCTTTGAAAAAGCCACTGGCGTAAAATTGAATTATCAGATTGTCGGACGTCGTGCAGGTGACATTGAAAAAGTTTGGGCTAACCCGGATTTTGCTAATAAAGAGCTGGGTTGGAAAGCCGTAGAAACTTTAGAAGATACTTTACGCTCTGCATGGAACTGGCAGCTGAAACTCCGTGAAAGAGGGATTCAATAAAAGAGAAACTTGTTTTAAATAACATAAAAGTTTAAACAAATCGTGCATGCGATTTGTTTAATTGATGCTAATCGACCTGAAGCTGTTTATGAGTATGCGAATATACGTAGATAGTACTTATGCCTCCCCGGCATAGACAGGAAAGATTGCATAGTAGTTTTGTCGTGTTTTATTTTGTGTTTGTGTTGTGACGGTACTACGACGTGAGTCGTGGTACCGTTTTTTTGGTACGCCCAGCATGGATGTTCTGTTTTATAAAATATTTAGCACTAATTATTTTGTTATCCAAAATTTTTTTGTAAGATTTACGGTGGGATACATTTTTGTCCGTTGGGTGGGAACTCATAAAGAGTATGATAAAATAGATTGTTCAACTATATAATATAATAGATATGACTAAAATAACGAAAGAACAATACGAATTTGCATTGGCAAGAGTCGAAGAACTTCTGCCTTTGGTGGACGACAGCACTCCTGCAAATGACAAGAGCATGGTGGAGCTTTCTGTTATGTCTGATATAGTGATTGCGTATGAGAAGGAACATTTTCCTATAGAAAAACCAACCGTAGCAGAATTGATAGAATTGTCCCTTGAAGAAAAGGGAATGACACAAAAACAGCTTGCCAGTGAAATAGGGGTTAGCCCTTCACGCGTGAATGATTATATTTCGGGTCGCTCGGAACCTACTTTAAAAATAGCTCGCTTGCTTTGCCGGGTACTCAATATACACCCCGCTGCCATGTTGGGATTTTGAAAAAATAGTCAAAACATAATTGTTAGTGAGATTTATTTGTTTAATGTACCTTTGAAGCAGAATACGTCAGTTCCCCAATCAATTTCCGGTAAGACGAATCCGGGAGCAAACAGCCCGAAGACGGATGAGCCGGAGCCGCTCATGGATGCGTAGATTGCTCCTTGATGATAGAGTTCTTCTTTGATTTCTCCAATGACGGGATGTTGCGGGAATACACTTGCTTCGAAATCATTGATTAACGTATCCTTCCATTCTTGTACAGGACGCTGGATTGCCTCCCTAACCGGATATTTCGGACGATGGGGATGAATGTTTGAAAAGGCTTCCCGGGTGGAAACAAAAACATTCGGTTTTATAATCATGATTTGGTAGCCGTTTAATGAAAGTTCGACCGGGGAGAAGATGTTTCCAATTCCCTCGGCAAATATCGGTCTGTTTTTGATAAAGAAAGCGCAGTCTGCTCCCAAAGTGGCAGCGTATACTTCCAATTGTTCTTCGGATACTCCCAGCTGATAATGATCGTTGAGCAACTTTAGCATGAAAGCGGCATCCGATGATCCTCCTCCCAGTCCGGCTCCTGAAGGGATGTGCTTGTATAAGTGGATTTCGATAGGAGGGAGATGAAATTCCTTATCCATCAATAAATAGGCTTTTACTACCAGATTGTCTTCAGGGTTACCGGCTATTTCCATTCCATGTTGGTGGAGAGTGAATTTTCGGTCAGCGTTAGGGGAGGTACGGATTTCCAGTGCGTCTTCCAGAGCCACCGGATAGAAAACTGTTTCCAGATTGTGGTATCCGTCCGGGCGTTTTTCCGTGATGGAAAGTCCCAGGTTTATTTTGATATTGGGAAAAGCAATCATATTTCTATTTACTATTTTACTATTTACTATTTACAGTGCTTCACATTACAATTAATCATAGCTGGATAATGTGAATCGGGAGCAAAGTTACTAAAATCTTCATTTTTCCTTATTCATTCTTCGTGATTATATTCTATCTTTGTCGTCTCGACTGGAAGAATTCCGTGATAAATGTGATAATAGAGTCTGTCCAGTCGTAAAATAATAAATAGTAAATCGTAAAATAGTAAATATCTCGATGGCCGAACAGAAAAGAAATACCCGCAATTCAAAGTCTACTAAAATACAACCGGTAAATGATTATGGTCGTATTCAGCCGCAGGCGCCTGAACTGGAAGAAGCAGTTTTGGGAGCTTTAATGATTGAAAAGGACGCTTATTCATTGGTGAGTGAAATTCTTCGTCCCGAATCATTTTACGAACGCCGGCATCAGTTGATTTATTCTGCTATCGTCGATCTTGCGGTGAACCAGAAACCGGTGGATATTCTGACTGTAAAGGAACAACTTAGTAAACGCGGAGACTTGGAAGAGGTGGGAGGTCCCTTCTATATTACTCAATTGAGTAGTAAGGTGGCTTCATCCGCACATATTGAATACCATGCCCGTATTATTGCACAGAAATCGCTGGCGCGTGAGCTGATAACGTTTACGAGTAATATTCAGAGTAAAGCGTTTGATGAAACGCTGGATGTGGACGACTTGATGCAGGAAGCGGAAGGTAAGCTTTTCGAGATCTCACAGCAGAATATGAAAAAAGATTATACGCAGATCAATCCGGTGATTGACGAAGCCTATAAACTAATTCAGAAAGCTGCGGCTCGAACCGATGGTTTGAGTGGTCTGGAGAGTGGTTTCACGAAACTTGATAAGATGACTTCGGGTTGGCAGAATTCCGACCTTATTATTATAGCTGCCCGTCCTGCTATGGGTAAGACTGCTTTCGTTCTTTCAATGGCTAAGAATATTGCGGTGGATTACCGGAACCCGGTGGCGTTGTTCTCTCTTGAAATGAGTAACGTTCAGTTGGTGAACCGTTTGATTGCGAATGTCTGCGAGATTCCGAGCGAGAAAATCAAAAGCGGGCAGTTGGCAAATTATGAATGGCAACAACTGGACTATAAACTGAAGAATCTGATGGATGCACCGCTTTACGTGGATGATACGCCGTCTCTGTCTGTGTTTGAACTTCGAACCAAAGCGCGTCGTTTGGTACGCGAACATGGGGTGCGAATCATCATCATTGACTACCTTCAGTTGATGAATGCGAGTGGGATGGCGTTTGGTAGCCGTCAGGAAGAGGTTAGTACCATTTCCCGTTCGTTGAAAGGATTGGCGAAAGAGTTGAGTATTCCGATTATCGCACTGTCACAGTTGAATCGTGGTGTGGAAAGTCGTGAAGGTATTGACGGTAAACGACCGCAGTTGAGTGACCTTCGTGAATCGGGAGCCATCGAGCAGGATGCCGATATGGTGTGCTTTATCCACCGTCCGGAATACTATAAGATATTTCAGGATGATCGTGGTAATGACTTGCGCGGTATGGCGGAAATTGTAATCGCCAAGCATCGTAACGGTGCGGTAGGCGAGGTGTTGCTCCGCTTTAAGGGTGAGTTTACCCGTTTCTCTAATCCGGAGGACGATATGGTGATTCCGATGCCGGGCGAGCCTGCAGGAGCTATGTTAGGATCGAAAATGAATACAGGTAATGCTGGTTCCATACCTCCTCCCGCACCTGATTTTGCACCGCAAACGGAGAATCCATTCGGAGCACCGGGAGATGGACCGTTACCATTTTAGTTAATAGTTGATAGTTGATAACTGATAGTGAAAATGCTCTGCGCAACATTTCTTCTATCTGTATGTTATTCCGCATGGTAACTATCAACTATAAACTTTTTTATCTAACCTTCTCGGTCAACCGAAAAATCTTATTAACTTTGCAAATCTTTTTGAGAAACAATAAAAAATTAAATATATGAATATCTCTTATAACTGGCTGAAAGAGTATGTCAACTTCGACCTGACGCCCGATGAAACGGCTGCTGCGTTGACGTCTATTGGCTTGGAAACAGGTGGTGTAGAAGAAGTGCAAACCATTAAAGGTGGTTTGGAAGGACTGGTGATCGGTGAAGTGCTGACCTGCACGGAACATCCTAATTCTGACCATTTGCATATTACTACTGTCAATCTGGGAGACGGTGAACCGGTACAGATTGTTTGTGGTGCCCCGAATGTGGCTGCCGGACAGAAAGTGGTGGTAGCTACTTTAGGTACAAAACTTTATGACGGTGACGAATGTTTTACCATCAAGAAATCAAAAATCCGTGGGGTGGAATCTACTGGTATGATTTGTGCTGAAGACGAAATCGGTATCGGTACGGATCATGCAGGTATTATCGTATTGCCGGAAAATGCTGTTCCGGGTACGCTTGCCAAGGATTATTATAATATCAAGAGCGACTATGTGCTTGAAGTGGACATCACGCCTAACCGTGCGGATGCTTGCTCTCACTATGGGGTGGCTCGTGACTTGTACGCTTATCTGATTCAGAACGGCAAACAGGCTACTTTGCAACGTCCGTCGGTAGACGGCTTTAAAGTGGAAAACCATGACTTGAATATTGAAGTGAAGGTGGAAAACAGCGAAGCTTGTCCGCATTATGCCGGTGTTACGGTGAAAGGTGTCACTGTGAAGGAAAGCCCGGAATGGCTGCAAAACAAATTGCGTCTGATCGGGGTGCGTCCTATTAATAATGTAGTGGATATTACTAATTATATCGTTCATGCTTTCGGTCAGCCGTTGCACTGCTTCGATGCCGGAAAGATAAAAGGCAATGAAGTAATTGTAAAGACAATGCCGGAAGGAACTCCGTTCGTTACGCTGGATGAGGTGGAACGTAAATTGAACGAACGCGACCTGATGATTTGTAACAAGGAAGAGGCCATGTGTATTGCCGGTGTATTCGGCGGACTGGACTCCGGTTCTACGGAAGCTACGACAGATGTATTCATTGAAAGTGCTTATTTCCATCCTACATGGGTGCGTAAGACAGCCCGCCGTCATGGCTTGAATACGGATGCTTCTTTCCGTTTCGAACGCGGTATCGATCCGAACAGTGTGATATATTGCTTGAAACTGGCTGCTTTGATGGTTAAAGAACTGGCCGGCGGTACGATTTCTTCTGAAATAAAAGACGTGTTCACTACTCCTGCACCCGATTTTATAGTTGATCTGGCTTATGAGAAAGTACATTCTTTGGTAGGAAAAGTAATTCCGGTAGAGACAATCAAGAGCATTGTGACCAGCCTGGAAATGAAGATCACTAATGAAACGGCGGAAGGGCTGACATTAGCTGTTCCTCCTTATCGTGTAGACGTGCAGCGTGATTGTGACGTGATTGAAGATATTCTTCGTATCTACGGATATAATAATGTTGAAATCCCGACTACACTGAACTCCAGCCTGACTACCAAAGGTGAACATGATAAATCGAATAAATTGCAGAACTTGATTGCAGAGCAATTGGTGGGCTGCGGATTTAATGAGATCCTGAACAACTCATTGACGCGTGCTGCTTATTATGATGGTATGGAGACTTATCCGTCCAACCACCTGGTGATGTTATTGAATCCGTTGAGTGCGGATTTGAACGCTATGCGTCAGACTTTGCTGTTCGGTGGACTGGAAAGTATTGCTCATAATGCAAATCGTAAGAATGCTGATTTGAAGTTCTTCGAATTCGGTAATTGCTATCATTTCGATGCTGACAAGAAGAATGAAGAGAAGGTATTGGCTCCTTACTCGGAAGATTATCACTTGGGCTTGTGGGTAACCGGTAAGAAGGTTTCCAATTCATGGGCACATGCAGATGAGAACAGTTCGGTATATGAATTGAAGGCTTATGTAGAAAATATATTGAAGCGTCTGGGACTGGATTTGCACAATCTGGTTGTCGGTAATCTGACGGACGATATTTTTGCTGCCGCACTTTCTATCAATACGAAGGGTGGTAAGCGTCTTGCTTCCTTCGGTATCGTGACTAAGAAGCTGTTGAAAGCATTTGATATCGACAATGAAGTGTATTTTGCCGACTTGAACTGGAAGGAACTGATGAAAGCTATCCGTTCTGTGAAGATCAGCTACAAGGAAATCTCCAAGTTCCCTGCTGTGAAACGTGACCTGGCATTGTTGCTTGACAAGAATGTGCAGTTTGCCGAAATCGAAAAGATTGCTTACGAAACAGAGAAGAAGCTGCTGAAAGAAGTGGAACTCTTCGACGTGTACGAAGGTAAGAATCTGGAAGCAGGCAAGAAGTCGTATGCGGTGAGCTTCCTGCTTCAGGATGAGAGCCAGACTTTGAATGATAAGATGATTGATAAGATCATGTCGAAACTGGTGAAGAACTTGGAAGATAAGCTGGGTGCCAAACTTAGATAAACTTAAAATTTCAATCTAAAAATATAAACCAATGGGAAGAGCATTTGAATATAGAAAGGCCGCTAAACTGAAAAGATGGGGCCACATGGCTAAAACATTTACAAGACTGGGTAAACAAATCGCGATAGCTGTAAAGGCAGGCGGTCCGGAACCTGAAAATAACCCGACTTTGCGTTCGGTAATCGCTACTTGTAAGCGTGAAAATATGCCGAAGGATAATATTGAACGTGCTATCAAAAACGCAATGGGTAAAGACCAGAGCGACTACAAGAGCATGACTTACGAAGGATACGGTCCTCACGGTATTGCTGTATTTGTGGATACGCTGACAGATAACACAACCCGTACGGTGGCTGACGTTCGTTCGGTATTTAATAAGTTTGGCGGTAATCTCGGTACAATGGGATCTCTCGCGTTCCTGTTCGACCACAAATGTGTATTCACTTTCAAGAAGAAAGACGGATTGGATATGGAAGAACTGATTCTGGATCTGATCGATTATGATGTGGAAGATGAATACGAAGAGGATGATGAAGAAGGAACAATCACTATCTATGGTAATCCCAAGAGCTATGCCGCTATTCAGAAACACCTGGAGGAGTGTGGCTTTGAAGATGTCGGTGGAGACTTCACTTATATCCCGAACGACATGAAAGAGGTGACTCCGGAACAGCGCGAAACATTGGATAAGATGATCGAACGTTTGGAAGAATTTGACGACGTGCAGACTGTTTATACCAATATGCAGCCGGAAGAGGGAGAATAAGACAAGGTTATGGAATATGTGTATAGAACCCAGGGAACTTGCAGCACCAACATCGAACTGAATGTGGAAGATGGAGTGGTGAAAGAAGTTGCTTTCTGGGGAGGATGTAATGGTAACCTTCAAGGTATTTCCCGCCTTGTGAGAGGAATGAAGGTAGCGGATGTTATCGCAAAACTTGAAGGAGTGCATTGTGGTGGCAGACCGACTTCATGTCCTGACCAATTGTGTCGTGCATTACATGAGATGGGATATTAATCGACTTCTTTTATTTTTGTAAAATTTGATATTTTTCAAGACCTTCGGCAATTTATTTTGTCGAGGGTCTTTTTTTTGCGGGAATCCATAGGGGGCCGGGCGTTGTTTACTTACTTGTCGGTATTTTGAACTAAAATTGACCTTCACTCGTTATTTATAAGTATATTTGTAAGGTTAAAACTATTATGCAAAAATGAAGAATATTTTTCAAGACTTAAAACGCAAAGATCATAAACGCTATCTGGGTGGACTGGATGTTTTTAAATATATTGGTCCGGGGCTTCTGGTTACGGTAGGATTTATTGATCCGGGAAACTGGGCTTCTAACTTCGCCGCCGGTTCCGAATTTGGCTATTCCTTACTTTGGGTGGTTACATTGTCCACTATTATGCTGATTGTGCTTCAGCACAATGTTGCCCACCTGGGGATTGTTACCGGACTTTGCCTTTCGGAGGCGGCCACTAAATACACTCCCAAATGGGTGTCGCGACCTATTCTTGGTACGGCGGTATTGGCGTCGATTTCTACTTCTTTAGCGGAAATTCTGGGAGGTGCCATTGCGTTGGAAATGCTCTTTGATATTCCTATTATATGGGGAGCTGTGTTGACTACGCTTTTTGTCTCTATCATGCTTTTCACTAATTCGTATAAAAAGATAGAGCGTTCCATCATTGCATTTGTCTCCGTTATCGGGCTTTCGTTTATCTACGAACTGTTTCTGGTGGAAATAGACTGGCCGGCTGCGACAGCAGGGTGGGTGACTCCTTCTTTTCCGAAAGGAAGTATGCTGATTATAATGAGTGTGTTGGGAGCGGTAGTGATGCCTCATAATCTGTTTCTTCATTCGGAGGTGATTCAGAGTCACGAATATAATAAGAAAGATGATGCTTCTATTAAGAAGGTCTTGAAATATGAGTTGTTTGATACTCTTTTCTCTATGATTGTCGGCTGGGCGATTAACAGTGCCATGATTCTTCTGGCTGCCGCTACTTTCTTTAAAAGCGGTATTCAGGTAGAGGAACTGCAACAGGCTAAGTCATTGCTCGAACCTTTGTTGGGAAGTAATGCTGCCATCGTATTTGCACTGGCATTGCTGATGGCGGGTATTTCATCCACCATTACGAGCGGAATGGCGGCAGGTTCCATCTTTGCGGGTATTTTCGGTGAATCGTATCATATCAAAGACAGCCACTCGCAGGTAGGAGTCCTTTTATCTCTGGGAATTGCCTTATTGCTGATTTTCTTTATTGGAGATCCTTTCAAAGGATTGATTATTTCGCAGATGATACTTAGTATTCAATTACCTTTCACGGTATTTTTGCAGGTGGGACTGACGTCTTCCCGAAAGGTGATGGGAGATTATGTCAACAGTCGTTGGAGCACGTTTGTGTTGTATTCGATTGCCATTATTGTTTCGGTACTGAATATCATGCTTTTGTTTTCATAAAATGAATATAAATCAATACATATAGATCGATGAAGATTATTACTTATAATGTGAACGGACTACGTGCCGCCGTATCTAAAGGTTTGCCGGAATGGCTGGCGCAGGAGAATCCTGATATTCTTTGTCTGCAAGAGACGAAACTGCAACCGGACCAGTATCCGGGAGAGGTGTTTGAAGCGTTGGGTTACAAGTCTTATTTGTATTCGGCGCAGAAGAAAGGATACAGTGGAGTGGCCATACTTACCAAGCAGGAACCGGACCATGTGGAATATGGGATGGGAATGGAGGCTTATGATAATGAAGGACGTTTTATCCGGGCGGATTTCGGAGACTTATCGGTAGTCAGTGTTTATCACCCTTCGGGAACGAGCGGGGACGAACGCCAGGCTTTTAAAATGGTGTGGCTGGAAGATTTTCAAAAGTATGTGATGGAGTTGCAGAAGTCCCGTCCCAATTTGATTCTTTGTGGCGATTATAATATCTGCCATGAGCCGATCGACATTCATGATCCTGTCCGGAATGCAACAAACAGTGGTTTCCTTCCTGAAGAACGGGAGTGGATGACACGTTTCCTGTCTGCGGGGTATGTTGATTCTTTCCGTACGCTTTGTCCCGAAAAACAGGAATATACCTGGTGGAGCTATCGTTTTAATTCGCGTGCCAAAAATAAGGGTTGGAGAATTGACTATTGCATGGTTAGTGAGCCGGTACGCCCGCTGTTGAAACGTGCGTATATCCTGAATGAGGCCGTACATTCCGATCATTGTCCGATGGCGTTGGAAATATTATAGGATAGTAATACTCAATTTACGGGTGTCTCCTCCGTCGCGAAATTCGCAGAGGTAGACACCTTGCCATGTTCCCAGGTTCAGGCGGTGATTCTTGATGGGGATAGTGACCGAACTTCCTATCAGGGAGGCTTTTATATGGGCGCTCATATCGTCGGGGCCTTCGAGGGTATGGATGAAATAGGGGGCACCGTCGGGAACCAGTTTATTAAAGAATGTCTGGAAGTCATGCCGTACGTCCGGGTCTGCATTTTCGTTGATAGTTAGTCCGGCAGAGGTGTGTTTGATAAAGATTACCAGCAGGCCACTTTCGGGAAGTGCTGGTAGTTGTGAAATGATATCACGCGTGATTAAATGAAATCCACGCGAGTAATGAGGGAGTTGAATATCGAATGTTGTAGCCATTGTTTTATCTCTTAGAATTTGGAGGGTGGATTCAGGTCCACATAGGGGTCGTTGATAGCTGACGCCATCATTGCATTGACGGCAATTCCTGCATCCTCTTTATAATTTCTTCTCTTGTTCCATTCACGTACATCTTTGAGAGTGACATCACGTTTCTTTCTGTTTTGGGGAAAACCACTTTTTCTTTTCCTGTCAGCATATTCATCCTTTCTGGCTGCGCTTATCATAGCTTGGATGGCAATGGCTGTCGATTCTTTATATGAAATAGTTTTGTTCATATTTTCTTTTTTTTGATTTTAATCTTTACGCCCTATCTGATGCAAAGATACTTTTTTATATTTTTGTGCGAAATAAAAATGCAAAATAGTTTATGGAAGATAGAATACAGAAAGCAGTGGAGCTTTTTAAGAGCGGATACAACTGTTCACAGTCGGTAGTAGCGGCCTTTGCGGATATGTATGGATTTACACAGGAACAGGCGTTGCGTATGGGTGCTTCCTTTGGCGGGGGGATAGGACGAATGCGTGAAACGTGTGGAGCTGCCTGCGGTATGTTTTTGGTGGCGGGCTTGGAAACCGGCGCTACGGAAGCGACAGACCGGGAAGGAAAAGCTGCCAATTATGCGGTGGTGCAAGAACTAGCGGCTGAATTTAAGAAGCGTAACGGCTCGCTGATTTGTGGCGAATTGTTGGGATTAAAGAAAAAAGATCCCGTTTCAACGATTCCGGAAGAGCGTACTGCTCAATATTATAGCAAGCGTCCTTGCGCTAAAATGGTGGAAGAAGCGGCAAGAATTTGGTCTGAATATCTCGAAAAGCATCCTAAATGAAAGAAAAAATGCTTTTTTATTACAAAAACGATAAAAAAGTGCTCAATAAAGTGTTATATAACATAAAAATAACTATCTTTGTCCCCGAAATAAAATCTGAAAGTCTTTTTGACCGGATGATTTTAAGCATGTCTAACTAAAATTGCAAAGCAAATGTTGAAAGAAAAAGCTGGTGTAATTGCAGGTACTATCTGGAATGCACTGAACGAAACAGAAGGAATGACTGCCAAGCAGCTTAAAAAAGCAACTAAATTGGTTGACAAAGATCTGTTCCTCGGCCTTGGCTGGTTATTGAGAGAAGACAAAGTCTCTGTGGAAGAAGTTGAAGGTGAACTCTTCATCAAATTGATCTAAGCGAGTAACTCACTTAAGCAATAAAAAAATGCGTTGGTACATGATCATAATGTTATCAACGCATTTTTTTTTATTCCGCCATTTACGTATCTTTGCACACCAAAAAGCTAAAATAATAAGAATTCAGAATGAAGAATATTCGCAACTTTTGCATTATTGCTCATATTGACCACGGTAAGTCAACGTTGGCCGACCGTCTGTTGGAGTTTACTAACACCATTCAGGTGACTTCAGGGCAGATGCTTGATAATATGGATCTGGAAAAAGAAAGAGGGATCACTATCAAGAGCCATGCGATCCAGATGGAATATACTTATCAGGGGGAGAAGTATGTCCTTAACCTGATTGATACTCCGGGACACGTGGACTTTTCGTATGAGGTGTCACGTTCTATCGCTGCATGTGAAGGGGCATTGCTGATTGTCGATGCTTCGCAGGGAGTGCAGGCGCAGACGATCTCGAATCTGTATATGGCCATTGAACACGACCTTGAGATTATTCCGGTTATCAATAAATGCGATATGGCGAGCGCCAATCCCGAAGAAGTGGAGGACGAAATCGTTGAACTGTTGGGTTGCAAGCGCGAGGAGGTAATTCGTGCATCCGGTAAAACGGGTATGGGAGTGGAAGAGATACTGGCTGCTGTGATTGAACGTATTCCTCATCCCGAAGGGAATGAAGAGGCGCCGTTGCAGGCTTTGATTTTCGACTCTGTATTCAACTCTTTCCGTGGAATTATAGCTTATTTCAAGATTGAAAACGGCACGATTCGCAAGGGCGACAAGGTGAAGTTCTTCAATACGGGAAAAGAGTATGATGCCGATGAAATAGGGGTGTTGAAAATGGATATGGTGCCTCGTAACGAACTTCGTACGGGGGATGTAGGATATATAATTTCCGGTATCAAAACTTCCAAAGAGGTGAAGGTGGGAGATACCATTACACATATTGCCCGTCCGTGTGACAAGGCTATTGCCGGGTTTGAGGAGGTGAAGCCGATGGTGTTTGCTGGAGTGTACCCGATTGAGGCGGAAGATTTCGAAGATCTTCGCGCGTCTTTGGAAAAGTTGCAGCTGAATGATGCGTCGTTGACTTTCCAGCCGGAGTCTTCATTGGCTTTGGGTTTTGGTTTCCGTTGCGGTTTCCTCGGATTGCTCCACATGGAGATTGTGCAGGAGCGCCTGGATCGTGAGTTTGATATGAATGTGATTACTACGGTACCGAACGTGTCCTACCATATATATGATAAGCAGGGCAATATGAAGGAGGTGCACAACCCCGGTGGTATGCCCGACCCGACGATGATTGACCATATCGAGGAACCGTATATCAAGGCGTCTATTATTACCACTACCGATTATATCGGTTCGATTATGACGCTTTGTCTGGGTAAACGCGGTGAATTGATTAAACAGGAATATATCTCCGGTAACCGGGTGGAAATCTATTACAATATGCCTTTGGGAGAAATTGTGATTGACTTTTATGATAAGTTGAAGAGTATTTCTAAAGGGTATGCGTCGTTTGATTATCATCCGAATGGTTTCCGTACTTCGAAGCTGGTGAAGCTGGATATTTTGTTGAACGGTGAGCCTGTGGATGCACTTTCTACTTTGACACATATTGACAATGCTTACGATATGGGACGCCGGATGTGTGAGAAGCTGAAAGAGCTTATTCCGCGCCAGCAGTTTGATATTGCCATTCAGGCAGCTATCGGGGCTAAGATTATTTCCCGTGAAACGATTAAGGCTGTTCGTAAGGATGTGACAGCGAAGTGTTATGGTGGTGACGTGAGCCGTAAACGTAAACTGCTTGAAAAGCAGAAAAAAGGTAAAAAACGAATGAAACAAATCGGTAACGTGGAAGTGCCGCAAAAAGCCTTCCTCGCCGTACTGAAGCTGGATTAAAAATACTGCCGCAAGCAATTTTTCAGAGATCTGTTCTGAACAAATTGACTTGCGGTTAGTTTTTAATACACCAGGTGATTGCCTTCTGTCTGCAGAGCTTTCCTTGGCAATTACTTTTTAGCAACAAACAACTATAAATATGAGAAAAGTTCTGTCTTTTTCGGGCTTCCTGATGTTGGGGCTCGTGGTTTCGCAATTCCTGCCGATGATGGCAGGAGATGGGTATGGAGCTGTTAAATCCATATCGAATGTACTACTCTATGTATGTCTTAGTTTTATAATGATTAATGTAGGCCGTGAGTTCGTCCTTGATAAAACGCGGTGGAAAAGTTACGCTCAAGATTATTTTATTGCAATGGCTACGGCTGCTTTACCGTGGTTTATGATTGCCATTTATTATGTGTTTATTTTGCTTCCGCCCGAGTTTTGGAATAGTTGGGAAGCGTGGAAGGAGAATTTATTGTTAAGCCGTTTTGCTGCACCTACATCAGCCGGTATTCTGTTTACGATGTTGGCGGCTATCGGACTGAAGTCCAGTTGGATTTATAAGAAGATACAGGTATTGGCAATTTTCGATGACTTGGATACGATTCTTTTAATGATTCCTCTTCAGATTATGATGATCGGGCTGCGCTGGCAGTTGATTATTGTGGTGGTGATTGTGTTCTTGTTTTTGTCGATCGGCTGGCAAAGATTGAATAAGTATGATTGGCGTCAGGATTGGAAGGCTATCCTCTTTTATTCAGTGATTATATTTCTGGCTACTCAAATACTGTATCTGGGGAGTAAAGAATTGTATGGGGACGAGGGAAGTATTCATATTGAAGTCCTGTTGCCGGCATTTGTTCTGGGTATGATTATGAAACATAAGGAATATGACACACCTGTGGAACGAAAGGTGTCTACCGGGATTTCATTTTTCTTCATGTTCCTGGTGGGAATGAGTATGCCGCATTTTATCGGAGTGAACTTTGCGGAGACTCATGCAGGTTCTTATTCTGTAACGGGATCACAGGAGATGATGTCGTGGGGAATGATTATGTTTCATGTGGTGATTGTCTCTTTATTGTCGAATATAGGAAAGCTTTGTCCGATGTTCTTCTATCGTGACCGGAAATTAAGTGAGCGACTGGCTCTTTCCATCGGTATGTTTACCCGTGGTGAGGTAGGGGCCGGAATCATTTTCATTGCATTGGGATATAACTTGGGTGGTCCGGCATTGGTTATTTCAGTGCTTACTCTGGTATTGAATCTGATTCTGACGGGTATCTTCGTTCTTTGGGTGAAGAATTTGGCTTTGCGGAGTTATGCGGACTGAAAAAATCACCACAGATTAATACAAAACGGAGTTCATTCACCACAGATTACACAGATTAACACAGATTTTCTTCATAAAGTAAGAGGGTGTTTCAAAAGTACATTGACCTGTCAATCTGTTATTTTTTAGACGCATCTAAAAAATAGGTTTTTAAGGGTTTTGACACATTTTCTTGGTTAAGAACCCATTTATATTAAAATCTGTGTTAATCTGTGGTGAAAATTATGGTTCGTCTACAAATTCGTCTTCCATTCCGTCGATCGGTAGAATCTTTTGACTTTCTTCGTGTGGCAACTGTTCCACTTGCCGCAGTTTGCGTTCGATGGCACGTGTTCGTTTTCCCATGACTTCTTCGAGTTGGTCACCGGCGCTTTGCAAGTTCTTTTGTACTTTTTCAAGTAATCCTCCGAATTTACTGAATTCTGTTTTGACAGCTCCCAATACGGTCCAGACTTCTCCGGTACGTTTTTGGATGGCAAGTGTACGGAATCCCATCTGGAGACTGTTGAGGATGGCTCCTAATGTTGTCGGACCTGTAACTACAATCTTATACTCCTTTTGGAGTGTTTCGATGAGACTGGTGCGTCGGATTACTTCGGCATATATGCTTTCAAACGGGAGGAACATGATGGCAAAATCTGTGGTAAAAGGCGGGTCCACATACTTATCATGAATGTCTTTTGCCATCTTTTTGATTGTATTTTCCAATTGTTTGCCGGACGATTCCATCAATGCTGCGTCTCCCGCTTCGAATGCATCGTAATATTGTTCGTATACATCTTTCGGAAATTTGGCGTCGATGGGGAGGTAGACGGTGCTGTTGGCGTCATCTTTTCCCGGAAGTTTGATGGCAAATTCTACAAATTCGGTTCCGCTCTTTTTGGTTTTGACATTGGCGTCGTACTGTTCGGGGCTCATCATTTGTTCTAAGAGTGCACCCAGTTGGACTTCGCCGAACGTTCCTCTCATCTTTACGTTGCTCAATACCTTTTTTAGTCCGCCGACATCTTGAGCAAGAGATTTCATTTCTCCCAGTCCTTTTTGCACGTTCTCAAGTTGCGAACGGACGATTTCGAATGATTGACCGATACGTTCATTCAGGGTTTTCTGGAGCTTTTCTTCCACCATCAGGCGCATGTCATCCAGTCGTTTCTCGGTGGATTTCAGTAATGCTTCCTGCTGGCGGGCCATCATGTCGAATTTCTGTCGTTGCAGTTCTCCGGTAGTCATCATATTCTTGTGCAGAACATCTTGGAGCTGTTGCATATTCTGGTTCAGCGTTTGCGTCATTTCCATGCGAAGTTCCCGGATGCTGCGGTTCAGTTCTTCCCGGTTTTCCTGCATTTGCTGACGCAAGGCTATTTGTAATTGTTCTGCTTGAGTTTGATTGTTGCCTTTGGTTAGTGATAATACAAGTAGGACTATCATTAACACGGCAATAACAATAAGTAGAATCAGTTCCATTAATATGTCAGAATTTCGTTTCCGGTTTCAGTAATCAGAATCATATTTTCCCATTGGGCGGAAGGCAGTCCATCGTCGGTGCAGACGGTCCATCCGTCGGCATCGTCTACAAACACTTCGTAGGTTCCCATATTAATCATGGGTTCGATGGTGAAGGTCATGCCCGGCACGATCATCATGCCTGTGCCCCGGCGTCCGAAATGTTCTACGTCCGGTTCCTCATGGAATTGCATCCCTACGCCATGTCCGCAGAGATCACGGACTACGCTGAATCCGTTCTTTTCTGCATGTTCCTGGATGGCGGCGCCTACATCACCCAGCTGTTTCCAGGGTTGTGCGGCAGCAATTCCTATTTCCATACATTCTTTGGTTACCTGTACTAACTTTTGCATATCAAGGTTGACGTCTCCAATCATAAACATACGGGATGCATCGGAAAAATATCCTTTGTAAATGGTGGAAACATCTACATTGATAATATCTCCGCTTTTCAGAATCTCATTTTTATTGGGTATTCCGTGACACACTACATCGTTGATGCTGGTGCAAACACTTTTGGGAAATCCTTCGTAGTTGAGTGGGGCAGGGATGGCACCGTGACTGGTGGTGAAATCATACACTAGCACATCAATTTCTTCGGTGGACATGCCTTCCCGGATATTCTCTGAAATATAGTCCAGCAGTGCAGTATTGATCTTGGCACTTTCCCGGATACCTTCCAGTTGCTCGGGAGTACGGAGTACTTTGCGCGGTGGAAGTTTATAACCTTGCTTTCTGTATTTCTGTATTTTTGCTTCTACTTCTGCCGGATAATTAGAGGGGGTAAACCGGAATCCCTTGATAAAGTTCTTCATTATGATAGCATATTTAATCGTATGACAAAGGTACGAGAATAAATGGAAAATATGCTTTCTTGTTTTCTAAAACTTTTCGATTCCTGATTGTCGGCACGGGTTACCATTCGTATGAAACACTAATTTGAGGTATCCATTCCCATCTTTTGCGGAGGACATTGTATTGGTATTGTACCCCTGTTTTTATTTTCCAGTTTTTATTTATTTTGAGAACAACATTACTACCCAATTGGGTGGGTTCCACTTCGGAAGGGAGGCCCCGGTGTTTTCGGGTATCAAGGTTTTGTACGCCATATATGTTGAGAGACCATTTGGGAGATAAATTATATTCTATTTGGCTTTGGATATGAAAGCAACTGGAATTTTCTGCAAAATTACTTTTACTGTGCAGCACAAGATTCTTGTTTATTCTTAACCAGGAGTAAGTGGGTAAAAAGGTGGAACCCGGTTTTAGGAATGTCTGATAAGTGCGAATGGAAGGTTTCGAAAAAATCATGGAAGATTTTAAAGTCGGTAGTGTGGGATCAAAATCTACAAATGGTTTTCGAGAGTACATGTTTTGCTCTACTTTTTCGATAAACTTTCTATTTATCTTGATCTCCTGATCGGATTCCAGCATTTGCTGAAGTCTCAATGAATCCTGTTTGTTCCATTCTTGTCCTGTTGCGGATAAGGGGAACAATAATAGGCAAAAAATATTGAATTGATATTTTCGAATGTCCATACACTGTGCTAGTAAAGTTTATTGTATGGACGGTGGAAAACAGGAAATGCTGCTCTAAACGATTAGCGACTAATAATAATTTCACATAATATGAGAATACTTTTCTTTTATTTATGATAGTTTTTTAGCCTTGAAAACCGGTTGTATCTTCTGAATCTCCGACTCAAAACCAAACCAGTAACCATGTCCTTCTTCATCGGTGGGAAGGAAACATAATCGTAGATTCTCGCGATATGCTCCGTATTCTATTTCCCAGCTTTCAGGTGGTAGCTGTCTTTTGGTTCTTACTTTTTCTGCCGGAGCTTTTTTTAATGACATACCCGCTTCTATCCATGCAATGCTGACTTGTGTCAGGTAGTCGGGATAATGATTCTTGCAGAAGTCATAGAGGATTAATCCTCTTTTTTCCAGGCTAAGAGGGGTGTCAATCACATCTGTTTGAACTAAATGATCGAGTAACTCATGTATAAAATGAGGGTTTTCGAGAATGAGTATCCGTGTGATGCTTCGCCAAGTTGGGGTATTGTAGAAACCGTCTAACAGGCGGGACAGATAATGTGCTGTCTGTAATTCATCTACGGTGATTTCACGAGTTTGAAGAACTTCGTATGGAGGGAGTGGAGAGTACTGTATGCCTAATTCGTCCGCTCTTCTTTTCATTTCGGTGCCCGGAAGTAATTTGAGGGATTCCAGTTGAATTTCTCCTGCGCCATACTCTGCTAAAGTACGGACATCATCGAAAATTTCTGATAGATGGTAGAGTGGGAGCCCTGCTATTAAGTCGGCATGGGTTTCCATGTTTTCAAGGGAACATAGATACTTGAGTCCGGCCAAAGCATCGGAGAGTTTGCCTATTCTCCGGCTTTGTTCAAGCACGTTTTCCCGAAGGCTTTGGATTCCGGCTTCCAGGTGTAGCAGTCTTTTAGGAAGGGTGGCTAATTCCTGTTTGAGTTCATCGGAAAGGAGTGCAGGATGAATTTCCAGATGAAAACAGATATCCGGGTATTCGCGGAATAGATTTAGTAATTCTTTTGCCCGTTTGTTGTTGTAATTGAAAGTGCGGTCCAGTACCCGTACATTCTTGATTCCGTGTTGGTGTATCACGTCAAGACGTTTCCGGGTTGCTTCAAGAGATAGGGTGCGAACCGGTTTTTCACCTCCACTGACACAAAAGGCACAGGTGTTAAAACATCCGCGGGTAGTTTCTAATTGCACAAAGGGTTTGCTCCAATTGAAGAAACGGCTCTCTTCAGGAGGGACTAATTCGGAAAAGTTCATGACACGGGCGAGCCCGTTGTCATGGTATGCTTCCGATTCATCCAGATAGCAGAGTCCTGTGATTGATTTCCATTCTTTTCTTGGCTGATTCCACACTTTTAACCATAAAGGAAATACTTCTTCGCCTTCTCCGCGAAACACTCCGCTTACAAATTTGTTCTTATATAAGAAAGCTTCATTATCTCCTAAAAACTCGGGACCTCCGAGTATAACACAGCAGTGAGGTAGTAACGCTTTTGCGCGTGAAACGATGTGCAGGAGTTGCTCGTGATTAAATAGCCAGTTGGTAGCTGCAATGATATCCGGTTGATGGCGGTAGATTTGATTGACGACACTACCGGTATTTTCATTGATAGTGGCGGAGACCGTACACCATTCAATGTCTGTATTATTTGCTATCTGGGCATGTAAGGCTGGCAATGCCAGCGAAGAATGAGCGTACGAACTATTTAAATCAAGCCAAAGAAGTTTCATGTGGAAAATTTAATATTATCTTTGCAAAGGTACAAAAAACTTGTGGCTTGTGATGTATAGTAAATATAAAATGCTAATTTTGTATTAATAAACGCAATAAACTAGAGAATTATGAAAATGATAAAGAGATATGCAGGTATCTTGATGATGCTGACTTTATTGGTTGGCTTTACTTCGTGTGAGAGTGAAGAAGAGACAGAATTTAATCTGCCTGGCGAGTGGTATACTAATGAAGAAATTGATTTCGGGGCATATACCTGGGGAAGAGGTACGCTCATGACATTTAATGCGAGAAATCAAGGAACGATTGGTTCTGCTGGTGATCCAAATTATCTGGTTTTTGAGTGGAGATGGATTGATGGAGGATATAATTCAATGGAATTATTTTTCTACGGTGACCGCACTTATGCCTATATTTGGGGTGCAGAAGCTACCGGCAGGACATTTAGTGGAACATGGTATAATAATTGGCAGGATTTTAGAGATAGAATAGATGGACAGCCATTTTATATGAGGCGTCAATAAAATAATAATGAAGATTAAAAATAAAGCCAGAGTCGATTATGATTCTGGCTTTATTTTTGAATATAGGAATTTATTTTTTCAGAAACAACTTCTTAAACTCCGCCGGATAAGGTGTCTCGAACTCCATCAAATCTCCCGTTACCGGATGATAGAAACAAAGTTTGAAAGCATGGAGTGCCAGTCGTCCGATAGGGTTGGGAGCATCTTCTCTTCCATATCTTCCATCACCGATAATAGGATGTCCTAAATCTTGCATGTGTACACGAATCTGATTCTTTCGGCCGGTTTCCAAATCGAGTTCCAACAGAGAATATCCGTTGGCACGTTTGATGGTCTTATAGTGGGTAATAGATTTTGATCCACCGTCATCATATTCACTGGAACTTACATAAAGCGTTTTATCAGTCAGCCAGGAAACGACTGTATCATAATCTTTTTCCATACTTCCCTCCACCACAGCTACATATCGACGGTCAGTCACGATATCGTGCCAGTTATCACGTAGTGTCCGCTGTGTTTTTTCGTCTTTAGCAAACATCATCAGGCCGGAAGTGTCCCTGTCCAGGCGATGAACGATAAACACACGGAATTGACGTCCGGAACGTTGCACGTATTCGTTAAGTATTGTATAGGCTGTGCGCTCTTTCTGTCTTTCTGTATTGACTGATAAAAGTCCCTGCATCTTCTCGACAACAATGATATAGGCATCCTCATATACGATTTTCAGCAGTCTGTTATTAAATTCTTTTTTTCCCTTTTGTTTGCTGATTTGCACTTTCATGCCCGCTTCAAGAGGAAAGTTGAATTGTGTGGTTATCACATTATCAACAAATACAACCCGTTTGCTTAACAACGATTTTAATTTCGTACGACTTGCGTCCGGCATCTTGGTAGCCAGGAACTCCATTAGTTCCATGGGTTCTTTCACTGCATAATTGGTATATTGAGCACGTGCTTTTTCAGCAGGAGTTCTTCTAGGTCTTTTTCCCATTTCTTTTTTCTTTTGAAATTCTATTATCATCACGGATTATCGAAGTTCCAGCAACACCACATTTTCTACGTGGTGGGTGTGAGGGAACATATCTACCGGTTGAATGGCTTTCACCTTGTATTTCTCATCGAGTAATTGCAAATCCCGTGCTTGAGTAGCAGGATTACAACTTACATACACAATCCGTTTCGGTTCGGCAAACAAGATGACATCAACTACATCCTGGTGCATACCGGCACGAGGAGGATCAGTAATGATTACATCCGGGCGTCCATGCTGATTGATGAAATCCTGCGTCAGTATATCCTTCATATCACCGGCATAAAACAATGCATTCTTGATATCATTGATTTCTGCATTTACCTTTGCGTCTTCGATAGCTTCCGGCACATATTCGATACCGATTACCTGGCGAGCCTGGCGTGATACGAAGTTGGCGATTGTTCCCGTTCCTGTATAGAGGTCATATACCAGTTCGTTGCCTGTTAATCCGGCAAATTCACGGGCCACTTTATATAAATTATAAGCCTGTTCCGAGTTGGTCTGATAGAATGATTTCGGTCCTACTTTGAAACGCAGTCCCTCCATTTCTTCAAAGATGTGATCTTTCCCTTTAAATACATGCACATCCAAATCATTGATTGTGTCATTGCACTTATTATTAATAATGTATAGAAGAGAAGTGATTTCTGGGAAAGAGTCCGCTACGAATTGGAGTAACTGCTTGAACAGTTCCATTTCGTGATCTTCCGTAATCTTGCAAATGACGATTACCATCAGTTCGCCAGTTGAAGAGGTGCGTACAATCATATTCCGCAGCATACCTTCCTGTGTGCGCAGATTGATGAAAGAGTAATCGTGTTCGTAAGCGTAGTCACGTACAGCGTTGCGGATACGGTTGGATATATCATCCTGTAACCAGCATTTCTCAATAGCCAGCACCTTGTCAAAGGCTCCCGGAATGTGGAAACCCACCGCATTCATCTGGTCATACTTCACATCCTGACGAACTTCTTCGTTTGTCAACCAGCGTTTATTTGAGAAGGTGAATTCCAGTTTGTTCCTGTAGAATTCCGTCTTGTCAGAACCGAGAATCGGAGAAATTTCGGGAAGTTCGATTTTCCCGATACGTCTCAAATTATCTTCCACTTGCTTTTGCTTATATCTGATCTGCTCCGAATAGGGGAGCACTTGCCACTTGCAGCCACCGCATACGCCATAGTGTTGGCAGAAAGGAACAGCGCGATTGGGCGACAGCTCGTGAAACTTCACCGCTTCAGCTTCGGCATATTTATTCTTTTTACGCTTGATTTGCAGGTCTACGACATCACCCGGCACTACATAGGGAACAAAAATCACCAGGTCGTTTACTTTTGCGATGGCTTTTCCTTCGGCAGCCACATCCATGATTGTTACCTTCTCCAATAAGGGAAGCTCTTTTTTCTTTCTTGCCACTTTTACACCAGTCTAATAATTACTTTGCAAAAGTAGGTATTTTTTTTGGAAAAAATTCGGGTATACAGAAATATTCCGGATTGTAATGTCGAAATTGCATTTTGATAGAAAGTTTTTTCGCAAAAAGTTTTCAAGTTTGCGAAATATCCTTAGATTTGCGAACAGAAAAAAATCATAATGTAACTTTAAACACAATATTATGGATAAAAAAAGAGTTTATACCTTTGGTAATGGTCAGGCAGAAGGAAAGGCTGACATGAAGAATTTGCTCGGTGGTAAGGGAGCCAACCTTGCAGAAATGAATTTAATCGGAATTCCTGTCCCTCCCGGATTCACAATAACTACAGATGTTTGTACGGAATACAATACGTTAGGACGTGATAAAGTGGTTGAGCTACTGAAAGATGAAGTGGTAAAAGCGATCACTCACGTGGAAACGTTGATGAAATCTAAATTCGGTGACGTTGAAAATCCTTTGTTGGTGTCTGTACGTTCCGGTGCGCGCGCATCTATGCCGGGTATGATGGATACGATTCTGAACTTGGGATTGAATGACGAAGTGGTAGAAGGTATTATCCGTAAGACAGGTAATGCACGCTTTGCATGGGACTCTTATCGTCGTTTTGTGCAGATGTACGGTGACGTAGTATTGGGCATGAAGCCTACCAATAAAGATGATATCGACCCGTTCGAAGCAATCATTGAAGAGGTGAAGAAAGCGAAAGGGGTAGAACTGGATAACGAGTTGAAAGTGGAAGACTTGCAGGAACTCGTAAAGAAATTTAAGGCTGCCGTAAAGGAACAGACCGGAAAAGATTTCCCGACTGGTGCATACGAACAACTTTGGGGAGCTATATGTGCCGTATTTGATTCATGGATGAATGAACGCGCTATCCTTTACCGTAAGATGGAAAGTATACCTGATGAATGGGGTACAGCTGTCAATGTACAGGCTATGGTGTTCGGTAATATGGGTGAAACTTCGGCTACTGGTGTTTGTTTCTCACGTGATGCCGGTACGGGTGAAGACCTTTTCAATGGTGAATATCTGATTAACGCACAAGGTGAAGACGTAGTGGCCGGTATCCGTACTCCGCAACAGATCACCAAGATTGGTTCTCAACGTTGGGCTGTATTGGCTGGTGTGACCGAAGATGTTCGCGCAGCGAAGTTCCCTTCCATGGAAGAGGCAATGCCGGAAATCTATAAAGAATTAGATGCTCTCCAGACTAAACTGGAAAATCATTATAAAGATATGCAGGACATGGAGTTCACCGTACAAGAAGGTAAACTCTGGTTCCTTCAGACACGTAACGGTAAGCGTACAGGTGCTGCTATGGTGAAGATCGCTATGGATTTGCTCCGTCAGGGCATGATTGACGAAAAGACTGCTTTGATGCGCGTGGAACCGAATAAACTCGATGAATTGCTTCACCCTGTATTCGATAAGGATGCTTTGAAGAAAGCCAAAGTGTTGACTCGTGGTCTTCCGGCTTCTCCGGGTGCTGCAACCGGTCAGGTGGTGTTCTTTGCTGACGACGCTGCTGAATGGCATGCTGCCGGTAAACGTGTGGTAATGGTTCGTATCGAAACTTCTCCGGAAGACTTGGCCGGTATGGCAGTTGCCGAAGGTATTCTTACGGCTCGTGGCGGTATGACTTCTCATGCTGCTGTTGTGGCTCGTGGTATGGGTAAATGTTGTGTATCAGGTGCAGGTGCATTGAATATCGATTATAAAAACCGTACCGTAGAAATTGACGGTGTTGTGTTGAAAGAAGGCGATTATATCTCTCTGAACGGAAGTACAGGTGTAGTTTATAATGGTAAGGTAGAAACACAGGCTGCAGAACTTTCCGGTGACTTTGCTGAATTAATGACGCTGGCTGATAAGTATACTCGTCTGCAGGTACGTACAAATGCGGATACTCCTCATGATGCGGAAGTGGCTCGTAACTTCGGTGCAGTAGGTATTGGGCTTTGCCGTACGGAACACATGTTCTTCGAAGGTGAAAAGATCAAGGCAATGCGTGAAATGATTCTGGCGGAAAATGCGGAAGGACGTCGTAAAGCATTGGCTAAGATTCTTCCATACCAACAGGAAGACTTTAAGGGCATCTTTAAAGCAATGGCTGGTTGCCCGGTAACTGTTCGTTTGCTCGATCCTCCTTTGCATGAGTTCGTTCCTCATGATTTGAAGGGACAGCAGGAAATGGCAGATACTATGGGTGTGAGCCTGCAATATATCCAGCAACGTGTAGAATCATTGTGTGAGCATAACCCGATGTTGGGTCACCGTGGTTGCCGTCTGGGAAATACTTATCCTGAAATTACACAGATGCAGACACGTGCCATCTTGGGTGCTGCACTCGAATTGAAGAAAGAAGGAGTGGAAACTCATCCGGAAATCATGGTTCCATTAACTGGTATCTTGTATGAATTCAAGGAGCAGGAAAATGTAATCCGTGCGGAAGCTAAGAAGTTGTTTGAGGAAGTAGGAGATAGCATTGACTTCAAAGTGGGTACAATGATCGAAATTCCGCGTGCCGCTTTGACTGCCGACCGTATCGCTTCTTCTGCCGAGTTCTTCTCATTCGGTACAAATGACTTAACGCAGATGACCTTCGGTTATTCTCGTGATGATATAGCTTCTTTCCTTCCTGTTTATCTGGAAAAGAAGATTTTGAAAGTAGACCCGTTCCAGGTTCTCGATCAGAATGGTGTGGGACAGTTGGTACGTATGGCTACAGAAAAGGGCCGTGCTATCCGTCCGGATCTGAAATGTGGTATTTGTGGTGAACATGGTGGTGAGCCTTCTTCAGTGAAGTTCTGTCACCGGGTAGGTTTGAACTACGTTAGTTGTTCTCCATTCAGAGTGCCGATTGCCAGATTGGCGGCGGCGCAGGCAGCAATCGAGGGATAAAGGCGGTATAGCTGATATTCAGTTAATTAGGCGGTATGCTTTTCATTTACAAAGGCTTACCGCCTATTGTATTTTAAAAATGTACGTGCATTTTGCACAAAAAATGAGTAGAATAAACGCAAATGTTGTACAATAGTTATGCAGTTTTGACAACAGTGTTGTACAAGTGTTGTACAAATGCTTTTTCCGTATAGTCAATAAGTTACGGGCGTTTTGCCTCAATCACATTGGAACACGGAACAATCGCTTTGGAACATAGTACGCCCAAACAGAATGTTTAATTATAAAACGAATATAAAATGGCAACATTGAAAGCAGTAGTGAGAACGGCACGGGCTGACGGATTTTATCCGGTATATATCCGGGTGACTCATCATCGAAGCTCTGCGTTCATTAAGACAGACAAGATGGTGACGAAGAAGGAACTCACCAAAACTAATGAGATTAAAGACCCGTATGTTTTGCAATTCTGTTCGCAGAGAATATTGGAGTATACGGAGAGGCTTAATAGCAAAAATATCGAGCATTGGACAGTCAAGGAAGTAGTCGAGTTTCTTGCAAGTGGGAATGATGACGTTTGTTTTTCAGATTATGCACGAAAGCATATCAACCGAATGATTGACAACGGTCAACAACGTAATGCTAAGAACTATCAGCTGGCATTGCAACATCTGGAGCGTTTTTTAGGAACAACGCAGATAATGTTCTCACACCTTACATCGCACTTGATGAATAGGTGGATTAAGTCGCTTGAACAGACACACCGAGCTAAGGAGATGTATCCTATCTGTATGCGACAAGTATTTAAAGCTGCTATTCTGGAGTATAACGACTATGATAATGGGATTATTCGTATAAAGACTAATCCATGGGTGAAAGTGGAGATTCCTTCGGCAGATCGTGCAGAAAAACTTGCCATTACACCCGAAGCGTGTCGGGAATTCTTTTCATTTCCTCTGCCGGAAAGTAAGATGAAATATCCACAGACGGAGTTCGGACGTGATATAGCCATGATGGTGCTTTGTTTGGCAGGAATCAACACAGTTGATCTATACAATTTGAAAAAGCAGGATTATCGGAACAGCATTATTCACTATCAGCGTGCCAAGACAAAGAAGTTTCGTGCCGACGGTGCATATATGGAAATGCGCGTGCCGGCAATTATTCAACCGCTCTTCGATAAATATCTCAATACGAAGGAGGATGACGATCGTCTGTTCAATTTTTATCAGCGTATGACAACATCTGACAGTTTTGGTTCCAATGTTAACAGTGGAATTAGGCAAATATGTGAGGCCATGGGAATGGCAAAAGAAGAACGGTATTCGGTCTATACATTCCGGCACACGTGGGGTACTGTGGCACAGAATGACGTGAGAGCTTCAATTGATGAGGTTGCATTTGCGATGAATCATGCTGCTGGACATAAGGTAACACGGGGCTATATAAAGATTGATTATTCTCCTGCTTGGGAATTAAACGAGAAAGTGGTTGATTTCATTTTCTTCTCCGGTAAGACATCTGTTCGCGAGCAGAAGCAGGAAGATACGCATTTTAGATTATCATTCCGATATATGGTAAATGGGGCGGCTTACCACAATGGGCAGAAAGTTGCAGAGTTGACTGATGTAGGATTCAACAACGTGGACGATGTTATAGCACGACTTGTGACAATGTTACCCGAAGATATTCCTAACCGTTCTATGGTGATGTTTAAAATCGTCAATCTTGATAAGAATCAGACGGTAGTATATCAGCGGCAGAAAGGAAAGGGCTTCTGATTTTTTCGAACCTACAAGGAACTTTTTCTTTGTAGGTTTTTGTTTTTATGAAGAAAAGCGACATCCTTTCGGATATCGCTTTCAAGCAAAACTGTATTATATTACCCCTAAGGGTAAGCAACTCCTCGCGTCTAAAGTAGAGAGAAGTAGATTATTCTTCGTCGTCCTCTTCATCCCCAGCAAGTTCGACCAACTTATCTTCAATGGTAAGGTGAATTTCGTTATCATCAATGCTGATGTTTCTCGGCATAATTATTTTAATGAACTCCATAGAAACCTTCACTCGGTCTTTAGGATCAAGTTCTAAAAAGTCTTGCATTATTAGCGGTGCCACATCCCCTTCAGGTATCGTATTGTGAGTTTCAAGCCATTTTTCAATCATGCCTTTGGCCAATGCTGTTATTTTGTTAGGTGTTCCTTTTTGTCGTCCTCCTGTCTTTTTCCCTTTTGCCATACCATAATGATTATTAGTGTAAAAAGATAAAATGATGTTGCGAAGATAAGGGCTTACTTTCGCAAATGAGGTATAACTTTTAATAATTAAAACAAAGGTTTTATGGGATTAATTGGAAGTGCTATAGGAGCGGCAGGTAGCATATTTGGCGGTATCTCTGCATCGAAAGCAATGAAGAAAATTAAGAGCAACGTTGAGGCGCAGCGACAGAAGAACCAAAATTGGTATGATCGCAGGTACAATGAGGATTATACGCAACGAGCCGATGCGCAACGTATTCTCACGCAGACGGAAGAGAGTATCAAGAACCGTAATAAGCAGGCAGCTGGTATACAGGCTGTAATGGGCGGTACTGATGAAAGTGTAGCAGCTACAAAAGAAGCGAATAGCAAGGCTCTTGCTGATGCAACATCACAGATTGCAGCACAGGCGGATGCGCGCAAAGACAACATCGAGGCCACCTATATGCAGAATGACAATGCTTTTGTTGAGCAACTCAATCAGTTAGAAAAAGATAAGGCAGAAGCGATAACCGGAGCCGTACAAGGAGTAACGAGTGCGGCAAGCAAAATGCCATTTTAATGTGTGGAGGTAACTTATGGCGACATATGATGATATATTAGGCAATGGAGGTGGCACACCTTTTCCGAAAGGTTCTAAAGAATGGCATGAACAGCAACAAGACGGTTCTTCTGCACCTCCACCTGTAAAGGGTACACAGGAATGGGTGGAACAAAAAGCGGCTACGGCTCCTGTTGTTACCGCACCTAAACCTGACACAACTACTACACCGCCCCCTCCGACCAAGCAAGAAGGCTCGGACGGTGGTGCCCTTTCATATGCTGAACTGTTCAAGAAACTTAATCCTTATACTCCACCGACCGACGAAGAACTTGCTAAAGAGAAGAAAAAGCAGAAACGTGACCAAATTTTTGCTGCAATTGGTGATGGCATATCTGCTCTCTCCAATCTGTACTTTACAACACAGGGTGCACCGAATATGTATAGTGGAAAAAACACAGCTTCGGAAAGGTTACAGGTTAGGTATGATCGATTAATGAAAGAACGTAATGAGAATGCCCGGGCTTATTTGAGCGGCCTGTTCGGTGCTATGCAGGCTGATGATGTCAAAGCGAGAGATGATCGTAATTGGAGACATCAGTTAGCACGCGAGAAAAGAGCCGATGCCATTGCGGACGCAAAGGAAAAACGAGATAACCAGATATTTGATCTCAACGTTAAGCTCCAAAACAATAAAATATCAGCAGCCGAAGCTGATGCAGAACGTAAAAGAGTGGAGGCCGAATATGCTGATGATCTTGCAAAGGCTAGACTTGAAACTGAAAAGGCTAAAGCGGGCGCTTCAAAAGCTTCTGCTTCCGCATCCAATGCTAGAGCTGGGTATTATAACCGTGGTGGTAGTGGCGGCAATAAGAAAAGGATGACACTTACTATTGATGGTAAGACCACTTACTATGATACGAAAGAAGATTATGAGAGAGCGGTGCAGCGTGAGGCTAAACGGTTAGGTATTAAGACTCACCAATATGTGAAAACCACAGAAAATGATGTAATGGGGGCAAAAGAAAAGAATGTCTCTACTCCAAAACCTATCAGCCAACTTGCCGGTGAAGTTGAAACGGCATCGAATAAGAAGAAAAGTCCAACAGCCGGAGATAACAGTAGTAATAAAAAGAAAAGTCCAACATCATAAATGAAACATTATGCCTGAAAATGAGGATAAAATAAAGAAACTATACGACACGTTTGTTTCTGATGGTTACGATATGGAGAGTGAAGAAGATTTCCGCAAGAACTTATCGGATTCTACAAAACGCAAGGCAGCTTATGATGCTCTAGTGAAAGAAGGTTATGAGATGGAACCGTTTGAAGAGTTTGAGAATAATATAGGTTTCGGAAAGATTCAAACACCTGCACCGGAGCCTGCTGTACAAACAGAACAGGCGTGGCAACCTACCGAACAAGAAAAAGCAGAGATGATTGCTAGTACAAACCGTATGATGCAGAATGTGGAAACACAGATACAAGACGCAAATAAACGTGTAGATAATATACAAGAATACGGGTTGAATCCCGGATTGCAAACTAAAGAGGGTAAAATGCAGTTTAATCCTGAAAATGGGAAACTGGAAAAAACATATATTACTCCACTTGGTAACAAGACTACTAGTAAACCTCTTGCTGACATCGAGAGTTTCCGGTACCGACAAGCTGCCGATATGTCAATCGGCGGACAGTTACGCAAGGCTAATCTCCGTTTGCAGGAGTTAAAAGCTAAGCAAGCGGAAAGAGCCTCCGAAGTGCATAAGGAATGGGTAGAAGAAACGGAAAAGAACAAAGCGCCGCTCGCTGCCATATTGGGAGCAGCCACTTACACACCGCGCCAGCAATCAGACAAGGAAAACAGCGCATTGAGAGTAGCCATTAGAGAAACAGAAGAGCTCATCAAGAACCTTGAAGAACAGAAAGACCGTGAAAATGGGGTTGATGTAGGCTTTTGGCGTGGTTTTGGTCGTACTATGGGTGATGTACGCACGTGGGATTTCGGTATGGGTGATATGGCGGATGCCATGACCATGATGAATGCCGACAAACTCAAAGGTGATAATGCCACAGAGGGCGAGCGTGAATCCCATGATATGATGATGGGTGCAATCCATGAGAAACAACAGGCAGAGGAAAGATACGGTGGAAATGCCGACTTTTGGAACAGAGCCGGTGTCATGACTGGATATATGCCTTCATTTATGTTGGATTTCATTTTGACTGGTGGCGGATTCAATGGTTTGTCTACATTCTCAAAAGGAAGCACTAAAGTCGCCGCAAAGGTCATAGGTAAAGAAACGGCTGAAAAAATGGCTCAACAGGGATTTAAATCCTATGTTAAAGAGAATGGTGTCAGAGGGTTAGGACAGTACGCAGCAGATTGGACTATCAAAGCACTTGGGACAACCGCAGATGATTTGCTTGTACGTGCTCAGGCGATGACAAACACCATACAGGCAGGAAAAACGGTCTCTGACATCATTGACCGGAAGCTAGGTGACGTGGTTGTTGATGAAAACGGTAACTATGATTTCTCCAATGATAAGACCTGGGGAAGTGCAATATGGCAAGGTGAAGCCAATGCTATCATTGAGAATTATTCGGAAATGTTCGGTGCGCACCTTGATCCTATTTTTACACTTGGTAATATGAGTAAACTCGCTAATGTTCTAGGGGCAAAGCGATTGGGAGGTGTACTCTCAAAGGCAGATGCCGGTGCATTGAATAGCATAATGGGACAAACTCATCAGATGTTCAATAAAATGGGTGTCAGTGATTATGTTGGTGAAGTATCTGAAGAATACTACGGTCAATTGTGGCGCACAATGCTTAGTCTTGATGATGCTTATCAGCAGAATCCGGACGGCACACGTACTAACTTATTTGCAACTGGACAATTTCACGGTGATATTTGGGGTGGAATGGCACTCTCTATGGGGTTGATGGGGGCAGGAAAACATACCTTGTCTGCCGCAAATTATGCATCCATGAAGCATGGCGTGAACAAAGCAGATGCAAAAGTGAATGAATTACTTGGTAAAGAAGTATGGGAGCCGTTGAAGGCAACACTTGACCTTACTACCAATGAGAATATCGGTGAAGTTGCGGAACTTGTTGCCGGTGATAAAGATTTTACCGCTGATGAGAAAGCAGCCGTACTGAATTATATGGAACGTTCGTTGAATTTGCGTGGATTCAATCTTGCTTCTATGGCCCGGTCCCGTGGCGGTGTTCAAAGTGAAAGCGAACAACAGGCAAATGACAGTTATCTTGACGGATACAACGTCACTTCCTCGCAGGAAATGAACGATGCGAAGAACCTGTACGAATACCATCGAACACAAGTGGCAGACCTTGCAGATGAGAATATGTTTGCGATGATTGAAGAGAATCCGATTGCCGCATTGGAGTTTGTGAACGGGAATGAGCAATGGAGTGATGAGGATAAGTCTTCTGTTATCGACTATATCAATGCCAAGCAGGTTTACAATGGCATGATTCAACGTGTACGTGATGATATAGACGGACGGGTGGAACAGAGCAATTCGATGATAGATGCACGTGTGAACCGCAAGACAGGTATGATACAGGGGGCAACCATGAAGCAGGATGAACGCAAGGTGTATGTTCTTAGTGGGACTCTTGTACCATATGCAGATGGTAGCGGTGTAAGTGTGACTGATTCTGACAATAGCATCATTGTTCGTGATGCGGACACAGGTGGGCTTGAACAAGTATCTCCCGATGCTATATTGTCTATTGATGATGTACAAGACCCATACGAGCAGAAGGAGTTGGTTGCACAATCTATCAGAGAACAATTTGCACGTGAAGCTGCGGATAAGATTGATGGTGTTGTTACATTCAATCCGGGCGAAACCTATACCATTGTCGGTGAAGGCGGTTCGCAAATACAGGTCACAATAGTTTCAGATGAGAACGGAATCATAGACAATGGCGACGGAACTATCAATGTGACAGACGGAACAAATGTATTCCCTATAGCAAAAGAGGCTATCCAACAGTTTGTGGACGCATCTAACATTGCACGAATCGCAGAGTTTGAGCAACAGAGAGCTGAAGAAAACTTTGCTTTGCAGCAGGAAGAGCAGGAAGCAGACCGACCGCAATATGCAATGAATGACCTTGTGACGCTCCGTGATGAAAATGGTATAGGTATTCGTGGTAACATCACCGCCGATGTGGATGCCGATGGACTATATGAAGTTTATACGGAAGATGCCTTGAATGGTAAGCGTGTGAATATGTTTACCCGTGAAGAGCTTGATTCCATGCTGATAGAACACAATGGGCAACCTGTTGAGATTGCCAATTCAAGTGTGAATGATAATTCGGAAGTGGCAGCAAGTTCTCTGGAGGAACAGCAGTTGCAAGTGTCTGCATTAGAACGAATCCCCAAAGATGAACAAGGTAATCCTATCTATGAGCAGGCGGAAACTCCCGACCTTGCTTGGGATGCCATTGTTGAGCAGACAGAGGGAGACGAAGCTATGGCCCAGTCCGTGGCTAACGGAATGGTTGTGGACAAAGAAGCAGCATTGAAGAAAATCGAGAAAACGAAATCTGCCGGTGGAAACACTATTGCAGAGAAGATTGTAGCAGAGAAAGAACGCAAGGCGGCGATTGATGCAGCCAAACAGGAATTGTCCATTTGGCAAAAGATAGTCGGCACTGCCAACCGCAGAAAAATGGAAGCAGATGCGGAGCGCAGACGTATTGCCGATGAAGCTACCGCATTGCGCAAGGCGGAAGAAGAAAAATTGCGTGCAGAGCGTGAGGAAGCAGAACGCAAGGAACGTGAAGCACTTAACGGAGTTCCCGATATAGTGGAAGATGTTCCCAAAGATGCCCGTGCAAGAGGATATAGACGTGTAAACGGCCATAAGGTTGACAGACAAGGACCATTACAGGCTGTACAAGGTAAAGAGGTGAACGTGAAATTCAGCAATGATGTAGTGGTTCCTGGCAATGTGACCGTGATTGATGCGTCATTGTTGCAACCGAGTCATATACAAGGTGTGCGCAATCCTCTGCATTTTATTGATGAAGCGCAACCAAAGGAACGCAATGACGAAGCAAGCGTATTGTCTGCACGGAAAATCGCCGAGAACATTCGTCCGGAAGAAATCACATCAAGTATTACCGCTTACACCGGTGCGCCGACCGTAAACGAACGTGGTGAAGTAATACAGGGAAACAACCGTAGTGATGCCTTGCGCCTGATGTGGGAAAGTCATTCGGAACAGGCCGAAGCATATAGACAATACCTGAAAGACCATGCGGAAGAGTTTGGACTGCGTGCCGAGGACATTGCGCCCATACAAAGCCCGGTGTTGGTAAATATGCTGCATGTGGACGATACAGAAGCCCTCAATCTTGGTCAGTTTGTTGCACAAGACACAGAAAGTGGAGGTGTTGAACGTATCAAACCTAAAAACACCTTGCAGCGCATGGGAACCGAAATGCGTTCGTTTGCCAACCTGTTGCTTAGGACTTCGGATGATGAAATGTCGTTTGCCGGACTTGTGGATGCCAATGGTGCAAATGTTCTGAAATGGATGAGTCAAAGAGGTTTCATCAGTCACACACAATACAAGAGTGCGTTTGACAGCAAGGGCAACCTAACTCCTGAATCCAAGAATGATTTGCGTGGTATCATGTATCAAAGCATCTTCAAGGACGGCAGCACACGGTTGGAGGAAATGTTCAACGTATTGCCGGTAAAAGCACAAAAGGCTATTCTTGCCACTGCTTTCCGTGATTATGACAGTCCGAACTGTGAACGAATGGTAGATGAGATACAGAATTCCGTTCGTGCTTACTATGCTTTGTCCCAAGATAAAATGTTTGCAGAGGCAAAGAATTTCAAGGAAGCACGTATTGCTGTAGAAAACTGGAAACGCCAGTATCAAATGGATGATGTTACAGGGGAAAGTTATCTCCCTGCTGATAATTTCAGTAACTTTGTCTTGCATTTGGCCGCAATGTATAAAGGCGAAAGCCAAAGCTTCATTCAAAACACATTCGGCAAGATTTATGACCTTATACAAGGTACACAGGAAGAAACTCTGTTCGAACAGCCGGACAATACCCCTCGGACGCTCGTACAGGCTATTAAAGAAGCATTAAATTTAGATTACAATGGACAACAGCGAAGCAATGTATTGGTTGGCGATACTGCAACAAGCCAACGAGGGCAGCAAGGAAGCAATGGAGCTCTTGCGCCAAGAGAACGAGTTGAGGACGGAAATGGGACAACCGATGATACAGGAAGAACTGAAAGCATTGGTGAACAAAGCGAAATAGAACCTTCTTTATCACAAGAAGAAATGCTATCTTCTGATGATACTGACAATCAACTTAGTGCAAAAATAGCAAGACGCATTGAAGTTCAAGAAGATGATTGGGTTGAAAGCGGAAAGTATGGCGATACTTATAAACAGACAATTATTGTTGATGGTACTCATAAAGTTATAAAAGTTGATGCACCCGATACGAAAGGTAATTATACAGGTAGTACTTATGAGTATGACGGTCAAACATTCGGAGATTTATTGGATGTTGTTAATTATATTGATGCATCTTCGTCTTTAGCCAATGCCGTTGCAGTGGCAGAGAAAGAAACCGATACTACTCCTACGGAGAAACAGAAAGAAGCCGGCAATTATAAGAAAGGTCATGTGCAGGTTGGTACATTCAATATCACCATTGAGAACCCGAAAGGATCCGTTCGTAGCGGAATAGACACAGAGGGCAACAAATGGGAAACGACCATGCAGAACACCTATGGCTATATTCGTGGCACGGAAGGTGTAGACGGCGACCATATAGACGTGTTCCTCTCTGATGATATTGACGGGTGGAATGGTCGCAAGGTGTTTGTGGTTGACCAATATAACGAGGACGGCACGTTTGACGAACACAAGGTTATGCTGGGCTTCAATGAGGCTGACGATGCTGAAGCAGCTTACTTTGCTAATTATGACAGAAATTGGGCGAAGAAGCACAAGACGGTGCTGACGGGCGTTAACTTGGAGGAGTTCGAGAAGTGGATAGAGAGCAGCCATCGCAAGACCAAGGCTTTTTCGGAATACAAGTCTGTAAAGACGATCGAGGGACAGAGTTCCGGCACGCAAGGCAACAGACTTTCAGAAGTCAAGTTCCGTATTGAAGAATTGCACAAGGAACAAGAAGCAGCGCACAACCGTAGCGACATTTTTGAGGAGGCTCGTATTATTTCTGAAATTAACGACCTTTTTACCGAACAACGCAAGTTGGAACAAGACGCTTCCAGTGAAGAAGCGACTGCACCGACTGATGCTCCGTACACCATTACTCCGGCGCAGTACATCACCAAGCGAGGTAAGGTGTTAGATATGCAACTTGTTGAGTTCCAATCGGAATTACGCAAGGAAGTTCAAAAGCATGTAAGTATGTTCGCCAAAGAAATGAAAGGTTGGTGGGATAGGGAAAAACACGGCTTTATGATGCGTAGCGAAGAAGATGCCAAACGATTAGCAGAATACGCAGTAGATGCACAAGGCCAACCTCCCATATCAATGTTGGATATACAGGCTTTAAATGATGGTGATGTGCTGTTTACTGAACCCAAAGCACCAGCAAAGGATGAAAAACAGGATTACACCCCTGTATGGCAATACTCTGTTTTTGTTGATAAGGAAACCGGATATACGACTTTGACTCGTGAAGATGTGAGTGGTCCCATACCTATTGGTGATGCACGTTTTCGTCAGACAACCAACAGCCCGGAGGAAATGTTAGGCATTCTTCGCAATCCGCAGAATGGCATGCAAGAAGTTTTGGATGCAGTTGGAGTTTTGCTTGAAAATAAAATTAAGACCCGAGAACTTGATCGCAAGGCAAAGGATGAAATTCATGACAGAAGGACAGATTTCGTTGTTGATAAGGAAATGGATAACAGATATTCTGTTCGTACTTTGATGAAGATGATTGACGCGGAAAAGCAGGCTGTGATGGATTTAGGAGAGAAGCGTGGTGGAGACGTTTATCATGAAGGAAATATTATTTTCCTGACCAAAGATAGTGCAGACAAGTTTGCTAATGAAGCTCGAACTCTTATCAACGATATGAGGAGTAAGCAGCAACAAGACAATTTACAGAAAAAGACTGAAGCGAGTGGTAACCGTCTTGTTACTGATGAGCGTTATGCGGAACTTCGTGAGCGTATGCGTAAGAAGTTACTCGGTCAAATGAATATTGGTATTGACCCTGAAATACTTGCTATTGGCACAGAAATGGCTGTTTACCATTTAGAGAAAGGCTCACGGAAGTTTGCAGAATATGCAAAGGCTATGATTGCAGACTTGGGTGATTCCATACGTCCGTACCTTAAAGCATTTTACAATGGTGCGAGAGATTTGCCTGAGGTGTTAGAAAACGGATTTAATACCGACATGACCTCTTACGATGAGGTGCAGAAGTTCGACGTGGCCAACTTTGACAAGTCCGGCATTGATGCACTCGCCACCGCTGAAACCGTAACGAAAGAGGCGGAAGTGGCGGGGGAGGTTGAAGTTGCACAGGAACGTATAAAGAAAACTCGTTCAACGCGCAAGAAGAGTGAGAAAAAAACTGTAAATTTACAGCAGTCAAACGAGCTTGGTTTGTTTGGCAGTTTGTTTGATAATAACGAAACCAACAACGAAAATGGACGAATACACCAAGAAAGTACTAAGATTACAGGGACACAGCGAGAAGTCGATAGCGAAAATGGAGCTGGAGGAACGGATAGACGCAGCATGCTACCGCCACAAAGCGGAAACGCTAGAAGCACCGTACACATGGAGCGAGGAAGAGTGGACGGAGATTTACAAAGAGGCAGGGATGACGGACGAGGAAATCGTAGAGTACAGGAAGGAACAGACGAAATACAACGGGGGCGAGGAACACGACTTTCCGATGATGCCATAGATGAACCGAAAAATATTCGCAATAATCATTCAGACCGGGGGACGAACTATGCTCCAACTTCGGTAGATGCACGCATAGAGGCCAATATTAAAGCTATAGAGTTGGCACAGCAACTTATTGAGAGTGGAGAGCTTGCTACTCCTAGACAAATGGCAGTACTTCGCAAGTTTAGCGGTTGGGGTGGTTTAGGTAAAGTATTTAGTGATAATACATATTCGACACGTCTACAGCAGTTGATGAGCACAGAAGCCTATCAAGAAGCTGTAATGAGTGCTAATAGTGCGTATTATACCCCTGCTTATGTTGTAGATACTCTTTGGGATATTGTTACACAAATGGGTTTCAAGGGTGGTTACATTCTTGAAGGTTCTGCAGGTATCGGAAACATTTTGGGGCAGATGCCTACAAATATCAGCGAGCACAGCGACATCCATGCTATTGAGATTGACGGGACTTCGGGTGGTATTCTCTCACTCCTTTATCCTGATGCCAAAGTAGAGATACAGGGTTTTGAGCAGACACGTATTCCTAATGGAAGTGTGGACTTGGCTATTACTAATGTTCCGTTCGTTACCGGACTCCGTGTGAATGACACCACGGGCGACAAAGACCTGTCGAAGAAATTCCACAACATACACGATTTCTGTATAGCAAAGAATGTGCGCAAACTGCGTGAGGGCGGTTTGGGTATCTTCATCACGTCCAATGGTACGCTTGACAACAGTAAGAAACTCCGTGACTGGATTGTGGGCGAGGGAGGCGCAGACTTCGTGGGTGCTTTCCGTATGCACAACAAGACTTTCGGCGGCACCGGAGTAACCTCTGACATCGTTGTTATCCGCAAGCGTGTGAACGGGCAGAAGTCTGTCCATGCCATTGATGTAAGTGATGTGAGCGGAGAGCGCATGGCAGAGTATGATACCGGGGAAACGCGCAAGGTTAAAGGCAAGGAGATACCAGTCATTAAGCAGCTTTCAATGGACTACAACCGCTATTTCATTGAACACCCCGAAAACATGGCAGGTGAAATGCACTTTGCATTTGAGAAAGGCGATACTTTCCGCCCGACCAGCAAAGGCTTATATCCTAAACAGAATAAGAAACAGGAAGAAATGTTGGCTGAATTTGTCCGCTCATTCCGTGCAGAGGAATTTGGTGAGCGCAATACCGAGCTTGCCACCGATGTAATGCCCGGCAAGAAGATTGGCGAAGTGTTTGTCAAAGACGGAAAACTATACATCAACTCAACTGCAAGCGCACAACCTCTCGAAGTGAATGCCAACAAGGTAAAGGGGCATACGAAAGTGGAATGCTTTGAGGCATACACCGCTATCAAGGAAGCTCTTGCGGAAGTCCTTTCCTATCAGACTGCGAATGAAAGCGATGAGGGACTTAAACCGTTGCTTGACAAACTCAACAAAGTATACGATGATTTTGTCGGCACATACGGACACTTCAACAAGAACACCGCCATTGCATTTCTCCGAAATGATGTGGACTATGCCAATGTATACGCTCTTGAAAAGTTTGAAGAAACGGCAGATGAAAAAGGAAACCAGATACAGAAATTTGACAAGACCGATGTATTCAGCAAACGTGTTGTTGAAAAAGAAAAAGAACCCACTCCTGCCAATGTCAAGGACGGTATCATTGCAAGTATCTTTAAATTCGGTCGTGTAGATATACCGTATATCGCCGGACAACTTGGCACAGGTATCGAGGATGTGAAGAAAGAAATCATCGAGAGCGGTTACGGTTTCGAGAACCCTGTAACCCGACAGATGGAAGCATCGTATCACTACTTGAGCGGAAATATTCGTGAAAAACTGCGTCAAGCAGAGGTAAATAACGAAAATGGGGAATTTGACCGCAACATCAAGGCATTGCAGGAGGTCATGCCTATGGAAATCCCCGCACATTTGATTGACTTTACCCTCGGAAGTTCTTGGATTGACCCGAAACTGTATGAGGATTTTGTAAAGGAACGCACGGAGGTTGACGTACGGTTTACAGCTGTGGGCGGTACTTGGTTTATGAAAGAACCATACTTCACCGATTATGAGAAGAACCGTGCAATGGGGGTAACCAGCGAAATGCTTAACCGTACCATTATGGGGCATACTCTCATTGAAGCTGCCATTCAGAACAGAAGCATCACCGTTTCCACCACCAAGAAACACTATGACGGCACTACCGAAACCATTACCGACAAGGAAGCGACACAGGCTTGTGCCGCCAAAATTGATGAAATCCGTCAAGATTTCAAGGATTGGGCAAGGCAGAAGATGCAGAGCGACCCGGAAATGTCGGCATTGATTGAGCGTATCTATAATGACACGTTCAATAACTTTGTGCCTATGAGCATACCAGATGAGTTTGTACCGGAGTATTTCGGAGGTGCCTCGCACAAGTTTAAGATGCGTCCGCATCAAGGCAGAGCCATTGTAAGAGGCACACAACAGCCTTTGTTGCTTGCCCATGAGGTTGGAACAGGGAAAACCTTTACTCTAATTTCTACAGCAATGGAAATGCGCCGTTTGGGTACTGCACGCAAACCCATGATTGTGGTGCAGAATGCTACCGTTGGACAATTCGTTGCAAGTGCAAAGGAACTGTACCCCAACGCCAAGATACTGACACTTGAAGAAGCAGACCGCAGTGCAGAGGGCAGAAAGAACTTTTATGCCAAGATACGTTACAACGATTGGGATATGATTGTCGTTCCGCAGTCTACCTTTGAATTTATCCCCGACAGCGAGGAAAGGGAAATGACTTTCGTGCAGGACAAGATTGAGGAGAAGATGCTCATTCTTGAAAAGATGAAAGAAGAAGACCCGGACGGAAAAAATATGATTACCCGACAGGCTGAACGGGAAATCGAATTATTGGAGGAGCAGCTTGCCGGACTTGCAGACAATGCTTCAAAGAAACGTACCGCCAATGATGAAAAGAAACGTGCTGTAGCTTTGCAGAACGCAGAGGTTAAAGCTATGGAAATGCTTGACCGCCGAACTGACGATGTGGAGAACTTTGACGATATGGGCATTGATGCTTTACTTGTAGATGAAGCGCACGAGTATAAGCACCTCGGATTTGCCACTGCCATGCAGCGTGGAGTTAAAGGTGTGGATCCGTCATACAGCAAGAAGTCACAAGGCGTGTTCCTGAAGACACAGGCTATCTTGGAAAAAAACAACGGACGGAACGTAATCTTTGCAACCGGTACACCTATCAGCAACACCGCCGCAGAGATTTGGACGTTCATGCGCTATCTCATGCCTGCTGATACGATGAAAGAGTACGGTATCTATTACTTTGATGACTTTGTGCGCAACTTCGGTAACATTCAGCAGATGCTGGAGTTCACCACAAGCGGAAAGTTCAAAGAGAACAACCGCTTTGCTGGGTATGTCAATCTGCCTGAACTGGTGCGTATATGGTCGGGAGTGTCCGATACCGTCCTAACCAAAGAAGCCGGCGGCGTAAAGGACAAAATACCCGAAATGGAGGGAGGAAAGGCACAAGACCTTTATCTGCCACAGACACGCGCATTACGTAGCATCATGAAGTTCGTAAAGAACGAACTTGAACATTATGAACAGATGAGCGGAAAGGAGAAGAAAGAGAACAGCCACATCCCGCTCACGATGTACGGTATTGCCAAAGCCGCTGCCGTGGATGCCCGATTGGTACAGTCTGATGCCGAAGATGATGTAAACAGTAAGACTCATGAAGCCGTTCGACAGACATTGCGCTCGCTGAAAGAAACAGCCGATTACAAAGGTACGGTTGCCATTTTTGCCGACAATTACCAAAACAAACAGAGTGGCTTCAACCTTTATGATGACATTAGGGATAAGCTGATTACAGAGGGGGTTCCTGCAGATGAGATTGTGATAATGAGGTCGGGAATGACTGTCAAGAAAAAACTTGAAATCTTTGAAAAGGTAAACCGTGGCGAGGTGCGTGTGATTCTCGGTTCGACCTTTACACTCGGTACAGGCGTGAACATTCAGGAACGCTTGCACACGCTGATACATTTGGATGCGCCTAACCGTCCAATGGACTATACCCAACGTAACGGACGTATTTTGCGACAGGGAAATCTGCACAAGGATATGAATAAACCTATACGTATCTTGCGTTTCGGTGTAGAGGATAGTCTGGACGTTACCGCCTACCAACGTCTGAAAACAAAGGGGGCCATTGCCGATAGTATTATGAATGGCAAGCAGATGATGTCGAACAGTATGACCAACCGTGTGCTTGAGGAGGAAGAAGATGTGTTTGGAGATACTATAGCACAACTCTCCGGCAGTGAGTATGCCATGCTGAAAAACAATGCGGAAAAGAATGTACGCAAGTATGCAAGCTGTAAAAAGCAATGGGAAACAGACCAAGCCTACATCCATAATGCCAAGCCAAGGTTAAAAGCCTTTATCAAAGATGCTGAAAAGCGCATTGAGGATAACAGCCGATCCTTGGAGGCTGTACGTGCATCATTCCCCGATGAACAATTCAAAGAGATTGTAATCGGCAAACATCGCTTTACCTCTGTTGATACAATGGATGATTTCTTCAAGGAACACAACAAGACTGTTCTTGCTGAAATGAAGCAGATGAAAGACGGTGATATTGCAGGGGAACAAAAGCGAGAACTGACTATACAGATAGGCAATTTCCCATTCATTGTAACAACTAAATTGACAAGACAGACCATGCGTGATGGTACAACTTTGTTCAATGACGTTGAAAGAAAAATGACCTATTCATGTACAGAACTCGGTATCGAGGATGTTCCTGTACGTCAAAACCTGCTCTGTAATGCCATTGAGGACATTACCGGCAATGTGATTACAGGAAAGAACTTTGCCGAAAGATTGGAAGCCGCTGAACGAAGCATGAAACACAATGAGACCGAATTGAAAGAACTCTTGTCAAGAGAGGGCAAACCTTTCGAGTATGAAGAGGAATTGGCACAAGCGAAATCACAGTTGGAAGAATATGCCGAACTGATGAAGAAAGAATTGGAAGAAAAGGAAGCCAAGTATGCAGAAATGGATGCCACAGTAGAAACGGCAAATAATGTTTCTACCTCGGAAGAAGATGATGAATTAAAACGTGAAGATGATGGTGCATACACCGATGATGAGGTCAGCTATGATAATGACTCGGTGGCAAAACTGCTTGGACAGTCAAGGAGAACTGCAAAGCAACGGAGGAAATTTGCACAACGTGAACGCCAAAGAATGGCAGAGCGCGTGGTAAGCCTGACAGAGAAACTGCATCTTGACAATGTGGAGGTTGTTACCGATGCCTCAACATTGGATGGTAAGAAACAGCGTGCGAAAGGATTCTACTCAAAGAGTACAGGGAAGATAACTATTGTCATCCCTAATCACACGAGCATGTTTGATGTTGAGCAGACCCTACTCCACGAGGCTGTGGCACACTACGGCTTACGGCAGTTGTTCGGAGAACATTTTGATACATTCCTTGATAATGTATTCAACAATGCCGATGAAATTATACGCAGACGTATTGTCGATATGGCTTCAAAGAATGGTTGGGATTTCCGCAAGGCTACCGAAGAATACCTTGCCGGACTTGCCGAACACATTAATTTCGAGGAAGCACGTAAAAACGGTTGGTGGCAGAGGATAAAACAATTCTTCTTTGAAATGCTCGACAAATTGGGCTTTTCCGATTTTAGAGGGGTTACTCTGACGGACAATGAACTCCGTTATATCCTTTGGCGTAGTTATGAAAATCTGAAAGAAGGTAAGCACAGCAACCTGTTCGGAGAAGCTGCCGACATTGCTATGCAGCACAAGTTGATGGTTGGCGAATTTGCCGACACCTCAACCGATGATGTGCTGAACCGAGACGGTGATCCCGAAATACACGAGCGTACTTTGGCACGAGCAAAATATGAACAACGTGTGAAGAGTGGAATGTATCAGTCACAGGAAGCCTTGCAGGATAGTATGCTTGGTTTGAAAGAAGCAATGAACGCAATTCTCGGCAAGAATACCCGAATGGAAGATGTTGATGGATTTGAAAATGCCTACTTGGGTGAGAACCGCTTATCAAGTGTGAACAAAGCCGAAGCCGATGCCTTTGCGCACCTATTGTTCAAGCCAATGCTTGAAGAGGTAGCCAAACTTGCGCATAATACAGCAGAGCGCGAGGAACTGACCGATTATATGATGGCTAAACACGGTCTTGAACGCAATAGAGTAATGGCAGAGCGTGATGCACAAAAAGACTTCGCGGAATATCAGAAGCAGCATTCGAAGAGTACAAATACCTTGCAGAACTTTATCGACGAGTGCCGCAAGCGTGATTATGCAGGTCTTACCGCCCTCACAGGTATGGAAGAGATTGCAGATGCAGAAGCCGAAGCACAGGTTATGGTAGATGAGTACGAAAACGCACACGACACCACCGCATTGTGGAGCAAGGTTAATGCCGTCAGCAAGGCAGTCCTTTCCAAGTCCTACGAATGCGGAATGATGAGCAAGGAAACCTACGACAGTGTGAGAGATATGTATGAGTTTTATATCCCTTTGCGTGGATTTGATGAAAAAACGAGTTCTGAAGCATACGCATATCTGACGCACAGGCAAAGTGCGTTCAATGCTCCAATCAAGAAGGCGGAGGGACGCAAGTCGAAAGCAGACGATCCATTTGCCTACTTGCAATCAATGGCAGAAGGTACTATCATGCAGGGAAACCGCAACAAACTCGTGAAGCAGAAGTTCTTGAACTTTGCCCTCAACCATCCGAGCGACCTTGTTAGTGTGAGTGATTTGTGGTTGCAGTACGATGCAGTTTCCGATGAATGGAAACCGATATTCCCCGACAATATTGACATTAACGATAGTCCCGAAGAGGTAGAGCGAAAGTTGAACGAGTTTGAGGATAAGATGAAGCAGCTTGCTGAATCTGCCCCCGATAACTACAAGCACGGCAAAGATGCGGCAAACATTCCGTATCGTGTTGTTGAGAGCCGAGATTTGCGACAGCATCAAGTGGTGGTGAAGCGAAACGGCAGAGACTATGTGATTACCATTAACGGTAATCCGAGAGCTGCACAAGCATTGAACGGACAGACGAACCCGGATAATGATATCAGCGGAAGTATCGGTCAGCTTGTACATCTCATTGGAGATGTGAACAGAACACTGTCCTCATTGTACACCACATTACAGCCGGACTTTATTGCAAGTAACTTCTTGCGTGATATGGTATATTCTAATTCTATGGTGTGGGTTAAGGAAAGTCCGAAATATGCTATTCAATATAACATGAACTTTGCGAAGTTACCTATTGTAAGAATGGTTATGTTATTGGATAAATACCGCAGGGGAACGCTTGATATGAATGATGAAATAGAGAAAATGTTTTATCAGTTCATGATGAACGGTGGCGAGACAGGATTTTCAAGAATGGCAGACATTGACGAGCATAAGAAAGAAATCAAGAAGATGCTGAAAGCGGCGAATGAAAAAATTCCTGCCCATGTGGTACGTGAATGTATGGCTACCTGGATAGGCGAAGTGGGACGAGGTATAGAGATGCGTGCCCGATTTGCCGCCTTTGTAACAAGCAGGAATGCGGGACGGACAATAGACCGCAGTATTTGGGATGCCAAGGAAATCAGTGTGAACTTCAACAAGAAAGGCGCAGGTGATAAGTTCTTGGGGGCTGAAGGACAAACCATGTTGGGAAATGTAGCAGCCGGTGTATCGGGTGCAGGACGAGCCGGATATATCTTTTGGAATGCCGCCCTGCAAGGAACGTTCGGAAACTTCTTGAAGTATGCGATGAGGCATCCCGGCAAAATGGGTACTGTCGTTGCATCATGGTATGGGTTAGCCATGCTTGTTACCGCACTTGCTTCGGCTGGAGGTGATGATGACGATGACAGCTACTATGACATACCCGAACATACTCGCAGACAGAACCTCATTGTCAAGGGGCCCGGTAACGCATGGATAAAGATTCCTTTGCCTATCGAGTACCGAGCTGTGTATGCGATGGGAGAACTTACCGGTTCTTCCCTGTTCCATAACGAGAAATTGGAGGTTAGCGATGTATTGGCACAGATGAGCCAATTGCTTCCCGTAGATATGATGGAGGGGACAAAAGCGTTGTGGCCAAGCAGCGTCAAGCCGATGGTGGAAGTATCGAATAACGAGAGTTGGTACGGTAGTCCGATATGGAAAGATACACCCTACAATAAATATATGCCGAATTGGACGAAAGCCTATAAGAGTGCGAATAAAGACCTTGTAAACCTTTCTGAAACACTGAACGAAGTCAGTGGAGGAAGCAAGTATAGGAAAGGTACTATTGACTTGAATCCTGCTGCCATTGAGTATCTATTGAAACAATACACCGGCGGCTTCTTCACTGTAACCAACCAAATTCGTAATTTGATCAATGTGGGAACAGGTGAAAAAGATTTTGATTGGCGTTATGTTCCGCTTGCTAACCGAATGTTGATGAGCGGTGGCGATGAACGTAATGTAGGTAGGGGGCTGGATGAGAAGTTCTTTGGTTATTTGGATGCATACCGTGCAAAGGCGAGTGAATTCAGCGCCATTAAAGGTGATTTGAGTTTACCGTTGGAGAAGAAAGCAGAACTGATAAGCGAGATTATCATTGATCCTGAATATGTAAAAATGAAAGGAATGGAACGTATTTACTCAAAACTAAAGAAAGCTTATGATACTGCTAAGGAAATCGGAGATACCTCAAAAGCAGAAGAACTTGAAAAGAGGATTAATGAGTTAAAGCGGACATTTATTTTAGAGATGGAGCAAGACGAACGTAAATAGTTAAACCTAAAATGATTGCTTTGGGTACTACTTTTGTACTCTAAGCAATCATTAAACAACGAAAATATGCATAATAAAGGCAAAGGAAAATTGTTACCAATGAGCCGAATTGCGCCGAAACGGAATGAGCTATCTGAAATTGATACCGTTGCTTCTGCAAAGCGGTATGGTGGTCGCAGAGCATTTGATATTCTAATGGAAGCGCAGTACTATTGGAATCAGATGGAGGACTTTCGAAAAGACCGGGAACGCAATAAACGCTATACTTATGGTTTTCAATGGGATGATATGATTTGTGTTGATGGTAAATCCATGACTGAAGAAGAATATATCAAGAGCCAAGGTAATGTGCCATTGAAAAATAATCTTATTCGTCGGCTTGTACGCAGTGTATTGGGGGTGTACCGCAGCCAAAGTAAAGAACCTACTTGTACAGCACGTGATAGAGATGAACAGAAGCTCGGTGAAACAATGAGTACTATATTACAATGCAATATGCAACTCAACCGAATGCCCGATGTGTACGCTCGAAGTATGGAAGAATTTCTAATCAGTGGCTTTATTGTTCATCGTAAATCATATGGTTGGCGTAATGGTAAAGAAGATTGCTGGACGGATTATGTACAGCCGAACAATTTCTTCATTGATAACAATATGAGGGATTTTAGAGGTTGGGATGTGTCCGTGCTTGGAGAAGTACATGATATATCTTTTGGGCAACTGTGTGAGCAATTTGCTTCCAGTCCGCAAGAATATCGTGAGCTTCGTGATATTTATAAGTGGGCTGCAAGAAAGGATTATATAGCCACTTACGCAGAGCGATTTGGGTATAGTCGGTTAGAAAATTATGATTTTCTCTTTACCAGTGAGCCGGGAAGATGCAGGGTAATAGAAATATGGCGTAAGGAACAGAAGCCGAGATACCGTTGTCATGATTACCAAAATGGTGACATTTTCAAGATAGATGAGGAAGATTATGCACAAGTAGTACTTGCCGAAAACGAAGAACGTATGCGTATGGCCAAGGAGGTGGGTATGCCTGAAGAAGAAGTACCGTTGATAAAAGCTACTTGGTTTGTAGATGATTACTGGTATTTCTATTATCTATCTCCATTCGGTGATATATTGAGGGAAGGGGAGACGCCCTACGAACATGGCAGTCATCCATACGTTTTCAAAGCTTATCCGTTTATTGATGGTGAAATACACTCATTCGTGGCGGATGTGATAGACCAGCAACGATACACCAATCGATTGATAACGCTTTATGACTGGATTATGAGGGCAAGCGCAAAAGGTGTATTGATGATGCCGGAAGATTCTTTGCCTGATGGTGTGAGCATTGACGATATTGCAGAGAGCTGGACGGAGTTCAATGGTGTCATTGTGTACAGACCAAGCAAAAGTGGCAAGGTACCGGAACAGGTAGCCAACAACTCCACGAACATAGGTATTGCCGAACTACTGAATATGCAATTGAAATTCTTTGAGGATATTTCGGGGGTAACTGGTGCATTGCAGGGAAAGCCGGGATATTCGGGGGAAAGTGCATCACATTACAATCAACAGACAGAGAATGCTACAAAATCACTACTAGATTTGCTTGAGTGTTTTAGTTGCTTTGTTGTGGACGGGGCATACAAAGATGTGAAGAACATGCAGCAGTTTTATGATACGAAACGTGTGTTCAATATTGCTGGTAGGAGTGGTGCACAAATTGAATATGACCCGAAGAAAATCCGGGATGTAGAATTTGACTTAAGCATTACTGAAAGTACTTCAACACCGGCATACAGGCATCTTGCTAATGATATGCTAATGCAGTTGTACCAGTCCCAAGCGATCAGCGTAGAGCAGTTGCTTGAACATGGAGATTTCCCGTTTGCCGATGAACTATTACAGAGTATCAAGAGCCAAAAGGAACAACTCGCACAGGGGAGAGTTCCTGACGGGCTTTCACCTCAATTACTCCAACAAGCGCAACAAAATGCAAATATGGAAGCTGTAAATCAGTTGCATGGGGCAATGCAAGGCTAAATTCTAAACGGCGAATAGAACCCCGCTCTATTCGCCGTTTAGAAAATTACTCTTTGGACAATTGGTCGCATTCTATCCATGTTTCTAATGTATCATCGAATAGTACTGTACAACCGTAATTATCATCGTCTACTGCTAATACTGTTCCTGAATTTCCATCGTCATTACACACAACTCGGTCGCCAGCTTTTATTTTTCGGATATTGTCAATAGCTAGAGGGTCATTAGTAAGTGTGACAATGCCGTCTATCCCCTGTTTTGCATCATATCTACTTCCCATTACTTTTTTCTTTTTTTGAGTGAATCAAGGTAAGTGAAATATTCTTTGCGCTTGAGTTTCACAATTAATTCAGGTAATGCGCCGCTTCCATTTTTATAAGGAGTACAATAGAAACACTCACGCTCCAAATCATTCACGAATGTTGAACGAGATAAATAACCTTTCTGTTTCAGTTTGCGGAAGTTGAATCTATCCATAATGATGAGTTTACCACTCTTTCCATTGGGCATAACGTAATAACGTTCACCTGTTTCCTCATGTGCTTTGTCTGCTTTCACTACCGCTTCATTTAAACGGATTGATGCACGTAATTTTCTGATAATGTTCATTGTTTATTAGTTTATTAAATTAAATGTTTAATTTTATATTGTTGCTGCCGAAACAGCTTTCTTTCTTCTTTTAACAGTAAATCGGCCAACACGAGGTACAATTTTGGGAGTATCCATTTCAAAGAAGCAGATATGCAGTCCGATAGCCCTTGTCATTAATAAGTCATCATGCTTACCGGTAATTGCGCCAAAAGCGCCGTTCGGCTTTTTCTCATAACACAGATATTCATCCAAACAACGTTCATCACGTTCTGTGTACAGGTTTTCACGAATAACTTTGACTAATGTTGATATAATCATCGGTTTAGTGGAAATGTTGGTATGAAAACCGTATTTTGTAGGTAATCCCTCGCGTACATCTTCTTCTGATTGTTTGCGTGCATACAGGTTGGGATATATATCCTTTATTTGGTTAAGAATAAATCCGGATTGGTCACCATCCACTTGCCGCTCCTTATCATGAGTTTCCAACGTGTTGCTTTCTATCACCAAAAGCGAATTGTCATAAAACGCTGCTATTTGTGCCGCTTTCCACGCAAGCTGGTCGATGTCGCAATGTCCATACCATTGGGCAACCACGACTGGCCTGTCGCCATCAATCATGAATAGACGATCGAACACGACAATGACAGAGAAGTCGGCTTTATTGGAACGGCCTCCCACATCGACAACAGTGAGGTAGCGGTCTGTGACAACTTCCTTTTCATCTATTTCAGGCAGTTCCCAAATATGTAACAACCCCTGTTTGTCTTCCACAAAACGCAAGTTCTGCAAAGCGTTCTTGCCTTCGTCTGCATCGGCGTAGACTTCGCCGACATATTTAGGCTTCTTGCAGGTACCACGCATTGCGTCCACCTTGTATTTGTCAAACACACGCGCTCCTGAATGAACAAAGGCTTCAATATCGTCGGACGGAAATTCGGCAGCCATTTGTCCATGGTCATTATACTTCCTACGTTCGGCTATATACCAGTTGATAGCTTCGAGCGTAGCCCCTTTCTCCCATAACCACCAAAGATACTTACCGCATTCTTCACGTTCGGAACTAGTATTTTCATTGTTACGGTTTTTATAGAGCCATTCTGCAAAACCTTGTTTTTCTTTATCCGAATTGAAAGCTAGCGTGTATTGTTCTATGTCGAACCATGATACGAACATGGCTTCGAACTGGGAATCCCCTTTCTTTGCTGCGGTATATTCCCTGTGAAAGAAATTTCCTGTACCATTCGCTGTACTCTCATAGACAATCATAGTGTATGGTTTTAGGAGAATACCCGAACAGGCCGACCGCACAATATCTTCTGGTTTCTTACCTTCCGTTGCTTTCCATATTCCTACTTCTGAAAGATGTACAAGGTTATAATCTCCACCTCGGCAACTATCCGGGCGTTCCGCTGTACCAATTTTAATTTTACAGTTTCGTTGAGGAACACGGTATATGCTACCCGATTTACCCACTCCTACAAGTTTCGGCTCATTCTCATTGTAAAGCTCATCAATCTTGTGAAGCATTTCGACTGGATATTTTTTAATCATCCTGTCGAACATATCTTTGATTTCATCGGAACCTGCACCTTGATGTGCTATTATGAGTGAATTCAGTCCTATTTTGTGAAGGAGTTGCAACCATGCCATATAAAGCTGTGAAGTGGTAGAGCCGCCCCATTGTCGCGCCTTTAGTAGAATAATACGTATTGGCTTTCCTGCAATACGTAATTTTTCGAGCCGTTCCACAAAGCGACGTTGCGGTCTTGTAAGACGGAACAATACATCTTCTCCACCACCTTTATTCTTGATATAAACGAATGTAGCTGCCCAAAATGGAAAGTCCTCGCGGCTACGTATGCGTACAAATTGCTCTATAACTTTCAGCCGATCATCCGGATTGTCTTCTACTCCCATGTAATCCGTAAGGAATTTGGCAATAGAACCTGCTTCCACAAGTTGACGTACAAGCGGTATTTTCATTACACGCTTTGGTAGCCATTGATTGCGTATAGGAAAATCACTAATGGTACATTTGACACGTCCCCCTACAGAACCTTCGCCGGTAATAGGATTAAATTTTGCATAAATAATTGAATTACGGCGTTCATTCTCTATTAGTATATTGGTAATGGCTTTTATGTTTATATTACCTTTAATCATGTGACTTTTTTATTATCGGCTTGTTAAGCAGAGCCACAAGGAAACCTAACATATAACACCATAGGTGTAATATTGCATTGGTGTGTGGAAATAAGAAACCTGCAGTAAGATAGAGTATCATCCACAACTGGTAATATTGTTTGCGTAATACTTCAAACGAGATTGAGCCAAATAAAACAAATACTATTCCCGATAATCCTACTGTTGGTGATGTCATTTCACCAATAAAACACTCAATAGTGTCAACTGGAATCGTAACAGCAATTATGTAAGCTAGTACTAACCGCCATATTCCAATGTCATAAATAAAAACCATTGAAAGCAAACACCATGAATTAAGGGAAGCGTGCAGAATGTTTGCGTGAAAAAATGGGTACAATACACGTCCGGCAATATCACTTCCTGCGTAAATGCCTACAGTTTGCCAATCCCATACTTTGAAAAATGACAAACCTACAACAATAGTAGAAATTACAAGAGCCGTAATCTTTTCCATTTTTCTTGTATCCATTGTTTTCTTGCTTTACATACCATTACTTTTGCACTGCCTGGCGTAAGGTAGAATTTAGGAGCAGGTTGTGCAATAACTTTGGCGCACAGTTCGGAAATAGTTAATTCAGGATATTCTTTTTGAAGCTTAAATACCCGATTATAAATTTCTTCATACATCTCTTTTTTCAATGGGCACATTGTGCTCAAATCTGTTTTACCTCTCATCATTGCAGAAATAATCAATGCAGCACGTATATCACTAACCCAAAAGCGGCGAGAGGGCATATTGACTATTATTTTGTATACCTCGGACATACGGATATAGTCGCATGATGAAATGTATTCATCGTATGCTCTCATTAAATCGTCCATACGTTCCTTTGAGTATTCCATTATAGCGCCTTTATGCTTCATTTTTCTATTTATCTATGTTCCAAAGTTATAGATTGGAGCGTAAAAAGATAAACGTGGAATCCTTCTTTCCCTCGCTATTTTTGCTTTGTAGATAAAGACTAAAATTTATTTTTCTCACATTATACCTAATAATATGGAAGTTAAGAGCAATCGCGAGCGATACACAGATCGATTGAAAGCAAAGTATCCCGATAAAGAGTTTGCCGACGACGAGGCATTATTCGCTCAAATTAACGACGAATACGACGGTTTGGACAAAGAATTGTCTGGCTATAAAGAACGGGAAAAAGCACTTTCCGATCTTTTTGCGAGTAATCCACGTAGTGCAGCATTTCTCACTGATTGGCGTAAAGGGGAGGATCCAATCATCGGTATGATACGCAAATTTGGTGATGATTTTAAAGCTGCACTTGAAGACCCGGAGAAGCAAGAAGCTCTTGCTGCTGCCAACAAAGAGTATGCGGAACGAATAGCCAAAGAGAAGGAGTTTGAAGAACAGTATCAGCAGAACATTAATGCAACTCTTTCTACTCTTGAACAAATGCAGCAGGAGGAAGGTATTTCTGATGATGAAATAGATCAAGCAATGGAGTTTCTGATTGGAATTATGAAGGACGGACTTCTTGGTAAATTCACTCGTGATAGTATTCAAATGGCTATCAAGGCTATCAAACATGATAGCGATGTAGAAACAGCCAGTCATGAGGGAGAAGTGAAAGGACGTAATAGTAAGATTGAGGAAAAACTACGCAAAGGGAGCAAGAGTGACGGTACTGCTAATCTTGCAGGAAAGAATGGAGGTGGTAATGCAGACTCACGGCAAATGCCAGATCTTGGTGCAATAAGTCGATATGATGGTGCACAAAATATTTGGGAACGTGGAGGCGAAAAACGTAGGTCAATAAACAAATAAAGATACACAATTCATTTATTAACAATTAAAATTTCAAGCAATGAAGAAAGTAATGAATTTCTTTTGTCGCATTACGCTAATGATATTAGCGTTTGTGACGAGTGCATCAAGCGGTGTCATGATGGCTGACGCATCAAACCTGCCAGATGCAGGTAAAGTGACAGCCGGTGCAGACGGTACGGGTGGAACAGATGGTATTGCCACAGAAACCGGTGGTCGTGAAAATGGAGACCCGAATTTTTACTTAAGCGATGTAGATAAGCGCATTGTGAAAATTCGTCCGATGGCGACACCTATTGATCAAATTAGTCGTTATGCGAAATCAAGTAGTACTAATTCTTTTGAGGTGAAGTACTATAGTGTGGGTACACGCGAAATAAAGTGTAGTACTAATAAAAAATTGGAAGCAATGACGGGTGGTGCAAGTGTTTCTTTGCCAGTGAGCGATCTGAATATGTTCACATTGGATGACACTATCCGTGTGGTAGGTGTAAGTGCTATTACTAAACCGGATGGGACTGCATATTCAGAAAGTGACAGCAATGTTCCTGACCTTGAACTTTGTGTGTGTGGAAAGGATAGTTCAACTAATTTGCCGACAGTCTATGCAGTAAATGGGAAAATGGATGATTCAAGCAAGCAACCCATTCTTTTACCAGAGATTCCGCAAGGAACAACCCTTGTCCGTATGGGAAAGGCCTGTGGTGAACTGGATGTGCAGACTGGGCGTTTCAACAATATTCCTATGCCGGAAACACAGTACTGTCAGAACTTCATGATACAGGTAGAACAGTCTACCTTTGACAAGATTGCTGCCAAAGAAGTGAATTGGAACTTTTCCGATATTGAAGAAGATGGCGTATATGATATGCGCCTTGCCATGGAGAATACCTACTTGTTTGGCGTTAAACAGGTTATCAAACATGTTGCCAAGGACGGTATGAATACCTGGTTTACAGGGGGAATCTGGTGGATGGCAGGAAAGGATATCGAGGTTGGTGAATGGAACAGCGAAAAGAACTGTGCCGAGATTACTGATGAAAATCTCGTGGATATAACCAAAGACCTTTTTGTCGGTACTGGTATCGGTAATAAGCGTAAGATTTTATTCTGCGGAAGTGATATGCTTTCGGCATTCTCCAAGATTAAGAGTGAGAAATTTCGTTTGAAAGATACCGTTGAGGTTTGGAACTTGAAATTTAAATCTTGGGATACTGACTTCGGAGAAGTTCTTACCATTCATCATGAATTATTTGATGTGAATGGTATGAGTGATTGCGGTTTTGCCATGGATCCGGAATACCTTTCCAAGAAAACCCACGTGTCTTGGGCACGCAATGTGCTTGACTTGAAGAAAGCGGGTATTCGTCGTACCGATGCAGTAGTGATTCAGGAAGTAAGTTGCTTATATCTGCGTTATGCAAAGGCACATGCGCGTATGAGACTTGCAAAGGCACCTGCAACAGTAGAAGATAGTGGTTCAGAAGCTGCTTAATTAGAGTATAAATAAATCAAATTATTAATCGGGGGATGGGATAGAAGTCCTATCCCCTTTTTAATTCATTCGACAATATGACTATTAAAACTTACATGGCGAACACCAATATTAGTATTAATGTTGTGCTTCCAAGCAAAAAGAATTTTCATATAACGTTTACTCCTTTGTCAAATGGTAGTAGTGTGTTTACCACAGATAATGAAATCTTACAAAGGTCAATAGAGAGACATTACAACTTTGGAAAGTTGTTTAGACTCCAAACTTCACAGGAGCAAAGTGCTGAAAGAAAGGTGACAGACAAACAAAAGGTTACTTCTTTAAAGAATCAGAAAGAAATTCCGGCTGCTGAGAATGTAGACAAAACTGAATTGGATAACAACGAGAACGTTGAGCAAAATGGAGAGACGGAAGATAACGCAGGGGCAGGGGATGATGAAACTGTTTGCAAGGTCAAAGTGAGTGATATTGCAGCTGCTAAGGATTATCTTGCTGACAAATTCGGTATCAGTCGTACTTCTATGCGTTCTACTAAAGCCATTCTGGAACAAGCAGCAGCTCATGGAATAGAGTTCGAAGGATTGTAATAATAAAGTAATAGCGTATGACGGTATATCATCTTGACGAGATAGCTGGAGATGTTCGTATAGCACTTGACCAAAACACAACGAGTGATGTATTGAAAGAAATTGGTGATGTAGACACGCTTGCATTAAACGACATCATTAAATCAAAGATTATTGAGGCTGTAAAACGTGTGCACAGTTCTGCACCTCCTTATCTACTCGATGGAGGACATAACTTCGGAGATGAGGTGTATTGGCAGAAATGTGAAAGTGGCTGGGTGTTATTGCCGGAGGATTTTATGCGTTTTGTTGTTTTCCAGATGAGCGATTGGGAGCGTGCAGTATTCTACCCTATAAATGTCGACGATCCTGAATACGAGAAGCAATCTTCCCGGTTCAAAGGAATACGTGGCACTACACAACGTCCTGTATGTGCTATTTCTATACGACCAGAGGGGAGAGTATTAGAGTTTTATTCTTGTAAAAGTCAGGATGCAACGGTCAGTCGTGCGGTTTATCTTCCTTATCCCAAGATAGACAAATACGGTGCGATAGAGATTTGTCAGCGATGTTATGACGCGGTGGTGTATACTATTGCCGCATTAGTATTAACAACGTTCGGCGATGTGGAGAAAAGCTCTGCATTGAACGAATTAGCTAAATCAGTATTAATATGAGTTCGATAAAATCAACACAGATAGACGGTGATGTTTCCGTCAGTCGTAATGCGGCAGTAGGTGGAGATGTTACCGTCCAAGGTAAAACCCATTTAAAAGGAAACGTAAAAATAGAGGGGTGGATTGAGGCAAAAAATATAAAGGCAGCTAACAAAGGACTCTTTACTACCATTGAGAAATTGAAAGCGGCTTACCCGTTCCCGCATGACGGTTGGTGGGCACTTGTTGGGCTTTCTTTACCTGCTCCTATATACGTGGGTGATGGAGGTGAGTGGGTTGCAACCGGACAGACAGGTGGCAATCCATCCATAGACAGTGGTAAATTTAACGAAGCTGTTGAAAAACTACAAGAAGACATTACTAAATTGCAAGATGATGTATCGGATATTGAGGATAAAAATAGCTCGCAAGATACTAGTCTTACTACACTTGGGAATAGTGTCAATTCTTTGCAGGAACAGGTAAACACAACCAAAGACACCGCCAACAAAGCAAGTGCCAAAGCGAATGAGGTAGGAAACCAATTGAATGACTTTAAGGGAACGAAAGGAGAAAATGGTGGTATTGCACCTCTTAATGAGTATGGTAAAGTACCTAGCCGTTATTTACCGGCTTCTATGGATGATGTGAAAGATTTCGACGGTTTCGTGGAAAAAGTGGTTGTTCAACCATCGTCTATCGGGAAAAGTTCAACGGATGATGGATGTAAGATTTACTACCACAAGGACACCGATTCGCTTGTTCTTTTCTATGACGGTGTATATTACAACAACTGGCTGGATTCTGAATTGTTTGGAAATGAAACTATTGACGGGATAACTCCTGTTTCGGATAAGGTGTATTCTGACACAATTACAAACAAGACTTATCGTTGGAGCGGTTCGGCACTTGTTATCATTGGTTCAGACCTCGCCCTTGGCTATACAAGTTCGACCGCATTTCCGGGCGATGAGGGTGCGGATTTGAAGCAGAAAATGCTACAAGCCAATGAAGATATTACGGAAAACAAGAACGTATTGTTGTCCCATTACAAACAGATAGTAGCACGAAGCGTAGTAAATGTGAACCAACTCTTTGGGCTTACTAATCGTAAGATAACATTCTCGGTGGCTCTTGATAGATGTGCGACATCCGAATATGCTGAATCTTTGCAAATACCAGGTGTTGTGCTTACCTTTCAGACTGAAGCAGGTTGGCAGTCCAAACAATGGGTTATCATTGATGATTGGAATAAGGAAAGCAATTGGACGGACTTCGGAGCTTCCAATGGAGAAAGCGTTGGTAACACAATCAATGTAAACGCCCTGTGCAAAGATGTGGAATATACGCTATCCACCGCCATAAAAGCCATTATTGACCTTGAGCAAGAGAGCGGAGTGGCATACATTAAGAGCGGTATTGTAGTGACATTCAAGACCGCAGAGAGCGACACCAACGGTGCACCTGTATGGCTTGCCTATCAATTTACACGAGAAGTAAGCGATGTAAACCCGGATGATTTGAAGCCGTGGGTAGCCTTTGGAAACGGAGGTGGCAAGGTGGAAACATCGGACACTCCAGCAGAGGGAGGAAAAGATGCACTTTCAACAGGCGGTGCTTACGCGATGCAGGAAAAAGCAATCGCTGGTTTTGACGAGGAAAGCGATGAGGATTATATCTACTACAAAGCCGTGAACCTGAATGGTGGACAAATAGAAGATGTGATACTGAAAATACCTAAGAACGGAGGTGGAGGCGGTTCCAGCGAGGACAGCACCCTATCCATTTATTTTGAGGATGTCGCTCCCATTGTAGCGTTCGGTTCTGACATAAAAATTAATGTGGCCCTACGTAGTGTGAGTTATCCGGGAGGTGTAGAAACACTTGGCGTTATCCGTAATGTGAGCATAATTGACGCAAGTACGGGACTAACCCTATTTAGCGAGGACATGAATATCGTAGGTTCTGCAAGTGCCACAGACTACAAGTTTGAACTTGACTTTACTGGCTATTTCAGCGGAGCGGCGAGCAAGAGTTTCTTTGTGCAAGCTACAGATGCTGACGGAAATACTAAGAAGAAAGCCATTACAGTAGTAGCCGTGGACATCACCGTGGAGCAGCCTATGGCATTGAATTACACAAGTGACACTGTTCTTACCGTAGGTGGATCCGCCAAGAACATCGGACAGTTTTATAAATTTCCCAATAACACATCATCCATACTTGTGACCGTGGAAATGTACTACAACGGAGAATGGAAGAAACTCGGTGAAGCAATGGTAAGCGACAGTTATACCAAGAGTATATCCGTAAATCCGAACGATGTGTTTGGTGGTGGTGAACGGCTCTCGCATGGTGCATATCCTGTGCGTATCTTCGGTACGGAAAGCAAGTCGGGGGTAAAAGGCAATACCATCTATTCAGCCCTTATGTGCATAGACGAGAATAATAGCACACCTATTGTCGCCCTCCGTTTCAATGACAAGAACAATGGTACATTGCGTCTGTATGACAATCTGACCGTAGAAGTAGCTGCCTATACACCTGGCAAGACAGAAACGCATATTGATGTCTTCTATGATGAAGAAAAGGTTACTTCTGTTGATGCCATGATTGCTGAAACGATTACCGTGAACAAGCAGATAAGCGGCTATAAGGCGGACGGAAGCCAAAGTATTACTGTACACGCTGAAAGTGGAAGTGTCAGCACCAATGAAATAGAAGTGACGGTTAAAGGAAGTGCCATTGACATTGCCATCAAGGACGGTGCTTTGTTTGGGTATGACTTCTCCACACGAAGCAACAGTGAAAGTGACCACACCATTATCAACAATGGGGTAAAGATGGAAATCAAAGGTGCGAACTGGTCAAGCAATGGATTTATAGACTATCTGAACGAACGCTCTTTGCGCATTGCCGAGAATGTAACAGCCGAGATATTGGATTACCGTCCTTTCGGAAATCCGTCCGTAGAAAGTGCTAGTGGTTGTGCTTTCCAATTCGCTTTTGCGACCAAGAATATCAAGGAAGCCAGCTCAAAACTCATAGAGTGTTACGATGCCGACAGCGGTGCCGGATTCTATGTATGCGGAAACAAGGTTGCTATTTTCTGCAAAACAGGTCAGCCGGCATTGGTAGAACGCTCTTTTAAGAACGGAGAAAAGCACACTATGGCTATCGTTGTAGAGCCTTCAACTATCTTTGTAACCCGTGGTGGCAGCAACTATTCATGCATGAAGCTGTATTTGGATGGTGAAGAGGTGGGCTGTATAGGATATATCAGTAATAGCGGAGCTATTCTCAACTCAAAGACTGTCACTTTTGACGGAACAGAGGGAGACCTATACCTTTATTACATCCTTGCCTACAACAGTTACTACGAGTGGGCACAGGCATTTAGAAATTACTTGTGCAAACTGACCGACACAACGGCGATGATTGATGAATATGAGAGGGAGAATTTGCTTGATACACAAAACCGTCCGACTCTTGAATCTCTTGCCGCCAAAGGTATCCCTTACTATGTAGTTGTGAATGATCAGCAGACTTTTGACACCTTTGACGGAGATATTGACACGAGCAAGAAGTTCAAATGCACACTATTCTACTATGATCCCAAACGACCTTGGCGCAGCTTCAAGGCTATCAATGTGCAATGGCGCAGACAGGGAACGACATCGGCGAAGCGCCCTATCAAGAATGACCGTTTCTATCTTCAGAAGAATGACGGTTGGGAAGTTTCTCCTATCTATCCGGAATATACCAACGAAGATGCAAAGGTTTCGTATGACCTGATGAAATTAGGCTATGTACGTGTAGGCGAGAATTCTATACCTGTGAAAATCATCACAGTAAAGGTGGATTACTCCGATAGTAGCAATGCCAATGACTGCGGAGTTTGTAACCTTATGAACGCTACATATCGTGCCCTTGGCAGCAACTATCTGACTCCGGCGCAACGTGCCTTTGACGGAACATGGGTAAAAGGAGACATCTCATTGAGCGGATTGACGATGAACCATTCGACTGCCAACCACCCGATTGCCGCATTTCGTTCGACTATGGAAAGTCTTACCGATGCTTGGTTTCATGCCAAAGGTAATTGGAAAGAGGATAAAGGCGAGCAGGTGGCACTCGGTTTCAAAGACACACCCGGCTACAACAAAGGGTGTTTGAACTATGGCGACTTCATCGAATACTTCGGCAGAAGAGACGAAACCCTTGATGAAATTGAATCACGCTTCAAGAGCGATAGTACCACAGACAAAAGTAAACTCTATATGCTCTCCCTTTATTGTGGCGAGAACTACCGCTTTATGGCATACGAGAGCGGTGCTTGGACTGCACAAAGCGGAGAAATGAAGCAGGTAGATGGCAAGTGGCAGATAACAGGTAAGGTGTTGAATCCTGTAAGCGGTTATGAACTGCTGACTTATGATGCCATGAACTGGTGGCAGGGAGTGGGAAGCATTGATGACATGATGGAACCGACCACGGCAGAATCATCGTGGGTAACAAAACTGAAACTCGGACAACCGACCTATCCGATGTGGACACGCTACTTTGAGTGTATGATAGACGATGACCAACTGCAAATAGATTTGGCTATGGGACGCAAAGTGCCTTGCGACTTGTTTAATGTGTTGGTGTTCTGCGACAGTTGCGACTATGCCAAGGAGGAACTTAAAGACACTTGGAAAGAGATTTGGAAAACGAAGATGTGGAAGTACATAAATCCGTATAGCCTTGTGTCGTACTATCTCTTTACGGACTACCTTGCCGCCGTTGACCAACAGGCGAAGAATATGCAACCTATGTGGTTCTTGGAGGACGGTTGCAGCGTGAAAGACGGAGTATATAGTGGAGCAAACGGTATGGAAGCCAGAAGAATGTACTGCAACAAGGTGTATGATTGTGATACCTGTAACGGCAAGGACAATGACGGTGGCCAGACCATTGATCCGGAGGTTGACCCTGGCGACTTGACGAGTAGCGCGTACGCAGGACGAGGCAGCGTGTTGTGGAACGACATACGCGGACAGCAGACTATGGAGGTGGATCAAAACGGTAACACCATTACGCTTTCGGCTATCGCTGACACCATGCGTTCACTTCCGGACACACTCGGCATTGGTTCGGGGCCATTCTCTCCGAAAGGTGCGCTCCATTACTTCGTTACGGAAATATTGAAGAAGTGGCCAAAAGTGGTGTCAAGTTACGATGGAGAGCGTAAGTACATCAAATACACCGGATACAGCGATATTTATTTCTATGCTTTGCAGGGATTGGGACTTACTTCTTTACCGGCGTTCATCGAACAACGTTGGAGAATCCGCGACGGTTACTACCGTTGTGGCGACTTCAAAGCAGAGAGCGGTTATATAGGCGGTCGTATCGGTGCGAAAGAGGGGGCGGTTATTCGTTTTAAGGCTGCAAAGACAGGCTACTTCGGAATTGGTAACGACAGTGGAAACATCACGCAGGGCATCTATCTGAAAGCAGGAGAAGAGGGTGTGTTCAGTAATTTCCAACATGGCGAGAACATCATGCTCTACATCTATCAAGCCGACCGTATGAGTATGATTGACTTGAGTGAAATCAGCATTGACCCTCAATTCGGTAATACATTGTCGAAGATGGTGTTGTTGCAGGAACTTTTCCTTGGTAGCAACACGCACGGAGATTGGACGATGTCGCCTGGTAACACTGGCTATATGACCAATCTTGATTTGGGCGATATGCCGTTCTTGCGGGTATTCGATGTGCGGCATACGGAACTATTGAGCGTTAACGCATCGAAGTGTCCACGTTTGGAGAAAGTATATGCGGATGGCACAGGGTTATCGACCATAAACCTTGCAGAAACTGCTCCCATTAGTACATTGACGCTGCCCGATACGATGACGGAACTTGTATTGAACAATCTGCCAAACCTGACCTATCCCGGAGGACTTACGCTAGGAGGTGTAGGCAAGGTAGCAAAGATATTCGTAAATGAATGTCCGTATGTGGATGCTATGACACTTTTAGAGCAGATAATTAATGCGAGTGCGATCAGAACTGTACGTATTCCTAATGTAAATGCAACTGCTAGTGTTGATTTGTTACGTTCTATAAAGGATAGTGGAGCAATTGGGCTTGATGCAAACGGGAACGCATACGATGAGAGTGGACAATGTAGTGGTATTACAGGACGTTGGATATTGAGTGAACTTGTAGAAGAGAGTGAAGTAAATGTCCTTACTGCATATTTTCCACAGTTAGAGCTTCATAATTCGCAATTTTCTATTGTGAAAATCAATGATGTTGTGGATAACGATTCATGTGAGAAGTACAGCAATCCTGAAAACAAGACAGGTGAAGACTACGATAACACATATATTCCTAGTGGGCATACTCTTGCTATAAAGAAAGGTTGCCATGCTTTTAAATGCTCGTTCAACACGAAGAAGAATCAAATGGAAGGTGTACAGTTGAGTGATACAGACTTTAATTATCTGAAAGATGGTAGTAGCTTTGATGTTGCAGATACGGCAGGGGAGGGTTTTGATATATTTTGGCATGCTCCTCACTATTGGTATAAGGGCGTAAATGATTATAAGAACCAAGTGAAGTATTTTATTACTTCTGTTACGGAAAACGAGCCTATTTCGACTGCATTACACAGCAAGAAGGCTAAACTTTCTGAACTTCTGTACAAGGAGAACACTGGAGTGTATGCGAATGATGCTGTTATTGGTGAGGTTATGAGTGAGGATGTTATATCTACAGCTTCTAATACTAACAGCTATAAGATGGACGTAAAAGGTATGAAGCAGGTGAAATGGCCGGGATTGAATCATGCGCGACTAGGTGGTGTATTCACTGATGAAAGTAATTGTGTACTTGGTATATTCATTATGTCCGTAAGTCATACGTATTTTGACTTTTCTATAGGTGAGTGTGTATTCTGCGATGTACCTAGCGGTGCAAAATGGTTCTATTTTACTTCTTTTCGCGACATTGGTAATGTTGAGTGTCTTTCTGTGGATAGTGCCAGCATTGAGGCTCTTGAGCCGGAATGGACTGAACATACAGTAGGTGATAATGACAGTCTTGTAGGTGTTTATCCTATTACTATTGACGGTTTGAAGATGCCACGAAGTCTTTCTGGTGAGGTACGCTCAAAGAAAGGTAATGGTACGTCCACTACGTCAGGTGAATGGAAATACGATAGTAGTGGTAATCCTATTGAGATGCCGATTGCTACCCTAAACTACACAGCAAAGGATTTCCAAAATATTTCCCGTTTGAGAGGTGCAGGTTACCAATTACAGGATTATGAACAACACAAAGAGATTAGTAATCTTTGGTGGGCATTAAACGGAACAACCAACGAACAATCTGTAGTCGGTAATGGAGGACATGACGCTATTTTAAATAAGCTGGATTCCATTGGTATGGCAGATAGTAGTAATGCTGGCAATTCTCTTAATTCTATACTTGGTTTGAAGCATTATGTAGGCTGTGATTCAGAGTGGATGGATTATATTGCATTTAATATCCCAAGTTATGAAACATTCTACAAAGCAAGATGTATTGATACTGATAGTTCGTATCCTTCGGATTATATAGCCCATATTTATGATCCTGTGAAAAAGACTGAACGTACAGTGAAATCAGTTGAATCTTCCAATGCAAATTGTGTGGTACGCTTGGTACATGGAGCAAAATGCGATATTTTGCCAAGCAGGGTTCATAATGCAGATACGAGTAAGTATGTTACTCATTATGCGGCTGGTTATTGGATCAATAGTAGCAAAGGCCGTTGTGTTTTGCGGTCTGGCAACAACTCGAATGCGCTCAGCGGTCTCGCTTATGCGAGCGCGAACTATGCATCTTCGCACTCGAGCACGTTCTACGGGGCGCGGCTGGCCTTCCGCGGAAAATTCGTAATAATTGAATAGAGCGAAACTCGTTCTTGCGAAAAAAGCGTCAGAGGGAGAGTCGACCAACGGGAGACTGCTCCCTCTCTCTTTTTCTAATGTAGGTTGGGTAATATATTATAGAGCAGCATGAATATTTGTGCCTTAAAATGTTCTATATATGGAACATTTTTTGTATCTTTGCAATGCAATAACAAGGTATGGAATTGAAAGCAAGATTCAAAGTGATAATGTCAAGCGAGGCAGATGCCTTTCTTGATACTTTGCGCCAAGACATTAAAGACAAGATTGTTTATAATGTAGATAAGGTTGCCAATGGATATATGGATAAAGACCTTTTTAAAAAATTGGATGGTACGGATATTTGGGAGTTCCGCACTCTTTATAAAGGTATTCAATATCGTTTGTTGGCTTTTTGGGATACTGATGCGGAAACATTGGTTATTGCTACGCACGGATTCGTCAAAAAGACACAAAAGACCCCAAGTAAAGAGATTAACAAAGCGGAAGCTATTAGAAAATTGTATTTCAACTCAAAAAAATAGTGATATGGAAACGATTAAATTTTATACCCTTGATGAAGTTAAGGATAAGCACATTGGGAAAGTCGGGACACCACATAGGGATAAATATGAGGCTGAATTGCAGTCGTTCCTTATCGGTGAAGCTATTAAGAAAGCCCGGAAATCCCAAAATATGACACAGGAGGAGCTAGCCCAGAAGATTGGTGTTCAGCGTGCACAGGTGTCGAAAATAGAAAGTGGTAGGAATCTGACACTTTCGACTGTTGCGCGTGTATTCAGAGCAATGGGGATGGAGGCCTCTTTAAGTATTGCAGGTTTTGGAAGTATAACTCTTTAAAACATAGTAAGGTGGACAATCCCACGCGCCGTTGTGTTTTGCGGTCTGGCAACAACTCGAATGCGAACAGCGGTCTCGCTTATGCGAACGCGAACAATGCATCTTCGAACTCGAACACGAACTACGGGGCGCGGCTGAAATTCTGTTGGTTAAACTAATCGGAGACTCTATATAAGGTACGAGATTACCACCGATATTCTCCGAGGGATTAGAACCTCGGCAACAGCATAATAATATAATATATATATTTTATGGAAAGCCGGAACATAACATTAACCATATGTGGGGAGTGGCTTGACTTCTCCCCACAAGACCGGAAGGCGGTCTGTAAAATTGATGATTTATTTAAACTGACCGGAAATATACCTCTGGTCAGTTATCCGTTATATAACCTTATACCGGAAATTATATCAGACGAAAATTTGGAACGCTCATTTAAGCGTGTCATGGCGAATCTACGAAATGCAGATGCTCGAAATGGGAACAGGTCTATGCCGAAAACTATCATAGACGGTATCGAATGTTCTCCAAGAATGATTCGTTATGTGACAAATAAAGGAAAAATATTTGAAATGTTGAAAAACCAAATTGGTAATGGTACATTCCGTATCAAGAACCTTAAATCATTTCTTACTGAAGACGGCCCGAAAGTAAGAACAGTACAAGCTCCTTCGGTCATAGAACGCATTGGGAGTAATGCTATTATGGAACCGTTGGAAAATCGACTTTCTTCTTTATTGATAGAAACTACCGCTGCTTCCATACAAGGACGTGGACCGCATGGGTTGTTTCATCAGATACAAGCTGCAATGGCAGAAAATCCTAATCTCAAATATTACTATCAAAGCGACTACAAAGGATATTATGACAGTATTAATCACGAAACTTTAATTTCTATTATTAAAAGATATGTAGGCGATCCTCTTCTTTTGCCCATTCTTGAAAATTTTGTGAAGGCACTCTATCCTGATGGAGAATGTGGTATCAGTAAGGGATTGCGATCGTCTCAATTCCTCGGTAATCTTTATCACAATGATATTGACCACCGGATGATTGATGTGCATGGAGCAAGATATTACTTTCGATTCTGCGATGACATTTTTATTCTTGGAGAAAGTAAACGCGAGTTGTGGAGGTTACGTGACTGCTTGCACATCGAAGCAGATAAGATGGGGCTTACGATAAAATCAAGTGAGAGAGTTGCCCCTATATCTGCTGGTATGGATGCTCTTGGGTATGTAAATTATGGTAGCCATACTCTGTTAAGGAAACGGATAAAAGTAAATGCTGCTAGAAAACTGTCTAAGTTGAAATCCCGAAAGCGTAGACAACAAATAATTGGATCATTTAAGGGTATGGCTTGCCATGCCGATTGCAAGCATCTATTTTATATACTTACAAAAAAGAATATGAAGAAATTTTCAGAAATGGGTGTAACATACACCCCAGCTGACGGAAAGAAACGCTTTCCAGGTAAAGTAACACGATTGAGTGATATATAAACATTCCTATTGAAATACATGATTTTGAAACTGGTATAGACACCAAGGAAGGTGAGAACAGATATTTGGTATCATTTCGTAATCCTGCTAAACAAGAATGGGGAAAGTTCTTTACGGCTTCAGCGGAAATGAAGGGAATTTTAGAGCAAGTCAGTGACATTGAGGATGGTTTTCCGTTTGAGACAATAATTAAAGGTGAAGTTTTTGACGGAGGTAAACGAAAATATAATTTCACCTAACAGGTAAAAGATAACATACGAATCCGCATCTCATCCGCTACTTTTGTTGAAAATCAAAATTCATAAAGATGGAAAAGATTTACGGCACGAAGCAGCGGCAGGATGGGCTTATACATACAGGCCGAACCAAATGGACATTATTTTATGGCTTTGGAAAGGATGATGAGGCAAGTGAAAGAGGTTGGGAGTACCGACATACATTTGACCACAGTCCAACACTTTCCGAGGTTAAGGAACTTATTATCTCTACTATAAATACTGCCACGCAGGAGAAGATCGTGAACGGCTTTATATGGAATGAAAAGCCGATATACCTATCTGCTGAAAATCAATTGAATTTTGCTGCTATAGAACGTAACAAAAATATTCCATATCCACTTACCCTAAAAATCAATGAACAGGAAGATGGTACTCCCATCTACTACACCTTCGAGAGTGTAGATGAATTTATCTCATTCTCCCAGGCAATGAGCCTGTATGTGATAGAAACTGTTCAAAATGGTTGGAAAGAAAAAGACAGTGTAGATTGGACAGTGTTTAATATAAAATAGACAAGAATGAAGAAAAAATTGATTGAATGGCTTGCACAAAGCAACAGGTGGAAACATCTTGTTGGGGGATTTGGCATCGGTATTTGTGCGTTTGATTGGTTTTCTGCAACCTATGCAGGTGTACTTACTGCAGGTGCTTTGGAGTATAAAGACAAGGCATATGGTGGCAATTGGGACTGGATAGATTTCGGCTTAACAGTGGCCGGAACGTGTGTAGGACAATTAGTGAGAACTATCGTATGACGGAAGTGCAACATGTAACGGAGGTGGCTAAAGGCATTAGTGACTATGGCATGATGGCTGTGAGTGCTGCATTTTTTCTTTTGCTTTCAGCAGCTATGATGATAGCACTATTCAAATGGTTTAAGAGTATGATAAACCGCCTTCTGGAACAACAGGAGTGTTTGAATCAATTGCTTGATACAGTACAAGACAATGTGAGTTTGCAACGAAACTTAATGGAAAGACTTCAACCTGAAACCTTACTGCGTATCCGGAATTTGACGGGTTTCGCTTTTGACCTTAGTATCGAACAGGTTTGTAGGTTGATAAAGCGGGTTCGAATAGAGAATCACATAGCTGATCGTGAAGCAACTGTAAACAAAATACGGAAATCACTTCAAGTAATCCATGATGATCGAAAGAGTCGCTTTGACCCTTTTATATATCATGGAAAACCTCTGTCGGAATATTGTAATGAGAATTGGGTGGAAGATGTGGTGAGTGTAGTTGAAAGTGAAATCTATAATGAGGATGGAGAAAATAATGCACGCGCCTATACTAATGTGAAACTTGCATACGACAATATAAAAACGGACTTTTATCAACGCTTAAATAGTTAATTATGAAAATATTAATAGATAATGGACACGGGGAAAATACACCGGGCAAACGTTCTCCTGATGGGAAATTACGAGAATACCTTTATGCACGCGAGATTGCAGAATCTGTGGAACGAGCCTTGCGTGCGAAAGGATATGATATAGAGCGTATTGTGCATGAGACAGTAGATGTGCCATTGGCAGAACGAGCAAGACGTGTGAATGAAATTTGTGCACGGTATGGGGCAACAAATGTATTACTTGTTTCTATTCATTGCAATGCTGCGGGAAACGGCGAATGGATGAGTGCAAGAGGTTGGTCGGCATACACTTCAAAAGGTAAAACAAAATCGGATGAATTGGCCACTATGTTATACGAGGAAGCCGAACAGAATTTTGCCGGACAAAAAATCCGTAGGGATAATTCGGACGGAGATCCAGATTGGGAAGAGAACTTCTACATTTTAGTAAAAACCAAATGTCCGGCTGTTCTTACAGAAAACTTTTTTCAGGATAATAAAGAAGATGTGGCTTTCCTCAACTCAGATGAGGGGAAGCAAGCTATCATTAAAACTCATGTAAATGCAATAATCAAATACGTCACCAAGTATGGGAAAACTTAAGAATATTGCAGTAGTGTTGTTTATGATTGTATTTCTTGCTTCGTTGTTTATGAATGTAGTACATTTTGCAAGTAGGCAACAGAAAACAAGAGATACAACAAGAACAACCTATGTTGATACAATACCATTTTATAAGCCCATTCCTAAAGACAGCTTTGTTATTCGATATGTTACTGAACGTCTTCCTACAGTCTCGAAATTGCCGGAAAACGTACAAAAATTGCCTGAAAGCGTATCAGAATTTCCGAAAATCGTGAAAAATTTCCATGAATCTGTATCAGAGGATAGTGTAGATGTGATTATTCCTATTACCAAAAAGGTATACAAGGATAGTTTATATACGGCATACGTAAGCGGATATAACCCGAAACTTGACAGCTTGGTATTACATTCGCAACATGAAGTGGTAACCATTAACGACTGCTATCCTAGGTCGAGGAAGAAACGTTGGAGTGTTGGTGTTCAAATTGGATATGGAATAGCATTAAGAGGGGTGCCGGAATTTACACCATATATTGGAGTTGGTGTATCATGTAATCTATTCAATTTTTAATTATGACAGATATTGCTTTAACCGTCAATAAAGAAAGTGTATATGAAGAAGTGGCACAGACCACAGCTTATACCGGGGCTAAGATGGACAACGAACTCGCATACAACCGTATTTTCACAACGGATGAGGATAAGAGTATGCTAGAGCGTTTTTGGAATGAAAGCAAAAACACTGCTTGTAATAGCTTGAAAAAAATACTTCTTAACGAAGTCGAAAGAGAGGGGATATATCAGCTTTCGTTGGGGTTATCAAGTTCGTTTGATGAAGCTTTAACAGAAAGTATGGAACGTAGTCTGTTCTCGTTTTTTGTTATGAATATTACGGCAAAGTGGTACACATTTACCAATAAAGAAGAAGCAACCGGATATGCAACGGAAGCGGCTACCTATATGGAGGACGTCATGCGTAAGGCATTTTTTAAAAAACGTCCTATACGTCCTACGTACAATTGAATTATTTTTAATCTTTATTTATTATGGCAGAAAACAAGAAAACATTGACAGTGACCCAACAGGTTAAAGAGCTTGTTTATGATATTCAGAACAAGGCATACTTGACCGGGCAGGCGCGTGAGGCAGAGGGTAAAAAGAATTATGAAGCCGCCTCTAATATGCAAGCGAGTGATGATGAGGAAAACAGCTATCAAATCCGTCGTTCATTGGCAAATGCGTTTTCATCTTTGAAGAGTCTGCTTGGAGAGTATCTTTCAGAAGACAAAAGTACAAGCAACAATCTGATTGCAAAAGAAATTGATGATAATGGTGTACTAGAACTTGCATTCGAGTTGCCGAGTAACTATAACAACTCTTCGGCTGATGCGTTGGGCAATGGTATTCATGCCTACCTTGTAGATATGGCTTTGGGAGATTGGTTTGCCATTACCAACCCGGAAGATGCAGCTTCATACGTACAGCATTCGGCGATAAGTTTAGAGAATGTAAAGCGTGCGCTTTATAAACGTAGCCGACCTGAAAGACCGACTTATTCTTAATGTATTCTCATGGGATATTGTTGTAAGAAACTCCAGCAGACAAAAACAGTAACGCTGACATTCAAACGTTCAGAGTTACTCTATGACGTAGAGAACTGCTCTTTTGTGGAAGGTGATATTATGGAAACGGAGAATGAACATGCCCGGCATCAGGTGTTTGACATTGGACAAAGTGGTAATGTGAACCGGGTTACACGTGTACTCAATCTTACCCATGCAGAATGTGTGGAAATGCTATATCCATATACCAAACAGGAAATCTCGGACGAACAGGAAGCTCTTGATGATATTCTTGTAGCTCCCGAAGAATATCATATTGTACTCACTTTACCGGAGGATTTTTCTTTATCTACGGTGAAGCTACTAAAACATCTGATACACGAGTATCTTATCTGTAAGGTACTTGCAGATTGGATGAGTATAACGAATCCAAGTAGTAAGGCTAATTGGGAGGAGAAGATAATGAGTATCAGAGCTAAGATACAGACATCGCTAATGTCGAGAAAAGGCAAAATAAAACGAAAGTTGAAACCTTTCTGATAAAAGGAAGAGCCGGAGTGCATCACGCATTCCGGCTCTTTTGCTAACAATCTTTCTTAACCTTAATATGAAAAAAACTAACCTATGTAAGTTATCTTGGTTTATTAAGCATACGGGGGGTGAATTGGACGGTAAACCCCAACAAACTTTCAGATTTGTCTAGTTTGCATATTAGTACAAGTCGGAATGCTTTGTATGGTGTGCCATGGAAGCCTCGCATATATTTATCGGTACTACTCCATACTGCATGCCAGTTGAATAAATCATTTGAGCCATACAGAACTTGTGAGACATGGCTACTCTTGAAATATCCGCGTTGTATGATGGTGTCTATCGTTTTGAACATGTTTGGATCATCTATTTTGAACGGACGAGTGACAGCCAATGCAGTAATAGGTTCTATTGTGTTATCAGGCTGTGAGAAATTAACGAGATCATTATCTGAAGTCATAGCGAGTGCATCAGGATAGGAGTTTAAACCACTCATGATGTTACTATGCATCATTCCCCATTGCTTACTATCCATTGAATATAAGTAAGCATAGGTACATGATGGGTTGTGAATGATGATACGTTGGTGTATATAGTCGTAAATCATCCTACATGTTTTTAGAAATTCGCGGAAAGTTAGAAATTGAAATTCTGTTGAATTAAATCTTGTATTATTAACCAATTTATTCAAATGGGGTAAAGAATTGATAGAGAAAGCCAATTCACTGTCCAAAATATCCGAAATACATTGGCTTGTAGAACCGCTAATAAGCATAATACCACGGTCAGTTGCAAATAGTACAGCATTATCAATCTGGGTTATACTATCGGAATTAATACACACATCACGTGTGATAGGCTGGCGGGCAGAGTAGGAACCGGTAGAAGAAACCTCGAGGGCCCAAATTCCATCAGTAGAGAAACAGTAAAGAGGAAATTGACCAAATTGGCCTTGTGATAAAGCCTTTGCGGCTGAACTGAGTCCAATGATTGTACCTGTTCCAACAGTGCAGACTCCGAGAGCGGGAAATGAAAAAGGATCGTTTACATCAGAAGTATATATTTTATTTGGATATGGGATTCCGATTTCTGTATCAGTAATGAGGCTCATATCGGGGGTACTAGAGAAACTCGTGTTGATACTTCCGTATACTCCGTTAAGTGTTTCATGTTTATGTAATTTGCTATATGAATAGGATTTTACTCCATTGTTATCTATACGCTCAATAATAAGCTCTTTTGCATTGATGTTGGGATAAAAGAAGTATGAATCAACGATATTCATTGGTATACCGGAAAGAAACTGTACCATAACTTTTCGTTTCTCGGCTTCAATGAAGATGTATGCTTTATAAGAATATGTTTTCTCAACGGCTTTTTTAGTTTCGTTATCATACTCTCCATTAGCATATTGAAAACAAGATTCAAGTGGGAATGTCGGAGGGATAATAGTTACTCCGGTCAGATTTAGACGTGCGTTGTATGGAAATGCATGTTTTGCGACAATTGTTCCCATTAAATTGCTGTCACCCTCCATTACTTCTTTTGCCTCAAGTGAATTGAGAGCACCATTTTCAATAGAAACAATGTTCTCACCCGATTGTATTTTTTTTACGTCAATGGAAGAGATAAGGTAGAAAGGTAATGAAGAGTCATCATCTACAAGTGATTTACCTGACATTCCAAAGAAAAGTTGATTGGAATTGATTGATTCACTTGCATTATGACATCGATATATTAATTTACCGTTGATATTCTCATTACCGGAGTTAGCGCAATAACTTAAAAATGCGGACGAACCACCCATTGGTCCCAAATAGGCATATGGGGAGATTGATTTGCACATACTGTCCTGATCAACAGTATAGAGTGGGGGAGTGATAAATATATCAATACTCTTAACCAATTCCCCCCATTCGGCTACAGATTCTTTCACTTCATCGAAATTTGTTATCTCGTAATATAATTTTGATGCAACATGTGATACAACCATATTGAATTTGGTGTATAGACCATTGTTAACTTCATAACCTGTATAATGTATGAGATAAGGTATGCCATATGATGGGTAGACTTTTACTGGAGATGAAATGTAGTTGAGGGTTCCGTCATACATACGGTAGGCATATCTTATCATGAATGGGTATTGGAATAATCCTGCTGTTTTGGCATCGGCGGTATATTTATTGGTAAATGCCAATACAGTATCTCTTACAGCTTGGCTGGCTTCTATTGAGAGAATAAGTGAATTAAGAATAATAGACGGAGTAAATCCGGGGAAACTTGCAGATAACATATCCGAGTTTCCCATAGATGCTCTTAGTCGGAAAGAGAGCGATGGAAATACCGGGTTACTTCCCATGAGTACATATGTTCCTGACTTGTAGAGGGCATAAATTATGCCCTCAGATGTGAGTATGATTAATGTGTTTCCAAGTGATGTTACCTGATAGAGTTCTCCAGAAATAGATACTATATCTTCGGGCTGCTTATCAGTGTCGTTAGAGGATAACCATTGTAAGGCGGCGGATTCTGTATCGTAAATTATGTAATGTTTATATACCGAGATGTTGTGTATGTATATCACTTTTTTTCCTTGTGGGAGAGTAAATAAACATTGAGGCTTTTGAATGCCTTTTAATACTCCATCTTCAGGAATAAGATTCATTGCAACTGACAAGTCACCATCTGCACATTCGTAATCTGATGGATTGGCAGAATATCCATTGTACTTAATCTCTTTTATCATATTACAAAAGGTATTTAGTGATAATTGGTAATAGTTTACCGTATTCGTTTTCTGTTGGTTCTCCTACACATAATCTTGCTTTAGCTGTTGCTTTACATTCTTGGAGAATTGCTGTACAAAGTCTGCTTGATGAAGTTCTGAAATGATTTCCTGCCTTATTCGTTGGGAATACCATCGCTTCATGCCTCCCGTTTGGTGAACGAAGTCTAACGTAAAGGTAAAATTCATCTTGGTCAATCATTATGTCCAAAACATCTCCGCGTGAGAGCTGGAGATGTTTTGCGACGCGAGCACTAATATCTATCCTTCCTGATGCGTAAAAGGTGATATCAGCTTTTCGGGTGTTTCCTAATATACTTTGCATTTGGCTTGTCGAATTTATAATAAGTTTTTCCTTGTGGAGTTTTCTGAATTGATACGGACAATTTTACTCGACAGTTATCGGATAGTCCATATTCATAAAGGATGCGGCCGACTGACGGACAGAGCGTTTCAAATCCTATACATTTATACTTGTCGTTGTATTGAATATCGCACATTTGGGTTGCTTGTTCAATAACTGGATTGATTATGAATCCGAATGTATCGTCTCCAGAAATACGGAAAACGAATACACGCGCTGCATCACTCTTCCTGGCATTATTCTTGATATGCAAGAACAAGCGTTTGGAAAGCGTTATCGAGTTGTCGGCAGGGTCGGCAATCACATAATACAGAAGTGATTGCCACCATAATTTTAACTTACTGATAATCATAGTACGAAAGTATGATGAATGATTAGCTTTTGTAGTTTAACTTTTTACTGACGCATTGAGATGTACTCGACGAGAACGAAAGGTAACTGTTTCGACAAAAGTAAACGATAAGGTTGTTTCGATTTCCAATCGATGCCGGTTAGCGGCTTCTTTTGTTGCAAAAATGTAAGAACAGATTTCTTGTTTGGTTGTACCTTTGGTAGCTACAATATTGGCATAATATTTGCGTCCGAAGAGGAACGCAATGATTTCTTTTAATACTGTTGAATTCATAATCTATTGGTTTTAATCTGTGAATAAGTTCTTTTGTTTCGGTTGTTTGGGAGGAGGGATGATGCTATTAACACGTTCAATCTCCCGGTCAATCTCGGCTTCGAGTGCTTTGCAAACTCGTAAATTAGCTTGAGTACGACATTTAAAATATTCTTTTTGCGCTTTGCGCATCAGGACAACTTTGGTAAAGAGTGTGTTTTTGCATCCATTATTTATCTATATTTATATTGTTCTTTAAACATTGAATCCGCTTGTTGAAATTGTTTTGTGAAGCGGTTTTCTTTATATTCTCTTTTGAAAGTCGCGTATGGAACCTTCTTTGTTCTACACCCTACTGTTAGAGTAAGGACAATACACATTAGTAGCATTTTTTTCATTACTTCTTGTTTTGATATTGGTTAAAACAGATTCTTACATAACGATAGAATCGTATGTAGCCGAACGAATAAGAGGGGCATTCTGTATTATCGGATATGTCAATTTGTACATTATAACCTTTCCTCCGCAAAAAACGGGCGGCTATCTCATCAACAGTGTATAGCTTTTCGTGAATGTCCCAGCAACTGGCTTTCCATACAGTTTTAGGACTACCTTTTTTTAGGGCTTTCTTAAAAGCTCTAATGGTTCGTATGATTTCTTTTTTATTCATATTTTGTTTTAATCAATTCGTAATCATCTGGATGGAAATCAAAACAAACTCCTAATTCTACTTGAATGCCTACACGATATTCCCCTTTATCTACATCTTTCCTATCTTGAAAGATAAGAGTACCTCCGTCATGGTATTGTTGATGGCATTGTACGCTATCTTTAATTCTCACTTTTGTACCTTTGGGATACTTATATATCTCACCTTGCTTTAATATCTTATTCATTACTAATTTGTTATGAGAGTTAATACTTCTTCCCATGCATCTTTTCACAGAGTTCGTTATACTTCATTTTCTGCTCGATGTGCCAAAGCAGGTCTATATCTAAGTGCTTGGCAAGCCCGAAGATTGATAGTATCATATCATTCACGGCTGTAGGAAAATCAAATATTCCGTCATATCTAACAGGAAGTGTAGAGATGGAATAGATTGATTCGGTGAAAGTTTCGTCTTTACAGGCTTCTGCCATATCTTCAATACAGTCATCAATATCTCCGTTGGCAAGTTCAAGGCTTATCCCTCGAAGTCCTGCAAGGTCAAGTAAGCGGATAACAGCATCAGCTAACTCTTCCTCTATTGCTCCTTTGATTGTTTCATTGTATGCAACTTCGTAACCACGCTCTTTGGGAATGTCAGGGTCTAACCCTTGACAAATACGACTGGTTGAGATTTTCTTCTCGAACCAATCAACATTAGCACGCTTTCCCCTTCTATCAGCTTCCACAGCTTCCATTAGTTCGGATATTACAAGGCAAAGACAGTGCTCGTTACTCAATTCTTGATCGTGGAAGCCGTGTTCACAAGCGGTTTTATATGCCCTATCACGGAGGGCGTTTAAATCTATTTTACTCATATCTACTCAGTTATTAGTAAACTTTCTGCCATCCAATCTTAAATATGTTAGCTTTAAGGCGGGTTTCAACATCCACCTTGTTTAATATATAGCCTTTAGAATCTACATACTCTCCATCTATGATATATAGATATTGAGTACCCATTGCTGGAAGATATTTATGGGTTAATTTAGCACCACTTTGCATGGCTTTTATTGCTTCTTCTATATTCATTCTATTCTGTTTTACGTTAATTGGTAACTTCATAAAGCACATCCACATGGTTTTACCATGCCTTCCGGTAGTATGGCCGAAGAGTGGTTGCCGATTGATGGCCTTCAATACTTCCCTAACTGTTATCTGATCCTCATTCCATTTGAAAATCAGAACTCCGTAGTCTTCCAGAACACGAAAGCATTCATCTACGCCCTTCTTTATCAATCTTGGCCAATCTTCAGGAAGTTTACCATACTTCTTGGCTAACCAACTATTTTTACCAACCTTTAGCAAATGGGGAGGATCAAACACTACCAGTTTAAAGGATTCATCCAAGAATGGCATATCGGTAAAATCAGATACGATGTCCGGATGAACTTTCAGACTTCGACCGTCGCAAAGAGTATGCTCTTCATCTCTGATGTCAGCAAACAAGGTCAAAGGATTTTCCTTGTCGAACCAAAACATCCGGCTACCGCAACAGGCATCTAATATGATTTTCGTTTCACTCATTACTAATTTGTTTTGAAGGTTATTTAGAATAATGTTGGCTCTTTGTGCAAGTTCCAGTGCCCAATGTACCAATCGGGCAATCATCGCAATAAAAGGTTATACTTCTATAATCTGCGTCACTTCCACATGGATGTTCACTAAGCTCCATAACTTTATCATTCAGAAGCTGTACTTCTTCTTTGAGTTTATCTACCTCACTAATAGGGGTTAAAGCTCTATATTCTTGTTCTGTTAATATGTATTGCATAATTTATTCCTTTCTATTCTGTTTTACTCTAATTGATTCTAATATACTTACCTGCAATATTGCAAGTTCTTAATATCTCCGCATTATCCTCACCAAAAGCAATGAGATTACTACCACAACCGGGCGAATCCCCACGGGTCCCATCCGGTCGAAAGAAACGAATCCGGTTACGTAGAAACTTCATTGCCGTGGCTTTCTCAAAAATGATATCTTGAAACATATTTGAGTCACAACGATTAAAGAGTAATGCAATTCCGTTGCCATGCTCTGCCAAACGCTTAACAAACTGTTCAATAAGCGGACGGGAATAAGGAGGATTTAGCCAAACCCGGCCTATCCATTTTTTAGTTAATCCATCCTGATTCTTGTTGTACATGATTTCTGCTGTTTGCCAAAGTGGGTTAACCGGAGCACATGGATCTAAATCGAACTTTCCTAATGCGTCTATAATTTCCTTCGGTGTGTACCATTCATCAGTGGTATTAGCCGATTTTTCAAAGGTTGTATTCATTTCTATTCTGATTTGAATTAAACTTCTTATTCGCAAAGTCCATGATAAAGGCTCATGCAACTATATCCACCTTCTGGCTCAAACATATCATCCATACCGACATCGTTACGGTTCACATACTCGAAAACTTCCTGTACTGTTGGGTAAGTTCTATTCTTGCAGAAGCGATTGGGGATGTAACCGGGTGAGAAGAAAGACGAACCTTTTGGAGTTTCTTCTTTCATCCTTTGCTCTGCATCTATCAAGCGGTTACGCCCGAACTCTTCTTGTGAAATGAGTTTGACTTCCTGCTTTCGGCACATAATACAAGGATAGCAACCAACACGGGAAAATCCACGAGAATACAAAGGATTTGGCTTTTGTCCGGCAGATAAGATATGATTTATTACTTCTTGTGCCGACCACTGAAAAATCGGACGGGAAACGCTTGCATCATAGTGTTCACACCATTTAAGTACATCTTTTCTACGATAATCCTGCTTCCATACTTCAACAATCTTTCCTTTGCGATTCTTTTTAATGCGTTCGTAATACTCCCCAAAGTAATTGCATTCATAGGGAAGTTTAGCACGCTCTTCACTTTCCTTTGCCCGGATGCCTTGTATAATCACGCAAGGTTCAGTAAGTGAGAGAATGTAATCAATCATCGGTTTAATTTTCAATTCTGAAGTACAAAACCTTCTTTGGGAAGACGGGAACCGGGAGCGCTTGATAGACATATCTACAAAATCAGTATATTTCTTGCTTCTCAAAACTACTAATTTAACATCAAGCTGTTTGCACACGTCACTAATATGTTGATAGGTTTCGGGATGCTCCCAACCAGTATCACAGAAAACAGCTTCTATTTTATCGGCTCCGTATTTATTGGTAGCCTGGATTAAACAGGCTTGCGAATCCTTACCACCGGAAAAACTTACTATTATTTTCATTGCATATAGACTTTTTTATTTTCATCTTCAAAATATACTGTTTCATACTTATTGCGATTAAAAGCAATAGGGAGGTTCTCTATCGGACAATATCCGAGAAACTCATACACTATTCCATTTTTGCGAATAGAGAATAGGTCACCTATTTTTAAATTCTTGATTTCGCTCATTTTTATATTTGTTATGGTTTAACTTCTTTGTATATTACATCAGGGTGATTCTCACAATATTTTATAATCTTTTCGTTTCCTTCCTGCCAACAAATAGGCACAGAGGCTAAACTTCTTACATTTTTTGCTAAATCGCAATCGTTGCAATTTTCTTTCCCCTTAACTTTGATTCGTTCATATTTCTTGCCATCTATAATTATTTTACTCATTTCTGATTAGTTTTACTCTAATTGTTCTATTTCTTCAATTGCTTTGAAAATTTCAAGAATCACCTGCGGAACTATGGCGTTTCCGTATCCTTTGACTGATTCCTGTCTCCACTTTGTGAAAGGAATGGTAAGGTTGTCCACATCAAAGGGAAGCCCATCATTTCCTCGACAAACAGGGGATTGAGTAGGGAAGTTTTCCCAGTTTGAGCGGCTATGTAATGATTCAGTTCGGATTTTCTGCTTGTACCGTCCTTTCTCTCCTTGCAGCATCCGTTGTGATGGGAACTCGCAGTAGGTGTTGGGATCAATCCGTAATCCGGACGCTTCGAACTGTGATATCCTGCCTGAATGAAATCCTGGTAAGTCACCATTGAATTTGTAGGAGTCGGCAACATTCCGTTTACTGCCATTGCTGTTAATGCGGTACCCATTTGGCTTTTTGGATTGTATTTTTTGCTGTATTTGTCCGCTTCCCGAGCATTGGGAGTCGGAAGCAGTCCGAACGTAGCTCCTGAAGATAGGTTGTTGAGTTTCGTACCCGTCCTGTCTTTCGTTCTCGCGGCAGCTTTCATAGGGTGTTCCACCACTTCCACGACACGCGGTGTCGGTAATAAGTCGTGCAACAAACCACACCCTGTCTCTTCTGTGGGGCGCTCCGACGGCACAAGCCGGAATAAGCAACGGTTGGACGGAATATCCTTCTCGCTCAAGGTCTTTACAGATGGTTTCGACAACATACTCTTGTCGTAGCAATATTCTTTTTCGGTTATCTTCTCCGAAAAGAGAGGTTTGGCTTCCCACTTCAGTCTCCTTGCCGGGCTGAACCATTGTGAGGATTCCAGCAACGTTTTCACCAATAACCCAAGCGGGTCGGATTTCTCGTATAGCACGGAGCATGTGCGGCCAGAGATAACGGTTATCATCCGCTCCCTTTCTCTGGCCTGCGAGGGAGAAAGGCTGACAAGGAAATCCGCCTGTGAGGACGTCGATTCTTCCTTTCCATTGACTAAAGTCTGTTTTTGTAATATCTTCATAATGTTCTGAATCAGAAAACCAATATTTTAGTATCTCGTTGCAAAAAGGGTTTATCTCACAGTGAAAGGCATTTTCCCATCCCATCCATGAAGCTGCAATACTGGGGGCGTCAAAACCGCTGAATAAACTGCCATGAACTAATTTCATTTTAGATTTTGTTTATTAATACTCATTTGACATTCTCTCAACTTTTTGAGCAGGAATCTGCCGGGCTGGTTGATGCCGCCTTTTTTAATTTCGGCAATCAGCTTTTTACATTCTTCGAACAGTGTCGGGTCTTGGATATATAGGCGAACTGAATCAGCATCGGATTTTGTCAGGTTCATTAGCAGAAAAACATACACAAAGTAGTTTTCATGAGACATCACCCTTATTTGTCCTTCACGCTCCATTCTCTGTAGATTTTGGATGATTATATAGAAGTCACACATTGAGGGATTGTCTAGCCATTGTTTGATGACCCCTGTGCCGATAGATGATTCTTTACCGTTTTCGGCAAGGCGCATAGCTTCCCATACGTCATTTTCTGTTATACCCGGTTTACCACGCAATTCTGCCTTAATATCAAAATATTTTTCAGAAGAAGGAGACGAAGTTATTCTTCCTCCTCTGTCCGACGAAACGACCCCGCTAGGGGGAGTTTGAGGAGGAGTTTTCTTTTCTTTTATTTCCTTTTCTTTTATTTGTGTACTTTTTGCGGAGTTTTTGGGCTTTTCTTCGGAAGAAATGCGTTTATCTTCGGAAGAAATAAGGTTAAACTCTGAAAATTCACACTTTCTTCTGCAATCATCACATATTCGTTTATAGCGTTCTTGTATTCCGATTGAAGTGAGAACTTTTTCCTTATCAAAGAGTTCTTTAGAAAACAACCCTAGTGCCAGGCAACATCTGACGACCTCCTGTATATACGCTTCTTCAAAACCGGTTTGTTCCGATAATATGAAGGGCAACTCTTCGTCCCACAACATGTAATACCCATTTTTATAGATAAGACAAAGCAGGAGAGCATATACAGTGACAGCCTTGCCACGCTGGTACTTGATCAGTTTCCTTATTTTTATGTCCTGAAAAAAGTCAACATCAAAAGGGAAATAGTCGAGCCCTTTTTTTACATTTCGTCCCATAATTCTGCATTTTTTAGAAACTCATCCACCTCACGAATGAAATCATCTAGCGAATGGCATACAACATATTTGTATTCTCTGTTTTCACAGATCATCTTTTGCCATTGTTTTTGCGATGGGGATTGATAGCCACCTTTCTTTTTCATTTCAATGAGTAGCGCACCGTAATCACGATTGCTTTTCAATAGGATCAGGTCGGATACACCGGCTATTACACCCTCGGCTTTAAGTTTTGATGCTGTTACAGCATCACGTCTACCACCATTTGGTACGGCGAATAGTCGACCTTTCAACTTCGGATACCTCAAATTGAAGTATTTTACACAAGCGCATTGTATGCGGTGTTCCTCATCGTTATGTTTTTGCTTCTTTTTTTGTTTTCTTTCCTTTGAGAGCATCTCTTCCAATGTCATGGCTGTTTTCATTTTTAGGTGTAACAATGGTGTCCTTTCCTGTTTTGTCGACTACGACTTTCTTTCCTCCAACTGTTATTGTTGTCTTACAACCTTCAGGAAGTGATTGGATGAAATTGCGTACAATAGGGGAGTTGGCATTTTCGCTGATGGTATCTGTAATGGATTCTTCGGCAGAATACGGGTAAACATCCATGATAGCGGTTTCGGAAACAGATGCAATTTGATAATCTGCCATTGTTCCCTTCATGCCTTCGTCCAGTTTCTTCACTGCGTCACGTAAGTCGGCAGCCTGTACCAATACTTGTGTCGAAGTCTTTTTTTCCGCACCGCTTTTATCATCCAGTGTGATAAAAAATAGTTTGCATTTGAACCAGCGGTCGGCACTCGCTTCGTCGCTAGGGAAGAGTTCACTATAGTTGGCACGTTTAATGTCTGATATAGTAAATTCTCCAGAGATAAATGGGGTCATTTCTTCGATGATCCGTGCTTCGGCCTCTGTAAAGCTAAGTGCATCGACAAGATAAGGTTCTGTAACTTTCTTGTTCATTCCATTTTCCATTACTCTTTCGTAACGGATTTTACATTCAAACCATGTGTGCATCATAAATTCATTCGAGCTTTAAGTTGTTTACTAATGATGAGCTTGGCAGAGCGTTGAGCTGGAATAACAACTGTTGTTCCCTTGCTAATATTCCGTGCTTTCTTTCTTTTGGAGGTGTGTGCCTTAATTGTGGCAAAACCACGGATATAAACACTCTCACCTTTACAAAGAGAATTTTCAATAGCATCAAAAACGCAATCTACGGCTTGAATAGCTTGTGAACGACTAATAGTCGTATTGTTGATGACGTGTTCAACGATTTCAATTTTCTTCATTGTTGTATTTTTATTAAAATGGTAAATCACTTCCGTTAGGTCTACAATCCTCAATTTTGTACTGAGTATCTTCAATTGATTTTATTGTACATAAAACGTATGCTTTCTTCTTAAGAAGAGTAGCAAGTCTTTTCGCTTCATTTTCGGCGCTTTCCAAATTCTCATGTTTGTAGGTAGGAGTGGCGCATCCTTCTACAAATACCATATAAAATTCATCCATAGCTCTATTTAGTTATTTATAAATAGCCCGCATTTCCCGTTAATTTGGTTTTCCTCTGCTACTGTTTCGACCTTGTAACTCGTACTGCCAACGCAAGCAAGACTAACGAGGATAGATGGTATCTTAATGTTTGTCGATGTTGGCCATCTGTTCCATTCCAAACTTACTGATTACTACAAGGTGTTTACGGGCTATTTTATTTTACTTCTATTCTAATTGTTTTAAATAATATTTGCACTTGAATCCTTTTCGTGGTGAAAAGTCGGCAAAATCACAAGATTTAAATATTTGATGTTTGTTAGCCCACTGTGCAATATCCTTTTCGTATAATGTTGGTTTGCGATCATTATTAAAGTCTCGGTATGGTTGTACAAAAGGTGAGATTCCCAACTCCTTAAGTCGGTTTAACCGATACATATCTTGTTCAATTGTTGAGTTAAAGCCGACTAGAACATAGCAAGACAAATTACGAGGTTTGATATATTTAGTCACTTCTTTTAGCTTTTCAGTAAGGTCAATATCCGGTAAATCCCAAGCAATGTGGATTCTTCTTTTCAATTTCAACTTACTCAAGTAAAATGCTTGCTCCTCATTCATGATCCTGACATCAACACCATGGAAATTAACCATTTGTCCAGCTTTTATAAGATAGTCAATAGCTTCTTTCCATCTCGGGTTTGCAAAGAAGTTGTTGTCTAATACTTCTATCCATTCTCCCTTGGGATTCAGGTCTACAGGGTGGACGGACCGGATGTAGCCCTCTTTTTCCCGAACCAGACAAAATGGGCATTTCCGGATACAGCCTCTTGAAAAGAACTGAATAGAAAAATGATATTGTGGATAAATGGAATAATCCATGAGTGTGCTACAAGATATTTCAAATGGAAGCTTCTTATGAATATCATAACCGGTTCCTCCTTTTTCGATAATATCAGCTTGTAATGTCATATAATTAAAGTCTGGAGTGAAAGTAAACACTTTGCTCGCTAGAACTTTATCATATCTGTTGAAAGGAGTAGCCCATTCTACTTGATCGCCTTTTGCCTTATGATATGCAGAGGCACGCATAAGAGCGAAGTTTGGAAAGTTATGACCGTCAACGTCTATTAATCCAATGTTCATTACCTATTGTTTTAAATTATTATTCACCCAGCATCGTATTATACATCGCACGCTTCAAATCCGGGCGCCAGACAAGACAAGACTCTTGTGGATCGCAGAAGGTGTCAATCAGACATTCGGCGGCGGTAACAACGCGCTGCCAGTTGCTGCATCCGCATAATCTCATTCTGCGTTTAATAAACTCGTATAAGACAAGACGGTTGTCCACTTCATCCTCATCACAGTATTCTTCCTCGGCTATTTCTTTACGGATGGCAAGAAGTTCCAGTTTATCCTCGTTGTCATCATCCCACTCTGTCCAGCTTTCCTCATTACTCCACCTATTGTTGAAGAGTTCCTCCATCGGAGAAAGCAGATTGTATACTTTCTCAAAGTCATTCTTGGATGCTTTTGCTATTGTTATTTGATGTGTTGCCATATTATTTTTATTCTTGATTTGAATCGGTAGATAGAAGTAAGACGATAGCTGCAATGGCAAAAGTCATTCCTAAGATGGCATACGTATATGACTTAGATGATTTGGATTCTAAGGCAAAATGAAAGTTCAAAGCAAAAAGGATGACATTTAAAACCACAAATATTATATCGAAATAGATTCTCATATTACTTTATTTACTGGTTACTACTAATTTTTTATTCAGTTTTTTTATTAGTTGTCTTATTACCCATGCGCGACATACATTACGTTGTCCGGGATGATTGTCATACATTATTGCAGCATCATTAAGATATTTGATAATTTTCTGCATATCTGTTTTGCATACTTCCATTATCCCGATGCTGTTAAGAATGATTTGACCAATTCATTGAAATACATTTCATCGGTCGGAATATCGTCATCAGAGTTCATAATCTCGGATGCGATGGATTTCTTACGGTGAATAAGAGAGTATATCGTATGGTCGATTGTACCACGACCAAGCAGATAATAACAGGTTACATTGTCCTTTTGCCCTATACGGTGTGCACGGTCTTCACATTGACAGCAATCTGCATATGTCCATGCAAGTTCAATGAAGGCTACATTTGAGGAAGCTGTGAGTGTGAGACCAACGCCGGCTGCTTTAATGGAACAGATGATGAGCTGCACATTTGGGTTGTTTTGGAAAGCATCCACAGAAGCCTGTTTGTTTATTGCGCTATCACGCCCTGTAACTGTGACGGCTTTCGGAAATACCTTTTGCAGTTCATCTACAATCTCATGAAGCGAGCAGAACACAATCAGTTTTTTGCCACTGTCAAGGAATGTCTTGATAAAGTCAACAGCTTGTGCAATTTTCCCTTTGGTAGCTAAGGAACGAAGTGTCATGAACTTCACAAGTGCTTCCATACGCATCTTGCGGCGTATTTCCCAATCTGTACATTCTGTATATTCTTGTAGGTATGTAGCGAGATCGGAAGCTGCAAGATTGTATTCGGCACTGTTGGATATATCGACATACAGGTCTACTCGTGTTTTGTCAGGTAGCTGGGGAAGTACCTTTGCTTTTTCACGGCGTATCATGCAAGTATCATAGAGTTGCCGAGATAGTTCGGAAAGTGGTACAGCCGGTTCCGCATCCTTGTCTTTCGGGTCAGTGCAATAGTCAGCTATGAATTTTCCGCGACCGCCAAAGTCGTTTAATCTGTTCATGATAGAAAGTTGCGCTATCAAATCCTCCGGACGGTTGACAACGGGGGTACCTGACAGGAGTATTATCCATTCCTTGCCAACAGACAAACCTTTGGTAAAGATTGTTTGCTGTGCAGACGGGTCTTTCACACGATGGCTTTCGTCGATGATGATTGATTTGAACATCTGTATTTGAGGACAGAATACAACATCTTTGAGACGGAACTGCTTACTTTCCGCTTTGATGTCCCAAACAAAATATTTGCGCAAACTTTCGTAATTTACCACTGCTACCTGATGCACTCCCATAGATAACAAGTAATTCCATGTTGTACGTACAGCATTGTCAAGAACGACCGCAGATTTATCCGTGAATTTCTCGAACTCGCGTTGCCAGTTGATTTTGAGCGAGGACGGGCAGATAACAAGACAAGGATATGCATTGGCTGTATCAACAATGCCGATACTTTGCAATGTCTTTCCTAATCCCGGTTCGTCACCGATAATAAGACGGCGGTGTTCCAGTCCATAAACTATACCTTCACGTTGATAGTCGTATGGTTCAACGCGCAGATGATGTTTGAGTCCGTTCATTGTTGTATTTCCAACCATTAAGTTCATAAACACGTTTCTTTGCTTTCTCACGATCGTAGAAGATTGGCTCACTAAGTACCGGAGAGGCTGACTGAAAGCTATCTGTTACCTCTGTATAGCGGTATATGCGGAATCCTCGTCCGTGTGGAGTGTAATGATATTGTCCTACCTGTGGTTTCATTTGAATTCTTCTATTTCTGTGATTAAATCATCTTTGTCAATGCCTTTGATATACTTATTGAGAACAAGGTCAATGCATTGGTTATAGAATTTCTCAAATTCGTGTTGTTCCATGGCGGCAAACGATATACTGAGATACTCTATTTCATGTTCACCATATTCATTGAGAGTATTAGTGAAGTAGCCAAGGTCACGTTTGAATCGGCGAAGCATATCCTGTTCATTATGTATGTGCCACTTCTCGACTAATGGCAGGGGCAAATTGTCGAAAGTAAGGCGTACCAAAGCGAAAAACTTTTTGTGGTGCTCATAATTGCGTGGATTGCTTACCTTACACTTGACTACATTACCAATCTTCAAGTGTTTCTTTAGTTCGAGGTCTGTATTATATAGAGGAACTAATCCATATTGAGTTACTTTGCAATATATGTCCATTGTTAATTGTCTTGTGGAGTTAAACACCAGTATTGGAAAGCCAATTCTTCATATTTCTCGCGTCCACGGTTGTAGACCTTATCATCCCGATTGATGAACTTCTTGAATACTTTGCAGTTCTTTTTGCTGATAGCATAAATGAAATCACGGTTGGAACCTGCAATGTCCATATACCAAGCACGACTCCTGTCCCAATCGAAGAAGTCAATCGCTTCTTCAAACTGTTGCTGTGTTGAGGCAAATGTGGTTTTAAGATCACCGCCAAAAAGGCCGAGCCACCAATCCCACTTACATCGTGTATCAAGCGAAAAGGGGAAGCCACAATAAGTAAATTGTTGTTGTGTGTTTACCATGAAACGCTGTGTTTCGGCATAACCAAGCACTTTAAAAAGGAACTCATCGTGGCGTGCTTCCATGCGAAGTGCTTTCTGCATTTCTTGTGCATGTCGGAACTCATCTTCGGTATATTGTTCATCATCTACTGTTAGGCGGTAGTAGTCTACCCGTGCAGGTTCGGTAATAATTGCATCTACCAGCGAGCCGAAACGAAATGCAGCTTCCTTATCACCGAATTGCATCCGAGGATGGAGAATGTTTTTTAGTTCGGTGAGGTCAGAGTTACTAACCTCACTACGATTGTAATATGTATCAGGATTGTGACTCATGGTTACTTTGCTTTCACATCGTCAATATATTGTACACTCTCATTTTCAATATAGACACTATCCTTGTTAGCCAGTTTTTCACAGAACGTAATTTGTTTTTTGAATAACTTACTCAACTCTTCAACCGAAAGTGTGCACCCTTCTTTACTCCACCACATTGAGAGTATTGGCATGATACCTTCAGGATTAAGTAACTCTATCTTTTGAGTGACTTTTACTTTGGGTTGATAATTCTGCATAGAAGCCTGTTCAGAAAATAATCCGTTCATTTCAGCTTGCTGGCGTGCCATTTCCGCCTTTTGCTTTTCTTCCTCTTCTTTGCGTTTGCGTTCTGCCTCTCGCTCTTCGGCTTCCTTGCGTTGGCGTTCTTCCATTTCAGCTTTGACACGTGCAGCTTCGGCCGCATCAGCTTGTGCCATGCGTTCGAGGTTTGTTTTCTTTGAGGGCAGACGGTCAAGAATGAAATCCTTGTTGTCTTGGATTTCTGCAGTGTATTGTTCGGTAAATTGCTTACCAAGGCGTTCCTTTGTGTCAGTTTCAAATTGTCGAAGCTCGTCTACCGAAATATTGGCAGGTATACGGATGAGAGTATGAAGATTATGTAACCAGTCAGCAGGAAGAGAAACCGAAAAGTTCTTTACCTCACTGTACACTGTGTTATAGTTCTCGAGCGTAACACTGTTATCCTTTGTAGTGAGCCAATTGATGGATTGATTGAGATATGTTTGAAATTGTGCCTTAAAATCCCCTTCAATGTCTTGTCTCAATTTTACACGGGCTTGTTCCGCTTGTTGACGTTTGTACTCTTCCTGACGGCGTTTTTCTTCTTCGGCACGTTTCTTTGCTGCATATTGGTTACGGTATTGTTGGAGTTTATAGGGGATAGTATCAACTTTGGTGGGGTCAATAGCATTCTCTATTACCGTAAACTCTCGACGGATGTCATCAAAAAGTTTTGTGACAGGCGAACGTTTCTCGTTCATCTTCTTGACTGTTTTACGTGCTTTTTCGATGAAAAGAGCTGCCTCTTTATCAAGTTCGTCAGTCATTCCACCATTAGTTGTAATGGTATTGAGTATGGATTGCCCGGCACTGATACATCTTTCACATGACAGCTTGTTGTCACTATATGATTGTGGAGCAGCAGACACTATGGTCTGTATATTTTCCTGCTTGATGATTACTAATTCTGAAGACATATGTACAATGTATTAAGGTTAGAAAGTATCATCGTTATCTCCTTGACTTGCTGGGTCAATAGTTACCCCTGCCGACATATCAGGTTGAGGTGCAAAATGCTGTTCTTCCTGCTTTTCCTGTGGTTCGGGTTGCGTGGTGTCAATTCCACTGTAAGGATCGAAACCTCCTTGCGGGTTATCAATTATGTCAGATTCCATGACTGAACCTTTGCCGATATTGATTTTAGGATAAGTCTTGAAAGCGTGTTTGATACACTTTGCTATAAGGAACCCCGTATCTATCTGACCGTCCTTGTCGTAGAGTTCATTGGGTCTTGTTACCCACTTGTTTTCTTTGCGGTCGAAATAGGTGTTCTGCTTGTCGGAATATCCTTTCAGGCGCATCCAATCTTGTTCCGTCATGACGGAGTAGTCGATAGAGCCATCTGCACGGGTGATTTTCATGAAGCAGGCGATAATCTTATTCGACTTACGGGGAAATGCGGACATGTAGTTTACTACTTTTTGTCCGTTCTGTTCGCCATATTGGAAACTGTCGCCTTCGTAGACGATGATAGGATTGTCGGAGTGGCGTATCTGTCCGGCATTTTTGCGGAGTACCAGTTCTCCGTAGCCGGAAATGGTAAGATTGCAAACTTTTTCCCATACATCGCTACCCTTGTCGTTCGTTCCTATCTTTACAGAACGAGGGATGAGGTAACAGAGGGCCTGTGCTCCCGTGGCAAGGGTTAGCCCCTTTACCGCAAGGTCAATGAATGCGTAGAAGATAGAAGTCCCGGAACATTCACGGAGGTTTGATTTGTCTCGAAGCTGTTGGTTGAAATAGATAGCCTCTCGCTCGTAGACCTGTTCACCTCCCTCTTTCCAAATGGAATTGTACACGCTGATGAACTGGCTACGTACACGTTCGTTACGTATTACTTCGGTTGCTTTCATTTCTTGCAACTCTTTAGCCAATGAAATAGCATTGCTCATAATTAAAAATTTAAAAGGTTTATAATACAGTTTGCTTTTGTGATCCGAAGCAGATTTGAACTACTACTTTCTATTGATGTGCTTCCTACACTATCGGATCTGGTTGTCATTTGAAATAGTCTTGTTGTTTTTGTTGAAGGACGCGTAACTCTACTGTGCGATATTCAACTTTGCCCGGGCGCTTACAGGGATTTATCTTACCCTGCTTGCGCCATCTATCCACATTGCCGCGACCGAACATTGCGTATGCTTGTCGCTGGCTAACCATTTCGGGATCGTTGCGTGTGTCAGCAAGCATTCGAACCACTGATGTAGCAACATCGTGGATGAATGTGTCATAAGTGACAGATTTATCTGTGAAATCAAGTGTGAACATAGAGTGTTACTTTCTTTGATTATTGTGACAATGCATCGTAATATTGTTTATTGGCCATATATTCATCGGCTATTTGGCGGTCGGTGCATCCATTACCGAGTTTCAGATATATAGCCTCGTATGCCTCTTGTGGCATAGCATAAACTATTTGTTCTGTACGATCAGTGGTACCTGCTATACCGAGCAAGCAGAAGAACATAATGAAGCCTGCTACAAAAACGACGATTTGTTTAGTGACTCTGTTGAAATTCATAATTTAATTTTTTACGTACACATTGTATTTATCTAGTGATTTCTTTCACGATTGAAAAGCAACGCATTGGTTGCATTTATGTCGATGAAGTTTGTCCAACCGGCTTTATGTAGTGCAATTGCCGCTTCTCTGATTGTTATTGAACCATTCTCAACTTTATCTCTTAGTGATTCTAGTATACTTCTCATTACTTCTTTGTTATTTATGGATTATTTTAATCGGGTTACTGTTATGGTGCGTTTTTCGCGATCAGTCTCTGTTTGATACTTGCGGTCAAGAATTAACCCGAGGTCAGATGCCTGGGCACGCACACTCTTGGTTTTCGCTATGGGGAAAGTAATCTCTCCGCCTACTTTCAAATCCGTTAAAGCTGGACGTACTTTTACTTGATTTTCTGCCATTTTCTTTGAGGTTTATGGTTTATTGTTTAACTTTATAGTGCAAAGATAATCAATCTACTTGATTGTAGGAGTAAATATACTGATTTAACAAGTAAATTAACTTTTATTAAAATATGGAAACCATAAACGACAGGCTGCAATGGATTGTCAATGAAAAATTTGATGGCAATAAAGCTGCTTTTGCAAAAGCCATTGGAATCGTGCCAACAAGTATATCTAATTATTTAGGAAAGCAAAGAGCGTCTAAACCTTCCGTTGATATGATTGCTAAAATCGTCAATATACTTAATGTGGACGCCCGTTGGCTTCTCACAGGGGAAGAGACTGCAAAAGTTGAGCAGGTTTTAACTCATGGCGATTTTTCACCAGCTTCACTTCATGGTGATGCGGTGAATGGTAATATGGATATTATTGTTTTGCAAGAAAAGGTGAAACATTTAGAGGAACTGCTTGCGGAGAAAGAAAGGCTGATTAAGGTTTTAATGGAGAGGAAATGAAAAAGGAAGTCTTAATATTGCTTCTTGCTTTCTGTTCTATGTGTTTGGTCTGTAAAGGACAAAATACAAAATCAATTGAGGAAACAAAAAAGAAAATAGAAAATCAATATGTTACTTTTTGTTCTCAATTAAATAAACAGTTGCCAATGAGAGTAGATGAGGTTACTACACTCAAATCTGTCGCTTTTGTCAATTGGACTATGATGTGTTATTATTCAGTTGAGATAAATATGGCAGATTACCAAGATATAGAGTTGAAGGAGTTTATGAAGGGTATTAGAGATAAGCAGAAGAAACAGATACCTACTATGATTTCGAATGGGAGTTATCAGTTTACCCAAAGTGAATTATATGAATATCTAAAGGGTACAGGGTTAAAGTTTCGTTTCATTTATCATGATTTAAACGATGGACAAATAGGAGTCAATCAATTTGATTATAAGGATTTTGCAAGAAGTGATAAACGATATAAATGAAAAAAGGTTAGTGGAGTTTTATATGTATATACTTCACGGCGATATGAATAAAACCAATGCTGGAGATAGGAAAATGTGAAATAATTGAATGAAAAAACGCTGTTAACAAATAGTTGTACAATATTATAGAACTCGTTGAAAAGCAACGATAATTAGCTGCGGCGCAAGCAGCAATAGAAGGATAGTCAAATACGCTGGTTAGGTACTTAACTATCTGATAAATAGACTGTAAATACTTGTGAAAGTATTTGCAGTCTATTTTATTTTATGCCTGTTGGGTACTGATGTCCGTTTACCACCCAATATTTATTTGGTATTTATTATAAAAAACTAACTAAATGTTTGTTTAATCATAAAAACAGCTTTACATTTGCACCCCAGAAATCGACCGAATTGGGGTCTAACGTTTAATTTAAAAAAACAAAGAAAATGAAAAAGGGTTTATTATTGGTAGTTGTAATGTTAGCAACTATCGCTGTAAAAGCACAAGACATTTACGTAGGCGGATCTTTGAACGTTTGGCGTAACAGCACAGGCAACACTACTTCTTTTAAAGTTGCTCCGGAAGTTGGATACAACTTTAATGAAACATGGGCATTGGGTGCTGAATTGGATTATTCACATAATTATAATGGTGGACTAACAAAAAATTCAGTAATTGTTGCTCCATACATTCGTTGGTCTTACTGTGAAACCGGTGCGGTTCGCCTGTTCCTGGACGGAACTGCTGCTCTCGGCTTCGTGAAGGTTAAAGACGGAGACACTACTAAAGCCGGACAAGTGGGACTTAGACCGGGGATTGCTGTTAAATTGAATGATCACTTCTCTTTCATTGCCAAGTATGGTTTCCTGGGATATCGTAGAAATATAAATACGCTTGGAGATTCTTTTGGTCTTGAACTTACTAGTGAAGATCTTTCAATTGGTTTCCATTACGCATTCTAATAAGAAGAAAACAAATCAACAAATTAGGAAAGGGAGTTCTCAAAAATAGGGAATTCCCTTTTTTTATGTATAATCTCTATAAATTGCGCACTTGTTAACGAAAAAGTTGTTTAATACAAATTACAATTATACATTTGTATTGTTAAACAATGAGGTCAATAAAAACCTTTAGTATTAATTTAAAACTTTAAAATTATGAAGAAGAGTGTTTTGTTTGTTTTATTTGCACTGATTTCAGTGGCAGGTTTCTCTCAAATTACAGGTTGGAATGCCAAAGTAGGTATGAACTTTAGTAATTACACCGGTGATCTTGATCTGAATGCAAAGGTTGGATTCAAACTTGGTGGAGGTTTTGAATATGCTTTTACTGATACATGGTCACTGCAACCTTCATTATTCTTAACTAGTAAAGGTGCAAAGAAAGATGGCAATAGCATTAATGCAATGTATTTGGAATTGCCAGTAATGGCTGCTGCACGTTTCAATGTAGCAGATAATACTAATCTGGTGGTGAATGCAGGTCCTTATTTTGCTTGTGGTATTGCCGGTAAAACAAAGTTTGACTTAGGTAATGACACAGAACGTAAAGTCGACACTTTTGGTGATGATGCTTTGAAGCGTTTTGATGCAGGTCTTGGTGTAGGAGTTGCATTGGAATTTGGTAGAATCATTGCAGGCTTGGATGGTCAATTTGGTCTGGTTGATGTGGAAAAAGTTGGTAATCCTAAAAACATGAACTTCTCTATTATCGTGGGATATAAGTTCTGATAAGAAAACACCGAAATACAGAAAGCCGTTGCGGAAGACAATTCGCGGCGGCTTTTTTATTTAAAAAGCTGATATTAAAAAACCATACCCTGTATTTGGGAAAATGCATTTATAACTATAAAATCCACCTGCAAAGGTACAAAAAGTACCGTTCATACATGACTGATGAACGGTACTTTTTGTGTTTTTCAGCGTAATAAGTCGATTACAGTTTCATTCCTCTGCTTTTCCTTTGCGGTTGTATAGGTCGGCGTATGTTCTGCCTTAACTTCTCGAACTGTTCCTTGAACCATTCGGCAATGGGCTTTCGGTCGATGGCAAGAACCAATTTAGCCCCGTCCGTGGGGTCTTTCACGACTTGAAACCCAGCCTTTTCGGTCGTGAATTTCCGTCCGTGTTCCTCCGAGTAGAGTTCCCCTGCATACTCCAACGGCTTTCCCTTGACGAGCGTTGCGGTCTGCCTTTCATCGAACCCGACAAGGCGGCAGAGGTTTTCGATACGGAGCATTTCACGGAAATAGGGAAACCATGCCGCAGCCTTTGCGATTACCGTTTTCAAGAAAGATATTTCCTCTTTGTGCTTCGTTTCCTTGTCCGCTATCTCCCTGCGGTGCTTCCGTTCTACTTCCGCCATCTGTCGGCTGTGGTCTGCCTGCATGGTCTGTATTCTATCTTGCAGGGCTTCGATGGTTTCCTCGTGGTCGGCTACCTCCCTATGCAGGGCGGTGTTCTCTTTTTCCAATGTCTTGACCTTGTTGCTGCCGAAAAGAGAACCGACACTCTCGGCGATGTTGGTGGCTGCGGTGGTTGCCGCCCCTTTCAGCTTCTCGGTCTGTATTTCTTTTTTCGCCCGTCTTAGTTCTTCCCGTGCCGTTTCTTTCTGCTGTTGCAAATCCACCACTTCCGCTTTGAGGTCGTCGGAGAGTTTCTGTATATCCCGATAA
>NZ_QVLZ01000012.1:0-338 GCF_003435205.1 Bacteroides sp. AF32-8BH | reverse complement strand
CCGGCTGTGGTCTGCCTGCATGGTCTGTATTCTATCTTGCAGGGCTTCGATGGTTTCCTCGTGGTCGGCTACCTCCCTATGCAGGGCGGTGTTCTCTTTTTCCAATGTCTTGACCTTGTTGCTGCCGAAAAGAGAACCGACACTCTCGGCGATGTTGGTGGCTGCGGTGGTTGCCGCCCCTTTCAGCTTCTCGGTCTGTATTTCTTTTTTCGCCCGTCTTAGTTCTTCCCGTGCCGTTTCTTTCTGCTGTTGCAAATCCACCACTTCCGCTTTGAGGTCGTCGGAGAGTTTCTGTATATCCCGATAATACTGCTGCGTGGACTTGTGGCGAGCCTTCG
>NZ_QVLZ01000119.1:0-664 GCF_003435205.1 Bacteroides sp. AF32-8BH | reverse complement strand
TAATGGGTTGCAGCTTGCCACCGTTAGGTGGAATAGGTGCTTGTTATCAACATATTATTCATCTACTAAATCAGCCAAACGATCCATTGCAGGTTGCAAGTCTTCAGGGATACCTTCTTCCCAAGAAGGCACATCCAATGCAATACCATCTAAAGCAGTAAACATTTCTTGGGGAATGGGAATCTTAAATTCCGAAGGATTCAAACTTGCAGTCCAGTCATATCCATCTTGATACGAATCATGACAAGGATTGAAAGCGTAGCGTTGGTTCCTGTAAAATCCTGCTGTGTAATTCTGTTCAATTGTTTGGATGATGTCATAATCTTCAAGATACCAACTATGAGTATTTTCACATTCCTCACGGTTTACAAACTGTTTGCTGAAATCTGGAGCCATCCGCCAATAAAGTAGCAGGCATGTTCCTTTGTCTGTATCGGGCTGCTCGACAATCCATTGGATAACTTTCTTAGGATTATCAAAATTCCAGCTTAGAGCCAGCATTTGGCGAATTTCTGAATCATGTTTCTTTAAGTAATCAATGATGAGTTCAGCACTCAGTTCATCGTAAACGTCTTCATCAATACGTTTATCACCCCAATCGTAATTTTCGTCTAAAAGTTTGTTTATAAAGTCCATAATTGTAATTTATTAATTTGTTGATAAT
>NZ_QVLZ01000118.1:0-791 GCF_003435205.1 Bacteroides sp. AF32-8BH | reverse complement strand
TGAATTGAGTTTATAACAAGCGGATTAATCTTCTAAAAACTCGATTATCCGCCAGACATTAGCAACCCCAAAAAGATGGAAATGATTGGAGAAACTATAAGAATTGAATTTGAAGCATTGAAAAATGACTTTGAAACCATAAGGCAACAAATAGAAGACGATGTTGGCAGGACTGAGTTGTATAAGGGTGAGTTTTATGAACTTACTCCATATTCCTATCAGCGTAATGGTTGCAAACAAGGAAAACCTGTAAAGCGTCCTGATACAATAAAAAGCACCAAAAATCTTTGTATCTACGGATTTAATAACCAAAATCAAATCGTAGAAGTTAAGGTTGGTTGTTCTATTGAAAATCAGTTTTATCACACCTTCCTGTATTATACAGACAATCTTGTGAAAAGTATTTTATACGATAATGGAAAACATTTGATGAATGTATGCCATTACTTTTTTGAGGGCGGAAAGCTGAAACGGTCACAGTTATGTGGTAGGTATGGTTGCCGTGAAGAGAATTATATCTATAAAGAAAATGCTTTGACACATATTGAAGTCAAACAATATGATATTGAGGGTAATAGTGGTAATGATTTAATTCATATATTCCAATATCAAGACGATGGGGCTTTAGAAAGTATTACCAAATCATTTCCAAATGGATATTCTGAAATAATCTATAAAACGAAAAGAAGTTGCTAACAAGCGGCTTAACTACCCCTGAAAGGTCGGTTAGCCACCAAACATTATCAACTTATTAATGAATAAAATGAAAAAAGACAAACATATAAAAGTGC
>NZ_QVLZ01000117.1:0-811 GCF_003435205.1 Bacteroides sp. AF32-8BH | reverse complement strand
TGAATTGAGTTTATAACAAGCGGATTAATCTTCTAAAAACTCGATTATCCGCCGGACATTAGTTTGATTTTTAATATGAAAGCAGAAGAATTACGAATAGCAATAAGAAATGTATTAGAACAAGGGTTTATTTCAACTTTATCTAAATATGGATACAGCTGGAACAAATCTAAGATGTGTTTTCATCGTAAAGTAGGAGATTTCAAGCAAACGATTCTTATCAATTCCTCTGTTAATCCTCAATTCACTAATGGCATAGGCTATATAAGTATTCATTTATTCTATAATTCGCCAAAAATTGAAAAGATGGCTTCTGTTCTGATAGATGCCAAAACAGATTTTGAGAAAGTTGGAATTGTTCTTAATATTAATTCAGGTTTTATTTCTGGAAAAAGGGCTGTATCGTTTGACTTGTTATCATTAGATGAACTTCTAAATGTATTTAATCTTGATAATATGCCATTCAAGGAAATATTAAGTTTCCTTAATGAAAGAACAACAATCCAGAATATACTTATGGATTTTGAGAATAATAAAGACTATATTTGGTGGAATTCTAAAGATCATTCTATCCTTATGATAATTACGATGTATTATATCACTGGTAATGAGAAAAAAGCTAAAGAACTCGCTATATCTTATTATCAAAATGATAAATGTGGAAGATGGTATAAGAATGTATTACGATATTTCGAAGAATCAAATAATTTTCAAACTAACAAACAGCAAACCGACTGAATAAGCGGAACGCTGCCAAACATTACCGATAATAATAAAAACAAAGAAAATATGAACGAACGATATGCCAAAT
>NZ_QVLZ01000116.1:0-837 GCF_003435205.1 Bacteroides sp. AF32-8BH | reverse complement strand
ATTTTAAACTTATAAATACTTAAAAAGACAACCACACAACAGCTACAACACTTACCACAGCAGCCAATCATGCTTACACAACAATTAAAAATACTTAACATCATAAAGAAAAGTACTTAAGCATACAAAAAAAAAAAAAAAAACAGTTATTTTTGCAGGAAACATCATACTTAATAACACTTAAAACAATAAAACACATGAAAATCAGCACAAAAGCCGCTACTTTTCTAAGTTCAATAAAAACTCAAACTTACGACAAAAAAGAAAGAGAAAAGATAATAACGTATCAACAAAAACGTGTCTTTCATCTATCCCTGCTCATGCTGGCCTTATGCGCACCCATATACATATTTTCAGTTCCATTTCCCAATGAACAGTTTTATTATATTAACAGCGCATTATTCCTGTTTATCATTATGTGTACTCTCGCTTATTTTAAAAAGAGAGTAAATCTGACCACGACCTTTTCCATTATACTGATAGCCATACATATCGAGATTTTTATCGAGATAATTTATTGCTCAATATGTAGCGGATATGAATATAGTTATCAAAGAGCATTGATAATGAGTAACCTTACTCTCTCTATCTTATTTATCATGCTTTCCATCTGTGCCTATATGAGTAAGATCTCCATCCTATTGTCCTCCCTTACCATAGCTTCCTATACAATCTGCACACTTATCACCGACGAACCGTTCCTATACAGTTATCTGCCTTTGGTCATCATCATATACACCATGATCCCCTTATTAGGAAGATCCATACACAGCAATATCAGCAACTTGCTAAAAAGTAGCAACTTGCTAAAAGAGGAAGAGGAAATGCTTTTGAAAC
>NZ_QVLZ01000115.1:0-928 GCF_003435205.1 Bacteroides sp. AF32-8BH | reverse complement strand
GCTTCGATGGTTTCCTCGTGGTCGGCTACCTCCCTATGCAGGGCGGTGTTCTCCCTTTCCAGTGTCTTGACCTTGTTACTGCCGAAAAGAGAACCGACGCTCTCGGCGATGTTGGCGGCTGCGGTGGTTGCCGCCCCTTTCAGCTTCTCGGTCTGTATCTCTTTTTTCGCTTGCCTTAATTCCTCCCGTGCCGTTTCTTTCTGCTGTTGCAAATCCACCACTTCCGCTTTGAGGTTGTCGGCGAGTTTCTGTATATCCCGATAATACTGCTGCGTGGACTTGTGGCGAGCCTTCGAGCCGTCTATGCCCCTTTGCAGCCCATATTTCGCCATCGCTTCGGCATAGGTATCTTGGTAGGACTTCAATTTCAGCCGTGTCATAATATCGTCTGCGCACAGCCTCACGGTGTCGGTCGGTTTCTTGCGGTATCGCTTCTTCGTCTGTTCCTCCCTTTTCCTGCGCTTTCGCTCTCCCTTGACGATGGGAACGAGCGTAACGTGTATGTGCGGCGTTTCCTCGTCCCTGTGCAGGTGAGCCGCCACGATGTTCTCCTTTCCAAACGTGTCGGCGAAGTATTTCAGATTGTCGGCGCACCACTCGTCCAAACGCCCCTCTTCCTCTATCCGCTTCATGTCCTCGTGCGTTCCCGACACGTTGATGCGGATTGCCCGTACTTGGTTGCTTCCGATTTTGCGTGTCAGCCCCGCTTCTTCTAATCTCTGCTGTATAGCCGCCGAACGGTCTTTCACCCCGTCGGGGTAGTCGATGAGCCTGCGGTTTAGGTGCGTGCGTGTGGGGTCGGCGTTCTTCGGTATGATGAAACGCTCGATATGTGCGGTCGTTCCGCTGTCGCTGCCGTGCGCCTTTTCCATGTGTAAAACTACGAAACCCATATATTCTTCCTTTCTTTTTTGGCTTGTGAAACAAT
>NZ_QVLZ01000114.1:0-937 GCF_003435205.1 Bacteroides sp. AF32-8BH | reverse complement strand
TTGTATCAGATGTTGAGGTTTCAACAATATTAAATATTACTTTTATTTATAGTAACTAATTTGCATTAATATGAGAAAGGTATTTATTCTTTTGTTTATTTCTTTAGCATTGTTATCCTGTCAAAAAGAGGAAAACAATAGAAAAACAGAGTATCAAGTATTAACAAGTAAGGACGCATCCAAACCGTTTAGCTGTCTTGGAGAGAAACGTATTATTACGATTACGATTATAAAAAAAACATTAATAGATGATGTTTTAAGTTCAGAGGTTCCGATTATTCCCAGGGATGTTTCGGTAGAATTTGATAAAACTCTTTTTTCTGATATAGAAATAAAAGTGGAGGGCGATCAGGTAGTATTAAATATAACCTCAAATATTAATAAAGAAGATAAAATTTTGAATGCTGATTTACAGATTTCTTACTCTACTATTAATGGCATAAAAGTAGAAAAAATTCCACTAATTATAGATAAAGGAAAGTTGACATTTGTGTATAAAATCCATTCGGAACAGAATCCTTTTATTCTACCAGCTGAAGGTGGTAGATTTGAGTTACCTTTTACTTGTAAAAAACAGACATATTTGAATGGCCAGTTTATAGAGGAAACTTATTCATCATTAAACGGATTGAGATTTAAAACGATAAGTAGTGGTAATGTCTGGTTCCTTACAGTCAGAAAAGACGGAGAAAAAATTGGTTTTTACAAATTTTCTTTTGTGGGAGAAGGACCATATAACCAAAAAACAGATCCAGAGTGCTATTTTAACATATATACCCATGATGCAGATTTAATTACAGATAATCCTACAGAAATATTCAGACAAGATTTTATACAACCCCAGACCCCGGGTGAGGATTATTATAAACCTTCCCGGTCCTCTTATAAACATGGCACTTTTGACTTTTAACGTATTCAGTATTAACCTTAATTATAT
>NZ_QVLZ01000113.1:0-939 GCF_003435205.1 Bacteroides sp. AF32-8BH | reverse complement strand
GTTTCAAAAGCATTTCCTCTTCCTCTTTTAGCAAGTTGCTACTTTTTAGCAAGCTGCTGATATTACTGTGTAAGGATCTTCCTAATAAGGGGATCATGGTGTATATGATGATGATCAAAGGCAGATAACTGTATAGGAACGGTTCGTCGGTGATAAGTGTGCAGATTGTATAGGAAGCTATGGTAAGGGAGGACAATAGGATGGAGATATTACTCATATAGGCACAGATGGAAAGCATGGTAAATAAGAGAGAGATAGTAATGTTACTCATTATCAATGCTCTTTGATAACTATATTCACATCCGCTACATATTGAGCAATAAATTATCTCGATAAAAATCTCGATATGTATGGCTATCAGTATAATGGAAAAGGTCGTGGTCAGATTTACTCTCTTTTTTAAATAAGCGAGAGTGCACATAATGATAAACAGGAATAATACGCTGTTAATATAATAAAACTGTTCATTGGGAAATGGAACTGAATATATGTATATGGGTGCGCATAAGGCCAGCATGAGCAGGGATAGATGAAAGACACGTTTTTGTTGATACGTTATTATCATTTCGCTTTCTTTTTTGTCGTAAGTTTGAGTTTTTATTGAACTTAGAAAAGTAGCGGCTTTTGTGCTGAATTTCATGTGTTTTATTGTTTTAAGTGTTATTAAGTATAATGCCTCCTGCAAAAATAACTGTTTTTTGTATGTTTAAGTACTTTTCTTTATGATGTTAAGTGTTTTTAATTGTTGTGTAAGCGTGATTGGCTGCTGTGGCAAGTGTTGTAGCTGTTGTGTGGTTGTCTTTTTAAGTATTTATAAGTTTAAAATACTTGTTTTTTGCTTTGGAGGTTGGTTTATAGGTGCATATCTTTAGCGGTTGAAATTCAGGGGGTGTAAAAGCCTGGGTTTGGATTGTCATATTAACAAATGATTAAATGACG
>NZ_QVLZ01000112.1:408-1041 GCF_003435205.1 Bacteroides sp. AF32-8BH | reverse complement strand
ATATCGGACAGATACAGCGCGGAGGTTTACAACCTCGAAACGATAGCCGCCCTTGCTTTCCGTGTCGAATCGTTCGGGGCGGCGAAAGTCCGCAGGGCATTATTGGAAAGGATTATACACGGGCGAAAAGAGAAAACGATGGTATTCGTGTCGGTTGTTTCGGACGGCAAGCCCAACAGCCGTTGGAAAGCATGATGATATATCAACATACCAACATGCAAATCTATCACTATGGTGATATATATTGCAGGTTCTATTCCTCTTTTCAGAGGAAAGCGGAGCAATCATTTCCGTTTACAAAGGCAAAGCAAGCACGGGGCTTTATGTCGGCTAAAAGGTCAAGCGGCTGCACCGTTTCCCGATAAATCTTCCTCTCGCTTCGCTGCGAGCGTATTTATCGGGAAAACCTTGTATCCGACCGCCCCATGCAAAAGAGCCTTTGAAAACGGAAACGACCGCCCCGCCGCCCACCACCGACCGAAAGGGAAAAATAATAAGGTGGGGTTATACGGGTAAGCAGACGGCAGGGACAGCCACCGCCGAAAGGCAGACGGGCAGACGGACGGCACGCCGCAGGGTATTTACGTAGAAAATACCGTAGCTTATTAGGGAATTTTCCGAGCCGCAATACTC
>NZ_QVLZ01000112.1:0-398 GCF_003435205.1 Bacteroides sp. AF32-8BH | reverse complement strand
TAGCTTATTAGGGAATTTTCCGAGCCGCAATACTACGTATCGCTGAAAATTCCCCAATAAGGCAAGGGGCAAGCCCCTCTGCACACCCCATCGGGGACGGCATTTGCCGCCCCCGAAGATACAAAAAATCATTGTTTCACAAGCCAAAAAAGAAAGGAAGAATATATGGGTTTCGTAGTTTTACACATGGAAAAGGCGCACGGCAGCGACAGCGGAACGACCGCACATATCGAGCGCTTCATCATACCGAAGAACGCCGACCTCACACGCACGCACCTAAACCGCAGGCTCATCGGCTACCCCGACGGGATAAAAGACCGTTCGGCGGCTATCCAAAGAAGATTGGAAGAAGCGGGGCTGACACGCAAAATCGGAAGCAACCAAGTACGGGCAATCCG
>NZ_QVLZ01000111.1:842-1046 GCF_003435205.1 Bacteroides sp. AF32-8BH | reverse complement strand
AAGAATTAACGAAGAAGCCGTGTCTCTGTCAGGATATTCGTATTTGAGCTTTTTCTTGGTCTGACGGATTATTTTCTCTATTTCCGGTATCATCGTGTCCGTCATATTCTTGATTAGATGGAATCGGTCGCAGATTTGTGTAACACCAGGAATTATTCTGTTTATAGCCTCTGTGAAACATCTTCCACGGTCTCTCGTTATATA
>NZ_QVLZ01000111.1:0-832 GCF_003435205.1 Bacteroides sp. AF32-8BH | reverse complement strand
AGCCTCTGTGAAACATCTTCCACGGTCTCTCGTTATATATTGTATTTGAGGATTCCGGATGAGCCAGTTATCAAGTGCTTCTCCGTTTCTATCCTCTAACAAAGCAATAGGTATGTGTGTCATCTGGTCTACGACCACACTCATATAATCCTTACCTTTTTTATAGGCAAAATCATCAATACCTACATAAATACTTTTATTATGCATAGGATTGTGTTGTCCGCACTGTTGTAGGATGCGTAAGCAGGAAGAACTACTGGCTGTTATATGGAACAGTTGCAAAAGAGAAGAGGCCTTTCGGGAAGTAAGTTCCAAACTTATCGATCTGATGCGTTCCTCAACAAGATAGCTCCGTCTACCATACCGACGAGCCAGAAAAGACAACGGTTCGCAGAATATTTTTTGTGGACAAGAAACATTGTCACAATAATATTTGCCAACCTTGATGACTAACTCCAAAGTATGACCGTAAACTTCAAGATCCTCAATATGACGGGAGTAGTAACTGTGCAATCGGTGACTGAAATGTCCGCAATAAGGACAGGAAGCCCCTTTGCCAGCCGTATGTAGAAAGACCGTCAATGAGCCAACAGCTTCAGAGATACCATCTTGTTGCAGATTATCGTAGCCAAGACTGAATCTGAAATCATGGAATAATCCCCTATTTGTAGGAGCATTTTCTTTTTTTGATGTATATTTGTACGTTGTAGATATGACTTGTTGCATTGTAACTCTTAATGATGTGGTGTCTTTAAAGTTACTAAAAAGCAAACATATCTACAACTTTTAATAGGATTAAGAAAGAAGAAGACAGTTGAAATAAAAAAGAGAT
>NZ_QVLZ01000110.1:0-1292 GCF_003435205.1 Bacteroides sp. AF32-8BH | reverse complement strand
GCTAATAGTTTATTTCTCAATCGGTTAAGTCAAACCGATAAAAATCTAAAATATATTTTTGAAATTAATGGAATTGTGTTCTGAAAATCTCGCAACAATAAATGAAGAATTAGTTCACCAAATTCTCCTCTATTTTGATATTTGTCTGTTAGGTATACTATTTGTGCGGCTTCTTTTAAGCGAGATATTATTTCAGTAAGTGGAATAGAAGTACCACAGTGATAACCTAAAGAAAATTCGGGTATTACATTTCTTACTATGTCAACCAAAGGCTGTAGTCTAAATTGCTTTTGATCGAATCCAATATGATACGCTTTCAGTGTAGGTTCACAAATATATTCTTGAATTACTAAATCAGATTTAAAAGGTCTACTCATTATATAAAATTATGTTTACTGAAATTTATTACAAAGATATAAATTTAATCTGATAATTTATTAAACAGTCTATTATTAATAGTTGTATTACTAAATTTCTTAAAATACCTTATTACAATTCTATTCTTACTGATAACTATATGTTGACTATTTTTGAGATTATATTGATGTTGTATCGATAAATTCAGTTTGCTTACTAATTGTTATTTAACTTTTTCTCCTCCTTCACCATCTTTCTCCACCTCTGAAACGCCCTCATTAAACTTTCTTCTTCCACTAACTCTACCATATTATAATGTGTGACAAAAGTTTCCATTGATTTTTTGAACATGATGCCGTGACAGTATTTATTTTCCAGGAGAAATTCATAAAGTTCGGCTTTCATTTCTACTTCCATTGCTTTTTCAATGATAAGTGCACTGTCATGACCTATATAATTATATACATTTGGATTTTTTCCGTTTCTAGGGTGGGGGAGAGTAAAAGTGATATTTCCTATTTCGTGCCATGAGGCATTGGGAGGGTGTGGGATGGAAAGTTGGTGGAGGAAGTGGTAGATAGGCTGGGTATCGAGAAGATGGATGGCGGAAAGCGAGGAAGAAAAACGGTCTGGAGGTACGTCGAGGTGATTTTTATAGCGCACATACATGTAAGCCGCTAGATAGGGCTTGATTTGGAAAGTAACTGTAACCATTATTTTTTAGATTTTATTTGTAAAATATTTATCAGAGTAGTGCCGTTTTTAATATTGGCATTTGCATTCATGTGTTGAGAAATTTCTCATCAAAGGAAGGTACGAGAGGATGCTTGTGTAATAATTTGGTTTTCAGATGGTTACATAAGTGGTTTTTGGTTTAAAACCAACGAGGTTGTGTCAAAACGCTGACACAGCCTTTTTTATGCGCAAAGCCCAGA
>NZ_QVLZ01000011.1:0-185711 GCF_003435205.1 Bacteroides sp. AF32-8BH | reverse complement strand
GGGCTTTGCGCATAAAAAAAGGCTGTGTCAGCGTTTTGACACAACCTCTTTTCATAGTCTTACCAATTATTTCCGGCGTTACTGCTATTGACCAGCATCTCTACCCGCTGTCTGTATGTATTTGCTCCTTCAGCGATATTCTTTCCCGCATCCGCTGTTCCCATTCCATAAACAACGATAGGAGTCTGCCACACCATACCTGAATGGATAGCACTGCCCTGATAAGGGCGTAAAAGTTCGTCCGTAGTGAAACCATTCCTTCCTCCGCTGCGGTAAGCATCGAATTCAGATCCGGTAGTTGTTACCACTGTCAGCGGTTTACCGGCGACTGCCGGAGTCTTGGATAGGAAAGTAAAGACTTCATCCTGCCATTTCTTTAGTAATGACGGTGCAGACATCCAATAGAAAGGAAACTGATAGATCACAGCAGAGGCATCAGAGATGATTTTACTCCATTCGTCTACATTGAAAGCGATGTCAGGCGATAATTCGTAAAGGTTGAATACGGCTACTCCTTCAATGTCACTAACGGCATCAATTAATGCTTTGTTTGCTTGAGATCCTTTCATGTTTGGATGTGCCAGCAGGATCACTACTTTTCTTAAATCTTTATTCATATTCAATCAGGTATTTAGGATGATATAACTACTTATAGATTATAAAGGTGTAAAAATAAGAAAAAGTTCGCGAAAACCAATATCTTAATTAAAAATAAAACAATCCCTCTTTGCTTTTGAATTTGTATTTTTGCATCCACGTTCGTAAGGCGTTATTTTAGATAATAATTTATATATGATAGATTTTAATCAGTTCCCTTCTCCTTGTTACATCATGGAAGAAGAGCTTTTAAGAAAGAACCTGTGTTTGATAAAAAGCGTGGCCGACAGGGCGGGAGTGGAGATTATTCTTGCTTTCAAGTCATTTGCCATGTGGCGCTCTTTCCCCATATTCCGTGAATATATAGATCATTCTACGGCAAGTTCGGTGTATGAAGCCCGTTTGGCATTGGAAGAGTTCGGCAGCAAGGCGCATACATATTCTCCTGCTTATACGGAACAGGATTTTCCGGAAATCATGCGTTGCAGCAGTCATATCACATTCAACTCAATGCAGCAGTTTGAACGCTTCTATCCGATGGTGGTTGCAGAAGGAAGTGGCATCTCTTGTGGTATCCGCGTAAATCCTGAATATTCGGAAGTGGAAACCGAACTTTATAATCCATGTGCACCCGGCACACGTTTTGGGATAACAGCCGATTTGTTGCCCGAAGCATTACCGCAAGGTATTGAAGGCTTTCATTGTCATTGTCACTGTGAATCTTCTTCTTATGAGCTGGAACGTACATTGGAACATCTTGAAGCTAAATTTGCCCATTGGTTTCCACAGATTAAATGGTTGAATCTGGGTGGTGGACACCTGATGACTCGTAAGGATTATGATACCGAACATTTGATAAGACTGTTGCAAGGATTAAAAGCACGCTATCCTCATTTGCGCATTATCCTGGAGCCCGGTTCGGCCTTTACCTGGCAGACGGGAGTGCTGACTTCCGAAGTGGTGGATATTGTGGAAAGTCGTGGTATCAAGACGGCTATTTTGAATGTTAGTTTCACTTGCCACATGCCGGATTGTCTGGAGATGCCATATCAACCTGCCGTGCGTGGTGCAGAGATGGGAAATGAAGGAAAATATATTTATCGTCTCGGAGGAAATTCCTGTTTGAGCGGTGATTATATGGGACTGTGGAGCTTCGATCACGAGTTGCAAATCGGAGAGCGTATCGTGTTCGAAGATATGATTCATTATACGATGGTCAAGACAAATATGTTTAACGGAATTCATCATCCTGCCATTGCCATTTGGACAAAAGAGGGGAAAGCTGAAATATACAAGCAATTTTCTTATGAAGATTATCGTGACCGAATGAGTTGATAATCAAAATGATTGTTTTGCGGTAGGTGCAAAGTGAACAGATTTCTGTGAAAAAAGTAGGCAGAATGTTTGCATGTTTACGGAAAATCCCTACCTTTGCAACCGCAAACGAAAAAATGCGGAAATAGCTCAGTTGGTAGAGCATAACCTTGCCAAGGTTAGGGTCGCGAGTTCGAGTCTCGTTTTCCGCTCATGTTTCTTTGAAATGTTGGAACAATAATCTTTGCCCAGGTGGCGGAATTGGTAGACGCGCACGTTTCAGGTGCGTGTGTCGAGAGGCATGCAGGTTCGAGTCCTGTTCTGGGCACAAAGGTTAAACTTTAAAATTATGGAGAGGTGGCGGAATTGGTAGACGCGCTACTTTGAGGTGGTAGTGACAGAAATGTTGTGGGAGTTCGAGTCTCCTCCTCTTCACAGTTTATGAAAGTGAAATGCGGAAATAGCTCAGTTGGTAGAGCATAACCTTGCCAAGGTTAGGGTCGCGAGTTCGAGTCTCGTTTTCCGCTCTTGTTTCTTTGAAATAATGGAACTAAGTTTTGCCCAGGTGGCGGAATTGGTAGACGCGCACGTTTCAGGTGCGTGTGTCGAGAGGCATGCAGGTTCGAGTCCTGTTCTGGGCACCCATCTTTCAGATTTCTGAATGACGAAATTTAGTTTGCGGAAATAGCTCAGTTGGTAGAGCATAACCTTGCCAAGGTTAGGGTCGCGAGTTCGAGTCTCGTTTTCCGCTCCATATAGAGATAAGGTTGTCAGTCGATAAGATTGGCAACCTTTTTTTGTATAATATTGGAAGTTTACCGGACGATTGTATCGATAGATTGAACGGAAAAGCGTAATTTTGCAGATGAAAAATCAATGTACTCCCCCCAAAAAAGAGCGTCATTGATTCACACAGACCTTTAATTAATTTAACTATTTGTGATATGTTAACACAGATTATTAATGCACGCATCCTCACCCCGCAAGGCTGGTTGAAGGATGGGTCAGTTCTTATTCGTGACAATAAAATTCTGGAAGTAACCAATTGTGACCTTGCAATTATCGGAGCCAAACTGATTGATGCCAAAGGAATGTATATTGTTCCGGGAGGTGTAGAAATCCATGTTCACGGTGGCGGTGGAAGAGACTTTATGGAAGGCACGGAAGAGGCTTTCCGGACAGCAATCAAAGCTCATATGCAGCATGGCACTACCAGTATTTTTCCTAGTCTTTCTTCTTCTACCATTCCAATGATCCGTGCCGCTGCGGAAACTACTGAAAAAATGATGGCGGAGCCTAATAGCCCTGTGCTCGGACTTCATCTGGAAGGACATTATTTCAATATGGCGATGGCAGGTGGACAGATTCCCGAAAATATCAAAGATCCCGATCCCGAAGAATATATTCCGTTGCTGGAAGAAACTCATTGTATCAAACGTTGGGATGCCGCACCGGAACTTCCCGGAGCCATGCAATTTGGTAAATATATCACAGCGAAAGGGGTATTGGCTTCGGTAGGACATACCCAGGCCGAATTTGAGGATATACAGACAGCCTATGAGGCGGGATATACGCATGCCACTCATTTTTATAATGCAATGCCGGGATTCCATAAACGAAAAGAGTACAAGTATGAAGGTACGGTAGAAAGTATTTATTTGATTGATGATATGACAGTGGAAGTGGTGGCAGACGGTATTCATGTGCCTCCAACAATCTTGCGTCTTGTCTATAAGATAAAAGGAGTGGAGCGTACTTGTCTGATAACGGATGCGTTGGCTTGTGCCGCCAGTGATAGTCAGGTTGCTTTTGATCCGCGTGTGATTATCGAGGATGGAGTCTGTAAGTTGGCAGACCATTCAGCACTGGCGGGAAGTATTGCAACGATGGATCGGCTGATTCGTACCATGGTGCAGAAGGCGGAAATACCTTTGGAGGATGCCGTGAGAATGGCCTCCGAGACTCCTGCCCGGATTATGGGAGTGCTCGACCGTAAAGGAACGCTGGAGCGTGGTAAGGATGCTGATATGATTGCTTTAGACAGAGACTTGAATGTGAGAGCTGTATGGGCGATGGGAGAACTGGTGGAAGGCACCAATAAACTGTTTTAAATCTAATAAATAACGAAAACTATGTTGACTCAAATAATAAATGGAAGAATATTGACCCCGCAAGGCTGGTTGAAAGATGGTTCCGTATTGATTTGTGATGGAAAAATATTAGAGGTAACCAACAGTGATTTGGCGGTTATCGGTGCAACGGTTATTGATGCCAGAGGGATGACGATTGTGCCCGGATTTGTAAGTATGCATGCACATGGAGGTGGCGGACATGATTATACGGAAGCAACGGAAGAAGCATTCCGCACGGCAACTACTGCACATCTGAAACATGGTGCTACCGGGATATTTCCTACATTATCATCTACCTCGTTCGAAAGAATCTACCAGGCAGTTGATGTCTGTGAAAACCTGATGAAAGAGAAGGATTCTCCTGTTCTTGGCCTGCATATCGAAGGTCCTTACTTGAATCCGAAGATGGCGGGAACACAGTATGACGGTTTTCTGAAAACTCCGGATGAAAATGAATATATTCCTTTATTGGCGCGTACGTCTTGTATCAGACGTTGGGATATTAGTCCCGAACTGCCCGGTGCACATGATTTTGCAAAGTATACCCGTTCGAAAGGAATTATGACTGCTGTTACACATACCGAAGCCGAATATGATGAAATTAAAGCTGCATTTGCTGTAGGATTTTCTCACGCCGCTCATTTCTATAATGCGATGCCGGGTTTCCATAAACGCCGTGAATATAAATATGAGGGTACAGTGGAAAGTGTGTATCTGACGGATGGAATGACCGTGGAAGTGATTGCGGATGGTATTCACTTGCCTGCCACTATCCTGAAACTAGTTTATAAGTTGAAAGGCGTGGAGAATACCTGTCTTGTTACCGATGCTTTGGCGTATGCCGCTTATGAAGGGAATGAACCGATTGATCCTCGTTATATCATAGAGGATGGCGTATGCAAGATGGCGGATCATTCTGCGTTGGCTGGTAGTTTGGCTACGATGGATGTGTTGGTTCGCACCATGGTGAAGAAAGCCAATATTCCTTTGGAAGATGCTGTGCGTATGGCTTCTGAAACTCCTGCCCGTTTAATTGGAGTGAGTGACCGGAAAGGGGCGTTGGCAAAGGGAAAGGATGCCGATATTGTGATTCTTGATAAGGAGTTGAATGTACGATGTGTATGGTCGATGGGAAAGATTGTTCCGGGAACTGATATTCTGTTGCATAAAGAATAGTTGAAATAATCTCCAAAGAGGAGGGTCATAATGAATAATAAAACGCAGATTAACGCAAATTATCGCAGAAATAATTTTATAAGTCATTGATTAATATATCAATATAAATGAAATAATCTGCGATAATTTGCGTTAATCTGCGTTTTGACACACTCCCTATTATAAAAGCCAATGTTCTGTATGATATCAAAAGTCCGGCAGTTTATCATCATCAGAAGTATCCCGGACTTTTAATGTATTTTTATTCTGAAAGTAAACTGGTTTCTATCAGTTCTTTCAATTGGTTTTTATTCATTGTACCTAATTTCGTTGTCGGTTTGCCGTTCAGCGGGCAAAGTAGCAGGTTGGGAATGGTGCGGATTTTAAATGCACTTTCCAATTCCGGTTCCTGATCGACGTCTACTTTATAAATATCTAATTTCCCTTCGTATTCTTTAGCCAGTTGGTCTAATATAGGCGATAACGCTTTGCAATAGACGCACCACGGGGCATGAAAATCGACCAGGCAAGGTTTATTCCCTTTGAAGTTCCAGTTATCAGGATAAGATTGATAATCAGCTACCTTCTCTACAAAACTATCTTTGGTTAAATCTATTATTTTCATATATTCTATATTTAATGGTTCATTTCATTTTCTCTACTGCAAAGATAGGGGAGTTGGGATAAAAGAAGGATAGCCATTTTTCCTGTTGTGTTTACAATTCTTCCTTCTATGGCTGTTTTCTAATCAAATTCTAATCTGATATGAGAGGCTTATAATGGCTTTTTCCCGTCTCTCCGGCTATAGAATTGTAATTTTGCCGCAACAACTACAATAAGGTAATAAAGATAAATATAGTAATGAACAGAGTATTTCTAATTTCTTTTTTTCTTCTGCTGACAGGAGGAATATGCGCGCAACAGGCTACCACAGGAGTATTAACGCTGAAAGAGGCGGAACAACGTTTTCTGGAACGTAACTTATCGCTGATAGCCGAACGGTACAACATTGATATGGCACAGGCACAAGTGCTGCAAGCCAAATTATTTGAGAATCCGGTAATCTCGTTAGAACAGAATGTTTATAACCGCCTGAACGGAAAGTATTTTGATTTTGGTAAGGAGGGCGAAATGGTTGTGGGGATTGAACAGGTAATTCGTCTTGCCGGACAAAGGAATAAGCAGGTGAAACTGGAAAAAATCAACAAGGAAATAGCAGAATATCAGTTTGAAGAGGTGATGAGAACACTTCGTCAGGAGCTGAATGAGAAGTTTGTACAAGTCTATTTTCTCTCGAAATCCATATCCATTTATGAGAAGGAAGTGAATTCTCTGCAAGAGTTACTTGCCGGAATGAAACTGCAACAGGAGAAAGGAAATATTTCATTGATGGAAATGTCCCGTCTGGAATCTATGTTGTTCTCTTTGAAGAAAGAGAAGAATGAACGGGAAAACGAGTTGTTAACCCTTAGAGGGGAACTTAATGTCTTGTTAAATCTTCCGGGAGACACGATGGTTGAGTTATCACTGGATGAAGAGGTGTTGAAGCAATTGGATTTGTCTCAACTATCGTTCGCCGACTTGAAAGCGATGGTGAATGAACGGCCGGATCTCAAGATTGCCCGGAGTACGGTCAGTGCTTCCCGTGCAAATCTGAAATTGCAAAAATCAATGGCATTTCCGGAATTTTCGGTGAATGGTAGTTATGACCGTGCCGGAAACTTTATCAATAACTATTTTGCAATAGGAGTGAGCCTGTCAGTGCCTATTTTCAACCGCAACCAGGGAAATGTTAAAGCTGCCCGTTTTAGTATCCAGCAGGCAGGAGCGGAACAGGAAAATGCGGCTAATCGTGCAGATATGGAGCTTTATACCGCTTATGCTTCACTGGATAAAGCAGTTCAGCTTTATCAATCTACCAATATGGAACTGGAACGTAACTTTGAAAAATTGATTGCGGGAGTGAATGAAAACTTTAAGAAACGAAATATCAGTTTATTGGAGTTTATCGATTACTATGACAGCTATAAAGAAACTTGTATTCAGTTGCATGAAATAAAGAAAGATGTTTTTCTAGCGATGGAAAACCTGAATACAACTATCGGACAAACTATATTGAACTACTAATATTCATAAATTATCAAAGACTATGAACTGGAATAAATTCCTTCCTTGCATATTGCTTACTACCGTATTGGGAGCATGCTCCGGTAAAGGAGAACAAACGAGTGTTGAACCGGCTGCTTTATGCCTGACAGATAGCTTATTGAGGATTGTATCTGTCGATACGGTTCACGTTCAAGAGGTGATTGACGAACTGACATTAAACGGGCGGGTCACTTTTAATGAGAATCAGGTGGCACATGTATATCCGATGTTTGGAGGTACGGTAACGGAACTGAAGGCTGAAATAGGAGACTTTGTTCGTAAGGGAGATGTGTTGGCAGTCATCCGCAGTGGAGAAGTGGCAGATTATGAAAAGCAATTGAAGGAGGCGGAACAACAATTATTGCTGGCACGCAGAAATATGGATGCTACGCAGGATATGTATGCTTCCGGGATGGCTTCGGATAAAGATGTACTTCAGGCGAAGCAGGAGTTGATAAGTGCCGAAGCCGAAGAAAGAAGAATAAAGGATGTTTTCTCTATTTATAATTTCTCCGGAAATGCTTATTATCAGCTGAAATCTCCCGTTTCGGGGTTTATTGTGGAGAAACAAATCAGCAGGGATATGCAGTTGCGTCCGGATCAGAGTGAAGAACTGTTCACGATTTCGGGGTTGTCAGACGTATGGGTGATGGCGGATGTGTATGAAAGCGATATCAGTAAGGTTTCCGAAGGTGCCTCCGTACGCATTTCTACGTTGGCTTATCCGGATAAGATGTTTGCCGGTACGATTGATAAGGTGTATCATTTGTTGAATAGTGAAAGTAAAACGATGAATGTCCGTATCAAATTGAAGAATGAAGAATATTTATTGAAACCGGGGATGTTTACGAATGTAAGTGTGAAATGTAAAGCGGATGGAACTTCCATGCCTCGTATCGATGCTCATGCACTGGTATTTGAAGGAGGAAAGAATTATGTGGTCGTGGTGGAGCCGGATCAACGTTTGCAGGTGAAAGAGGTGGATGTGTACAAGCAGTTGAGCAAGGAGTGCTATATCCGTTCGGGACTTTCCGAGGGAGACAGAGTGCTGAATAATAATGTATTGTTGGTATATAATGCGTTGAATGCAGATTAAAAACAGAAAATAGTATGCACAAATTCATAGATAATATAGTGGCTTTCTCGCTGAAAAATAAATTCTTTATTTTCTTCTGTACAGCGATTGCCGTTATAGCCGGAGCTGTTTCCTTTAAACATACTCCGATAGATGCTTTCCCGGATGTGACAAATACGAAAGTGACGATTATCACGCAATGGTCGGGGCGTAGTGCCGAAGAGGTAGAGAAGTTTATCACCATTCCTGTTGAGATTGCGATGAATCCCGTTCAGAAGAAAACGGATATTCGTTCCACCACTCTTTTCGGGCTTTCTGTCATCAATGTAATGTTTGAAGATCGTGTCGATGATTTCACAGCACGTCAACAGGTATATAATTTATTGAATGATGCCGACCTTCCGGACGGGGTAACTCCGGAAGTACAACCTCTGTATGGACCGACGGGAGAAATATTCCGTTATACGCTTCGTAGTGACAAGCGCAGTGTGCGGGAACTGAAAACGATTCAGGATTGGGTGATTGAACGTAATCTCCGTTCAGTATCCGGCGTAGCGGATATTGTGAGCTTCGGCGGAGAGGTGAAGACGTTTGAGGTAAGTGTGAATCCTCACCAGTTGATTAATTATGGCATTACCTCTTTGGAACTGTATGATGCGATAGCTAAAAGTAATATCAATGTAGGAGGAGATGTTATCACTAAAAGTTCGCAAGCTTATGTGGTTCGTGGAATCGGTTTGATTAACGATCTGGATGAATTGAGAAATATCGTAGTGAAAAACATCAATGGCACTCCGATTCTGGTGAAGAATCTTGCCGATGTACACGAATCCTGTCTGCCTCGTTTGGGACAAGTGGGCCGAATGGATGAAAATGATGTTGTACAGGGGATTGTAGTCATGCGGAAAGGAGAGAATCCGGGTGAGGTGATTGCAAACCTGAAAGATAAAATAGAAGACTTGAATCAGAATGTGCTTCCGAAAGATGTGAAGATAGTGGCATTCTATGACCGGGAGGACTTGGTGAATCTGGCGGTAAAGACTGTGACGCATAACCTGATTGAAGGAATATTATTGGTTACGTTTATTGTATTGATCTTTATGGCAGATTGGCGGACTACCGTGATTGTTGCTGTCGTTATCCCATTAGCCCTTTTGTTCGCATTTATCTGTTTACGGGTGATGGGAATGTCCGCCAATCTGCTTTCTATGGGAGCCATAGACTTCGGTATTATTATTGACGGGGCTGTGGTGATGGTGGAAGGAGTGTTTGTGGCTTTGGACAAGAAAGCGAGGGAAGTGGGGATGCCGGCTTTTAATGTGATGTCTAAAATGGGCTTGATCCGTCACACGGCAAAAGACAAGGCAAAAGCGGTTTTCTTCTCCAAATTGATTATCATCACTGCATTGATTCCTATCTTCTCTTTCCAGAAGGTAGAAGGAAAGATGTTCTCTCCTTTGGCATACACGTTGGGCTTTGCACTGTTGGGAGCTTTGATCTTTACATTGACATTGGTTCCGGTGATGTCTTCCATGTTACTGAAAAAGAATGTTCGTGAGAAAAATAACCGTTTTGTCCATTTTATCAATGTGAAGTGTTCGGCTCTTTTTGATTTATTCTATGCGCACAGGAAGCTGACTATCGGAATGGCAACCGTAATAGCAGGTGTCGGATTATGGCTTTTCTCTTTCCTGGGTACGGAGTTCCTTCCGCAGTTGAATGAGGGATCTATCTATATTCGTGCTACCTTGCCACAGAGCATTTCGTTGGATGAATCGGTGACTCTTGCCAATAAAATGAGAAAGAAACTATTAACGTTTCCGGAAGTGCGGCAAGTGCTGTCGCAAACCGGACGACCGAATGACGGTACAGATGCTACCGGATTCTATAATATCGAGTTCCACGTTGATATTTATCCCGAAAAGGAATGGGAGAGTAAGTTGACAAAACTGGAACTGATTGATAAGATGCAGGATGATTTATCCATTTATCCCGGTATTGACTTCAATTTCTCACAACCGATTACCGATAATGTGGAGGAAGCAGCTTCCGGTGTGAAAGGATCTATTGCGGTGAAAGTGTTTGGTAAAGATTTGTATGAGTCGGAGAAATATGCGGTTCAGATAGAGAAAATCCTGGGTACGGTTCAAGGGATTGAAGACTTGGGTGTGATTCGGAACATCGGTCAGCCGGAGCTTCGTATAGAGTTGAATGAACGCCAATTGGCGCGTTATGGTGTTGCTAAGGAAGATGTGCAATCAATTATCGAAATGGCTATTGGCGGAAAATCGGCTTCACTGTTGTATGAGGATGAGCGGAAGTTTAATATCATGGTAAGATACAGCGAACAATTCCGTCAGAATGAAGAGGAGATAGGTAAGATATTGGTTCCGGCGATGGATGGAACGATGGTACCTATCAAAGAATTGGCAGATATAACGACGATTACGGGACCGTTATTGATATTCCGTGATAATCACGCTCGTTTCTGTGCGGTGAAATTCTCGGTGAGAGGTCGTGATATGGGTACGGCAGTTGCCGAGGCGCAGAAAAAGGTGAATGCTTCCGTACATCTGCCGGCAGGCTATTCGCTGAAATGGACGGGCGATTTTGAGAACCAGCAACGTGCCACGAAACGTCTGGCACAGGTTGTCCCTATCAGTATTGCTATCATTTTTATCATCCTGTTTATTCTATTCTCTAATGCGCGGGATGCGGGACTGGTATTGCTGAATGTACCGTTTGCTGCCGTGGGTGGTATTGTGGCTCTTCTGATAACGCAGTTCAACTTCTCCATTTCTGCCGGTATCGGTTTTATTGCCTTGTTTGGTATTTGTATTCAGAACGGGGTGATTATGATTTCCGATATAAAGGCGAATCTAAAATTCGGCTCGCCTTTGGAGAAAGCCACTAAGGAAGGAGTGCGCTCGCGTATCCGCCCTGTGATTATGACAGCGGCAATGGCAGCTATCGGTTTGATGCCCGCTGCCATGAGTCATGGAATTGGTTCGGAATCACAACGTCCGTTGGCGATTGTCATTATCGGCGGATTGATAGGAGCGACTTTCTTTGCCTTGTTTGTCTTTCCTCTTATCGTAGAAATGGTATATGAACGAATGTTATATGATAAAAACGGAAAGTTATTGCAAAGACGTATTTAGTTCATTTCTATTCTGTGGAAAAAACGTTCATAGATTAAATTTGTAGTTTTCAGTAGGTAGAGAGAGAAAGGGATAAAAGAAGGGTGATTAAAAAATCACCCGTACTTTTGTTCCTTTTTCTATTTCTGAAGATATATCCAGCTTTGCATGATAAGCAGAAATGATTTTCAGGGTCAGGCTAAGTCCGATGCCTTGTCCGGCATAGTCCCGGGTATTACTGCCCCGATAGAAAGACTGGAATATGTGTTCTATTTCTTCTTGTGGAATACCGATTCCCCGGTCTTCTATATCAAGAATGACTTGTTGTTGCTCCCGGTAGAGAGTCACATTTACTTCTTTATCAGAGTATTTGCAGGCGTTATCTATTATATTTTTTAATGCTATCTTCAACAGATACGGATTGGCTTTTACAGTCATCTGCCGGTCTGTCTCTTCCAAATGAAGATGGATTCTTTCATCGGAAGCTGTCAACTCTTTTAATATATCAGCCAGAATAATCTCTTCAATATTGTTTTTCAGGAGTTCTTCTTCTTGTCGTGAAAGAAAAAGAAGATGCCGGATCAGACTGGATAACCGTTTGCTTTCTGAAGAAATTCGTTGAAGGGATTCAATGTATTCTCCCGTGCTTCTTTCTTTCAGCAGACTGATTTCACATTCTCCCTGAATGGCAGTAATCGGATTGTTCAACTCATGTGAAGCATGACTGACAAAGGACTTTTCTGCCTTGAATGCACTGTCCAAACGGTCGAGCATACTATTTAATGTCTTTATCATGTCCTCCAGTTCGTCATTATTGCCAGTAGTCTTTAATCGGCGGTTCAGACTGTTGGCACGTATTCTTTTCAATTCCTTTAGTATGTGTTGCAGGGGAACCAGAATACGGCCGGAATATATTTTTCCGATAAAAAAGATCAGGACGGAACTGGCTAAGATGAGAAATATGGAAAGCAACAATAAGTGTTCCTTGATTTCTGTTCCGTAGGCATTCCGGGACATGACGAGTACGATAAAGTTGCCTTCATTATCCGGATAATAAAGGGCGGCTCCCAGTTGATCCTTATATTTGAAGGAGAAAGGGATGCTGTCCTGTCCTGCCAGCAGAAGAGCCTGCTGGTGTTGCGTGAGGTATTTATTCAGTGTATCACGTACTTCGGAAAGACTGTCCATATTTAAAAGAATCTCATGGGCTTCAGGCAGGAGTTCGTCATATTTGCGCTGGATAATCTGGTAGCTCTGTTCGTCTACTTCATCTTTTTCCCAATGCTTCTGTGCGGTCAGGTAGGCTTTTTCACGCAGGTAAGAAGCATAGAGCTTATTGATGTACTGCGTACTGAAAATATAAAATACAGCAATGATAATGACAGTAGTCAACACACTGATTAACGTATAGAAAAGAGCTATTTTGGAACCTATTTTCATAGCCGGGATTAGTGTTGGTGAGTTTAAGTATTCATGATATATCCTAATCCTACGACTGTATGGATCAGCTTTTTATCAAAGTCACGATCAATCTTTACCCGGAGATAGTTTACGTAAACATCTACGATATTGGTATTGGTATCAAAATTCTTGTCCCATACATCTTTGAGCAGAGTGATACGTGAGAGGGCAACCCCTTGATGAGTCATGAAATATTCGAGCAGGCGGTATTCTTTAACAGTAAGGTCGATGTCTATGTCACCCCTTTTGGCTTTTCGGGTATTGCAGTCCAATATCAGGTTATCGCAAGTCAATAGATTGGAAGGGACTTCTTTGTTGCGTCTCAACAGGGCTTTGATGCGTGCTTCCAGTTCCTGGAAACTAAAAGGTTTGACGAGATAATCATCTGCTCCCGCATCCAGTCCTTTGACGATGTCTTCGGTTGTTCCTAAAGCTGTCAGCATGATTACCGGGATTTGATACCCGAACATTTGGCGATAAAGTCGGCAAAGCTCCAAACCATTTATTTTAGGCATGATAATGTCCAGTATTAAAAGGTCGAAAGGTTCGTCCTGAAGGATTTTCCAACCCGTATTCCCGTCATGGCAGACGGTTACCGAATGCCCGAATTCTTTTAATCCCCGTTCGATGAAAGAGGCGATATTAATTTCATCTTCAACCAATAGTATCTTTGCCATAATTCAGATTGTTTATGTGCAAAGATACTTTTTTCCTGGCATCCGGAGAAAGAAATCCGCCCTACATTTAAGTGTTTCTTCTTTTTGAGTTGTACTATATACAAACAATAGATATGCTATGAAAATAAATTATGTCATTGGAGCTTTTCTGTGTGTGCTGGGATGTTACGGGTGTAGCAGTCCGAAAACAGAAGTGAAATCGCCGGACGGTCATATCAAAATGGCTTTAACAGTAGACGACAACGGCAAACCGCTGTATAACGTTTTAGTAGGTGACTCATTGTTGATTGAAAATTCGACATTGGGATTTACGGAGAAAAACGGTATCGATCTGGGCGGAGGATTTCAGATAAAAAACACGACTTTCGACAGTAAAGATGAAACATGGACGCAACCATGGGGTGAAAATAAAACCAATAGAAATCATTATAATGAGATGGCGGTAAATTTGGTCAATAAAGATCAGGTGGAGTTAACTCTCCGTTTCCGTGTGTTTGATGATGGGGTAGGGTTCCGTTATGAATATAATGTGCCCGCAGCGGATTCCCTATTGATTACGGATGAACTGACAACTTTCCGTTTTCGCCAAGACGGTACATCATGGTCCATTCCTGCCAGTGCCGAAACTTATGAATTGCTTTATGCGCAACGTCCCATTTCCGAGGTGGAGACAGCCAATACTCCTTTCACTTTTAAAACTGCCGATGGTGTCTACGGAAGTATTCATGAAGCGGCATTGTACGATTTCTCGGAAATGACTTTGAAGCAGGCAGGAAACTATACGTTGAAAGCTGAACTTGCTCCATGGCCTGATGGTGTGAAAGTGCGTAAAGGTAATCATTTCACTACTTCCTGGCGTACTATTCAGATTGTTCCGGATGCCGTTAGTCTGATTAATTCGGCTATGATTTTAAATCTGAATGAACCAAGTAAAATAGAAACGACCGATTGGATTCGTCCGATGAAATATGTAGGTGTATGGTGGGGGATGCATCTCGGCGTAGAAACCTGGAAGATGGATGAACGTCATGGAGCCACTACTGTCAATGCCAAGAAATACATTGATTTTGCCGCTGCCAATCAGATTGAAGGCGTTTTGTTTGAAGGTTGGAATGAAGGCTGGGAAAGCTGGGGTGGTATGCAAAACTTTGACTTTACGAAACCGTATGCTGACTTTGACATTGATGAAGTGGTTCGTTATGCAAAGGAAAAAGGAGTTGAAGTTATCGGCCATCACGAGACCGGAGGGAATATTCCCAACTATGAGCGCCAGATGGATCATGCTATGCAATGGTACACAGACCACGGTATCCATGTCCTTAAGACAGGATATGCGGGAGCTTTCCCGAATGGTTATCTTCATCACAGCCAATATGGGGTCAACCACTATCAGAAAGTGGTGGAAACAGCTGCCCGTCACAAAATGACGCTGGATGCGCACGAACCTATTAAAGATACCGGTATCCGTCGTACATGGCCTAATATGATGACACGTGAAGGAGTGAGAGGGATGGAATGGAATGCATGGAGCGAAGGAAATCCTCCGTCTCATCATGTCATGTTGCCGTTCACCCGTATGCTGTCCGGTCCGCTGGATTATACACCGGGTACGTTTGATATTTTGTTTCTGAACACCAAAGATTCTCCCCGTCGCCAGAAATGGAACGATCAGGATAAAGGAAACAGCCGTGTGAATACAACATTGGCGAAACAGCTTGCTAACTGGGTGATTTTGTATTCTCCCTTGCAGATGGCATCTGATATGATTGAAAATTATGAAGGCCATCCGGCTTTCCAGTTCTTCCGCGATTTCGATCCGGATTGTGACGAATCGAAAGCATTGGCAGGAGAACCGGGGGAATTTGTAGCCATCGTGCGTAAAGCAAAAGGCAACTATTTCTTGGGAGCGGCAACGAACGAGAAACCCCGTACACTGGAAATAAAACTGGATTTCCTGGAACCGGGCAAACAGTATAAAGCTGTCATCTATGCGGATGGAGAGAATGCGGATTGGAAATCAAATCCTACGGATTACCGGATAACGGAACAAACGGTTACTTCTGAAAATACGTTGAACATACGAATGGCTGCCGGAGGCGGACAGGCTATTTCATTTATGGCACTTTAAAAAGATCGATTGATTATAAAGTTAGACTGTTAATAATGGAAATAGGATTCGTTTTTAGGTAGGAAGATAGAAAAATAGGTAGTATAAATAAAGTTAGTTAGAGGTTAGAAAAAACGGTGGACAGTGTTGAGGCTGTTCACCGTTTTTATTATTAAGCATGTTCTCATTATCAGTTTATATAATCCGTGCCTAATACTATGAGAATTATTGCAAGGATACTCATTGTGTTATCCGGGATAATTATCCCTTCGCTTCCTGATACATAAAGCGCTTGATTGACTTTTTCGCAGTCTTTTCAAATTCTTCAAAATGGATTTTAATCTTGCTTATTTGAGAATAGTTAGGAAGCTGTTGATTCAATTCGATACGGTTTTGCTCCATTACTTTCTGAATATCCGTCTGCTGCAATCCATGAGCGAAAGCATCGTCGAAATCCGGGTAGATCAGGGCTACCAGTTTTTCGTGCTGTAAGACGATCAGTGACTCCGAAACATACGGCATGTTGTTCAGCTTGCTTTCAATTTCTTCGGGATAGATATTCTGTCCGCTAGAGGTGAGAAGCAGGTTCTTACTACGTCCGCGGACTGTCACATAACCCTCTTCATCCAACGTACCGAGGTCACCGGTATGCAGCCAACCGTTAGCATCAATAATTTGCGCCGTAGCTTCCGGATTTTTATAATATCCCAGCATCATATTCATTCCTCTGCATACGATTTCTCCGGCATGTGTTTTCGGGTCCGGTGAGTCAATACGGACTTCCATTCGGCTGGTTGCCTTTCCGCAGGAAGCAAGTTTCAGTGTTTCCCAACGGCTGGAACAAATAATCGGACCACATTCCGTCATACCGTAAGCGATGGTGTAGGGGAACCCTATCTTTTTAAGGAAAGCCTCTACTTCCGCATTGAAAGGAGCACCTCCGATAATAATCTCGTCAAAGTTTCCACCGAAGATTTCCATGGCAGCCTGTCGTGCCAGCGATTTGATTTTATCGTTCACAATAGGCACTTTCAGCAATAACTTGCCGATTTTGCTGTCTACTTTAGGAAGAATATCTTTCTTGATAATCTTTTCCACAATCAACGGTACACAAGAAATCACTTTGGGTTTGATTTCGGAGAAAGATTGGGAAATGATTTTTGGAGACGGCATACGCGTCAGGAAATAGATGTGTGCACCTGCAGAGAATCCGTAAAGGAAATCATATACCATACCGAACACGTGTCCCATAGGCAACATGGAAACGATATGATCTCCCGGTTTAACGGGAAGCATTTCGAAGCAATAAGCCACGTTTGACCAAAGACTGCGATAGGGGAGCATCACTCCTTTAGAGTAACCCGTGGTACCGGAAGTATAGTTGATGATAGCCAGTTCTTCCGGACGATCTTTCCGGTAACAAATATGTTCCGGTCGAAAGTTCTTGGGATACTGTTGACCGTAAATAGCGTTCCGGTGTTCAAAAGCGTAAGTGAGTTTTTCGTTCCGGGACACTAATGCCGAGAAATCAGCCAGCGAAGCGATGCCCTCTAACAAAGGCATGGCATCTTCATTCAGGTTCTCCCATGCCTGGTCGCCGACGAAAAGTAATTTGGCTTCGGAATGGTTGACGATATTATGAATATTATCTGCCTTGAATTCATGCAAAATGGGAACAATAACAGCTCCGTAAGTGATAGTCGCCAGGAAAGTAACTGCCCAGTGAGCACTGTTACGTCCGCAAACGGCTATTTTATCTCCCGGCTGGATGCCGGCACTCTCCAAGACGATGTGAAATTTAGCGATTTTACGCGCTACATCCTTATATTGGAGGGTAATTCCTTTATAGTCAGTTAAGGCATCTTTGTCCCAGTTTTTGATGATGCTTTGCTCAATATAATCAATGAACTGATGTTCTTGTTCCATTCGATTTTTGCACATTTAGTTTAAAACTGCGCAAAATTAATACTTCGTAGATGTAAACCGAATTTTAAATTCAAGTTTTACGGTTAATTAACGGAGGGGGAGCGAACAATTTTATCAGCCGGATAAAGGTCATTCGTGTTTCTTCCTTAGAACTAGTTCATTGGCCTATATAAAACATTTCGTCTCCACGCATGAAGATGAAACGAATGTCTTGCCAAGGCAAGAGGTTCCATGCGTGGAGACGAATCAGTTATAGTGTACTGAATAACTCTTTTCAGATGTTATTCTGAATCAGTATCTTCTTCTTTGGATTTTTCGGAAATAAGTAATAGTTTATCTCCTTCGTGCAGTTTCAGTGTTCCGTTGGGAATCAGGAACTCATCTCCGCGCTTCACGATCATTACCAGCGTGCCTTTCGGAAGATTCATATCTTTCAATGTGTCTGCTTCTTCCAGCATACTTTTGGTGATAGTCATGTCACTAAGATCAGAGTCTATTTCTTCCGGAAGTTCCACTCCGAAGTCGTTACCGGTTTTTTCCAGCGGTTTGGAAAGATTCAAAATCCGGGCGACGAAAGAAATGGTTGTTCCCTGTACGACCAATGAGACAATGGTAATAAAGAATACAATGTTGAAAATGAGGTTCGAACCTTCTACGCCCGCCACTACCGGATAGGTAGCAAAGATGATAGGAACTGCACCGCGTAATCCTACCCAAGATACGAAAATACGTGATTTCATCGTGATTTTCCGGAATGGAAGCAGACAAAGGAACACGCTTAACGGGCGCCCGATAATAATCATGAAAACACCAATCAACAATGCCACGGCAGCTACTTCGAGCATTTCGTGCGGGTTGACAAGCAATCCCAGGCAAAGGAACATGATGATTTGCGACAACCAGGTCAGTCCGTCCATAAAGGTGTAGATATCCTTACGGTGCATGATTTTATTGTTTCCCACCATGATACCGGCGATATATACGGCAAGGTATCCGTTACCTTTCAGTAAGTCGGTGATGGAGAAAGTGAAAAACACAAATGCCAGTAATAAGATGGGATACAAGGCTTGATTATCAATATTGAGCTTATTTAACATCCGGATAGCTAGCTTTCCAAGTACATATCCGGCAGCCGCGCCGACGATAAACTGGATGACGAAAGAGCCTACGATAGCTCCGACTCCCATACCTGACGATTGAATAAACTGTATCAGGACAATGGTAAGCATATAGGCCATCGGGTCATTACTTCCGCTCTCCAGTTCCAGCATGGGACGAAGGTTGTGTTTCAAGTTCATCTTCTGTGAACGGAGAATGGCGAACACCGAAGCCGAATCCGTAGATGACATGGTGGAGGCCAAAAGCAGGGAAGTAGTGATAGGTAAATAAATATTTGACCAGCTCATACCTGATATCCACCAGATAAAGAGTCCGGTGAAAAGAGCTGTAAGTAGTACTCCGACAGTGGAAAGCACGATACCGGGACCTAGAATAGGTTTGATTTCTCTGAATTTCGTATCCATACCTCCCGAGAAAAGGATAATACTAAGGGCCACCATACCGATAAATTGGGCGTCTTTCGCGTCGTGGAACTGCAGGCCGAGGCCGTCACTTCCAAACAACATTCCTACTACGAGGAACAATAATAAGGTAGGTACTCCAAAGCGGTATCCGGTTTTTCCAACAACGATGCTGACGAAAAGTAAGATAGAACCGATAAGTAGGGTGTTTTCTGCTGTAAATATCATAGGCAATATATTATAAAGTTATAAAATTGTCGTATTAATTCTCACCGTGCGAAGTTACACATTATTAACAACAAATAAAAACTCTTTTTGGATGTATTTTTGTGAAAAAAGGGAGTTAAATTGTCTAAAAAGACTAATTTTGCAAAGAATAATCTACATTATACTTATGGATTCAAATAATCTTACACCTTTGAGGAAAGGGGTGGTGGGGGTACAATTCTTGTTTGTAGCTTTCGGTGCTACGGTACTCGTACCGTTATTGGTAGGGCTTGACCCTTCTACAGCTCTGTTTACAGCAGGTATTGGTACGCTTATCTTTCATGCGGTTACGCGTGGAAAGGTTCCTGTCTTTCTGGGGAGTAGTTTCGCATTTATTGCGCCTATCATTAAAGCGACAGAACTTTATGGGTTGCCCGGCACCTTATCCGGCATGGTTGGAGTAGCATTAGTTTACTTTGTGATGAGTGCGCTTGTCAAATGGCAGGGAGTGAGGGTGATTGAGCGGCTGTTTCCTCCTGTTGTCATAGGACCTGTCATCATTCTGATAGGTTTGTCACTGGCGGGAACAGGAGTGAATATGGCAAAAGAGAACTGGGTACTGGCACTGCTTTCGTTGGTTACCGCAGTCGTTGTTTCAATGAAAGCCAAAGGGCTTTTGAAACTGATTCCTATCTTCTGTGGAATTGTAGTAGGGTATCTGGCTGCATGGCTTTTCTACGATTTGGATTTGTCCGGTGTCAGGGATGCTGCCTGGATTGGATTGCCGCAGTTTGTCTTTCCTAAATTCTCATGGGAACCTGTGTTGTTTATGATTCCGGTAGCCATTGCTCCGGTGATAGAACATATTGGTGATATTTATGTCGTTAATACGGTCACCGGAAAAGATTTCGTGAAAGATCCGGGGTTGCACCGCACCTTATTGGGTGATGGTCTGGCCTGTTTCTGTGCCGGATTGCTGGGTGGGCCTCCTGTGACTACCTATTCGGAAGTGACAGGAGCCATGTCACTGACAAAGATTACTAATCCGCAAGTGATCCGAATAGCTGCCATTTCCGCTATCTTATTCTCCGTTATCGGTAAAATCAGTGCATTATTAAGATCCATTCCAAGTGCGGTACTGGGCGGCATCATGTTATTGCTTTTCGGAACGATTGCTTGTGCGGGTATTGGTAATCTTGTGAATAATTGCATTGATTTGAGCCGTACCAGAAATATAATCATTGTATCTTTGACACTGACTGTCGGCATTGGTGGCGCTGCTTTTAATTGGGGCGATTTTTCATTGTCCGGCATTGGACTGGCAGCTTTGGTGGGAGTAGTTCTCAATTTAATATTACCCAGAGAGGATTGAAATTCTATTCAAAAAAAACATCCACTATGCGGGAGTAAATGCAGGACTCCTGATTAAGCAGGAGTCCTCCTAATATAGAAAAAAAGATAGTGACGGTATGGTTGTTGTATACCGTCACTATCCTTATCAAATACCGTCACTATTTTGTAGAAGAGAATCTGCTTGTAAAATACCCTTCTGTTTCCTTATCATTTATGATAGAAACTTCACAATATCTTCATCCACTGTACTGATACCTCCGATCCCGAATTGTTCGATCAATACGTTCCTGACATTCGGTGAAAGGAAAGCGGGAAGTGTAGGACCCAAATGAATGTGTTTCACTCCCAAAGCCAGTAATGCCAATAAAACAATGACCGCCTTTTGTTCGTACCAAGCGATGTTGTATACGATAGGCAACTGATTCACATCATCCAATCCGAAGATTTCTTTCAGTTTTAAAGCGATGACGGCCAATGAGTAACTGTCGTTACATTGTCCTGCATCCAACACTCTCGGAATGCCGTTGATATCACCTAAAGCCAGTTTATTATATCTGTACTTGGCACAACCGGCAGTAAGAATCACGGTGTCACCAGGTAATTTTTGAGCAAATTCCGTATAGTATTCACGGCTCTTCATACGTCCGTCGCATCCTGCCATTACAAAGAATTTACGGATAGCTCCGCTTTTCACGGCGTCCACCACTTTATCTGCCAGGGCTGTCACCTGTGCATGAGCGAATCCTCCGATAATCGTTCCGTTTTCAATGGCTACCGGTGGCTGACATTGTTTAGCATGAGCAATCAGTGCAGAAAAATCTTTCGGTTTTCCGTCTTTACGTTCGGGGATGTAATGTGCCCCGTCCAAGCCGCAGGCTCCTGTGATGTAAATACGATCCTTGTAGCTGGCATTTGCACGTGGCGGAACGATACAGTTACTTGTGAACAAGATAGGACCGTTGAAACTTTCAAATTCCTCTTTCTGCTTCCACCAGGCGTTTCCGTAGTTTCCTGCCAGATGCTTGTACTTCTTTAGTTGAGGATAATAATGTGCAGGCAACATTTCGCTGTGAGTATATACATCTACTCCTGTACCCTCTGTTTGTTCCAATAACTCTTCCAGGTCTTTCAAGTCATGTCCGCTGATTAATATACCCGGATTATTGCGTACACCGAGACTCACTTGTGAGATTTCCGGATTTCCGTAGCTGCTGGTATTCGCTTTATCCAGCTGTGCCATTGCCGATACTCCATACTTTCCTGTTTCCAAAGTCAGCTGAACCAGTTCTTCCACTGTAATATCATTGCGGGTCAGTTCAGACAAGGCATGTTGCATGAAAGCAAATATTTCCGGTGACTCGTAGCCCAGGTTATGCGCATGCTCTACGTAGGCAGCCATTCCTTTCAGGCCATAGTGTACAAGTTCTTTCAGTGAGCGGATATCCTCGTTGGGAGTGCGAAGCACACCGACCGTTTTTGATTTCTCTTCAAACTCATCTTCGTTTCCATCCCAAAGACATTCGTCAGGAGCATTTTCGATCTTTATCTTGTTGCCAAGTTCTTTTTTCAGTTTCAGTCCTTCTTTGATTTTTTCAGTGATAGCCACTTTATCAAAATTGGCGTTGGTGATGGTAATGAACAAAGCATCATAGATAAATTTGTCTGCTTGTTCGGAAGGATGTCCATCTTTACGCAGATGTTCGTTGTAGACAGCAATTCCACGTACTACGAAGAGTAGTAAGTCTTGCAGGTTAGCCACTTCAGACGTTTTACCGCACACACCTTTCAAGGTACAACCGGTACCCATTGCGGTTTCTTGACATTGATAACAGAACATACTCATAACTTTTACGTTTTTAATTAGTCCAATATTTTATTTATTGAACGCAAAAGTAGAGGAAAAGTTTCAGGTGATTCTGTAACCAATGTTACAACAATGAATATTTTTTATCTAAAACACTCATTATTCGATTCATAAATCTTTAAACTGCTCCTATTATTGAATAAGCCGTACCAGTTGTTCTTTCTGTAAAATAGTGATATGCTTGCGATCGGCTATCAATAATCCATCTTCCTGCATGTGCGCCAGTTCACGGGCGAGGGAAGGACGGGATACTCCGAAATAATCACTCAATTCCTGTTGTGAACGGTCGAGGGTGATATGCGTCTGTTGTTGCTGTTTGTATAATCGGAGCAAGTACGAAGCAAGTTTCTGACGAATCGTTTTAAACGACATAAAGAAAAGCTTATCCGATAAAGTCCGTGCATAATTGGCAGAAAGATTCATATAGTTTTCCAAAAACTGCTCGTTCTTACGGAATAAACTCAATACACTTGATTTAGGAAGTTCGATAACCTCTGTCGGTTCGTTGGCAGTCACTTCCACCGGATAGCGGTTCTCCTCACCGAACAGAAACAGAGGGGCAATCGCTCTTGGAGCAGCGATGTCTTCCACTTTGATAAGACGTCCCGAATAATCAATCATCTCTCCACGCACGCTTCCTTTGGTCAGGATGACGAGGCGATTGCACACAGCTCCTTGTTGAGCCAGGATTTCCCCTTTCTTATAAGAACGTGTATGGAAACTGATCTCTTCCAGATCGGCAAAAAGTCTTTCCGGAGTGATCCCCCGGAATAAGGGATTGTTGACGAGTGCAGGTATCATATATCAATAGTTATTTGAATTTTAAAATAAACGTTGTTTCTTTCTCTCGAAGCAAAGTGAGACTCCCGCCCGAAAGACGCATGATCTGCCGTGAAATACTAAGTCCGATTCCGCTACCATTTTCTTTGGTGGTGAAGAAAGGAATAAAGATATGCTCTGCTATTTCCGACGGGATTTCAGGACCGTTGTTTTTGATCTCGATCCATATTTCTTCCATATCATTGCAATAAGCCCGAAGCTCGATTCTACCATCCGGCTGGCTGCCGATTGCCTGGATGGCATTCTTCAGAAGATTGATAACTACCTGGGCGATGAGGTTTTCATCCGCATACAGAATTAAGTCCGCAGGAGAAATCTCCGTGTGGAAACAAATAGTGTCACACGGATTCTGATGGCGGGCAAGTTCAATCATCCTTTCTATGAATGCTTTCACATAGAACAATGACGGTTCCGGTGCAGGTATGCGTGTAAACTGCCGGTAAGATTCTACAAAAGAGAGCAAGCCTTTTCCTGTGGTGCTGATGGTCTGCAACCCGTGACTGATTTCTTCATCTTTACCCTCGGACATGGAAAGAAGAGTGTCACAAAGAGAAGTGATAGGCGTGACCGAATTCATGATTTCATGCGTCAGAACCCGTGTCAGGCGAATCCATGAATCTATTTCCTTTTCATCAAGTTCGGTATTGATATCATTCAGAGCCAGAATACGCAGATGCTCTTTGCGCACATTGATTTCCGATACACGTATGGATAGATTAACGGTTCCCCGTTCGTTGTGAAATATCACTTGCAGTTTGTCTCCGGGACGGCAGTTCTCTATTTTCTCCATGAGCGTAGTGTCTACTTTACTCAACTGATGGATATGCGTGAATATATTCAGCCCCAAAAGACGGAGTGCCTCCTTGTTCTTCTGATAAACAGCCCCATTGTCATTGAGTACCAGCAATCCTGTACTGACAAAATCCAGAATCAGCTCGTAATATTTCTCTTGTTGTGCGGTTTCCGCTTTTACATTATATAAGATATGTCCCACCCGGTTGAGTGCCCGGTTGATCTTTTGGCTTTCGGGAGTACCGTTTTCTTCGGGAAAATGAAAAGTGTTATCATTATTTTCAAGCGCGTTAATCATGAAAAGCACCTGCTTGGTGTGAAGCTGGTACAGGCGGATTTGCCAGATGATACTAAGTACCAGCAGACAAAGACTGATGCCCAACCAACCGTATGATTGATGAATACCGAACCAGACAGTCGATATACAGAAAAGTACAGTCAGCAAAACTCTGAACCAGTACCGAATCCCCAGTTGTTGGATCTGTGAGCTCATAATCCGAATTTTTTCATCTTGTTATAGAGCGTCTGCCGGGTTATTCCCAGTTGAGCGGCCACTGCCGATAGATTTCCCGCACAGGCATCGAGCGCTTTCCGTATCATCTGCACTTCCATTTCTTCCAGGGTGGAGATACTCTGTTCCTGAATGGCTATCCGTGGTACGGATAATTGGAATAATTCAGCAGGAATCAGCGGACTGTCATTGATGATAACCGCCTTTTCGATGACGTGCTCCAATTCGCGGATATTACCATACCAGGGATGCGCAGTCAATTTATCCTTTGCTTCGGGAGTGAACTTCATCAACGACTTGTCATATTGCTTGCAGAAGTGAACCATAAATCGTTCGGCCAATGGGATAATATCCTCTTTCCGTTCGCGCAGGGGAGGAATTTCCACATGAATGGTATTGATGCGGTAGAGCAAGTCTTCCCGGAATTCGCCTTTCGCTACCATCTCCTGCAGGTTCCGGTTCGTGGCACATATCAGTCGGATATCAATAGGAATTGGCGTGTTACTTCCCACTTTCACAATGCTTCGCCGTTGGATGGCGGTTAGTAGCTTTGCTTGCAGATGGTAGGGCAAGTTTCCTATTTCGTCGAGAAACAGCGTACTCTTTTCGGCAGCCTCGAACTTACCTGTCCGGTCGGTGTGTGCATCAGTGAACGACCCTTTTATATGTCCGAAAAGCTCACTCTCGAATAAAGATTCGGTGATGGTTCCCATATCCACAGCAATCATTTCTTTATATTTGCGGTTGGAAAGCGCATGGATTTCCCGTGCCAGCATCTCTTTTCCCGTTCCGTTTTCACCCGTTATCAAGAGGTTGGCATCGGTGACGGCAACCTTTTTAATCAAAGCCCGTAGTTGTTGCATAACCTTGCTTTCTCCCCAGTACATAGGCGAGTGAACAGGCTTTTCTTTACTTGCCGTTTTCCTATCGTTGTGCGTAGAGGTTGCTGCAGTTTGCAGCGTTTCCACCAGTTTCTGGTTGTCCCAGGGTTTGACGATAAAGTCCGTTGCTCCTTCTTTAATACCCCGGATAGCCAGTTCAATATCGGCATAAGCCGTAAAAAGTACGACCGGAAGATCCGGACGTACTTTTTTTATTTCATGTAACCAGAATAATCCCTCATTGCCGGTATTGATGCCCGATGTGAAATTCATGTCCAGCAATACCACTTCCGGCATTTCCTCCCGCAGGACGCTCGTCAGGGTGACAGGCGAGGAGAGTGCAACGACCTTTGAAAAATAACTTTTTAAAAGGATTTGTATGGCAGTCAGCACCCCTTTATTGTCGTCTACAATGATGATTGTTCCAGATTTACTCATTTTCGTTCAAGTTTGTAAAGCGCAAACTTACGAAAAAAGGATGTGATAATTCAAGAATCGTAATTCAAAATTGATTTTATCCCCCTTGTATCTCCAATCATAACCACTGGAACTTCAATCCGAATGATAAACTAAGGTAGTCACGTGGACGGAGATAACTATTGTTTACCGCACTAATCACATAAAGGTCACACGTACTTATTTCATAGAAAAAGGTTACAGACTTGGCCATAAATCTACGTTGCGGGTCAATGTCATAGGTCAGGCGTTGTCCCATAAAGACATGGAAACGCACTTTGCTTGAGAAACCATAATACCCTTTCGGATAACGTTCCGGTTCGTTCACCCAGAACTGATTTCCAAATACGGTATTCACATAAAGACCACAGGCAAGAGGCTCTGTCGAGAATCCTTTTCCAATATTAATGCTCCAGGGCATATAGTTCTGCTTGAGCGTCATGGTCACTTTTGCTTTCTTCGAAGAATATTTCGGAATGAATCCGAGCAATACATCCGTTTCCCACTGATTACGTTTTCCATAATCCCATCCTGTACCGAAAGAGAGCAATCCCATATTTCCGGCATATTGTATTTTGGAATGAGTCGGGATAATCCGTTCCCAGTTTCTGCGGAAACGGTGAACCCGATTATCGTAGCGGGTATGTTTGGTGTGCTTCGGTGTGGCAGGCAACACGGAGTCCGCTTTGATAATGGTGAATGAAGACTCCCCGTTACGAAAGGTGATAATTGAATCATCCTTGATGATAAAACGGAGCGAATCATCCTTGTAGTTGTTGATGATTGTATCCCTCTTGCAGGTAGCAGACATCAGACCGGGAAGCAGGAGAAGCACGGACAGTACTCCCGCGCGTAAGATATAATTAGTATTTAACCAGCTCATATTCGTATTTTTCCGGAGTTATTGTAAATACCAGATAAGTACGGTAATCCATACAATCACTGGTAACATAATGTATCCCATCATCAAAAATCACATCGTCCTGATGGTGATGGGTATGGGCGGCCGTGCAGAACTGTACTCCTGCATACTGTTTGACATAGTGTTGGAATACTTTTGCCACATTATCATTGAACACATCCGTATAGGGACGCGCGTGCATACAAATGACCGTTTTTTCAAACTCATCCCGCCTGTTCGTTATCTCATTTTCCATAAAGGTAAAGTCCGGTACAGGTTCGGAGTAATCATACTCCAAAGCGTTGGTATTCAGGCAGACAAACTTCACATCTCCTGCGATGAAAGAGAAGTTTGTGGGGCCGAATACAGCCTTGTAGGTTTCCGCTCCCGTTCCCAGACAGTCATGATTTCCGATCAGAGCCACATAAGGCACATGAAGTCCGTTCATGATATCCCTTTGCCAAAGAAATTCCTTAGTCAGTCCGAAGTCACTCATATCCCCTCCGTGGATAACGAAGTCAATATCATTTCGTTGATTGATTGCTTTTACAAAATCTTCCGTTTCGTCATACCATCGTTGTGAGTCGCCCATTGTCACGAACCGTATCGTAGTTTTACCCTGGCAATTTGCTTCTATTCTTTCCATATTGTGGGCGTTGACCTCTGTTTCTCCGCTGATGCGGACGTCATACGGATGATAGTCTATCATACCGCATCCCGAAAGGAACAGGCACGAAAACAGTGCATATAAATTCTTCCTCTTCATCATTACTTTAATAGTTTAGAAAACTAGATGCAAAGATAAAGTTTTCTATCGGGATGGACAATCTCCCCATGGATAATAGAGACTGTTGGAACAATTTAAAGGAGAAATGGAATAGTCTCCCGGTTGTCTAAAAATTAGACGGTACTGTCTAATTTTTAGACAATATTCAGAAAGGTTGAAATGATAAACACTTGATAATGAATTGTTATTCTTTTTTGGCATGCTTTCTGCATTCTTGAAAATAGAAAAAACAGAAATAAAATATAATATGAAACAAATCTATTATGTGATCCGTACTTTATTGCGGGGGCATGGTTCCAACGTTATCAAAATCCTCTCTTTGGCGTTGGGGCTGACGATGAGCATCCTGTTGTTTGCCCGCGTGGCTTTCGAACAGAGCTTTGACAAATGCTTCAAAGATTATGATAACCTGTATCAGATCTTCTCCGTCTTTTCCGCCAATGGCCAAACCTTTGAGCCGCAGGAAATGAACTGCGGACCGGTGGCGGGTGCCATACAGGAGAACTTTCCTAAAGAAGTGGAAGCAGCCACCAGCTATTGTGTCTGGATGAGTGCCCCTCTTTATTATGGAAGTGTCCGTTTTGAAGCTAACAAAGTGACAGCCGATTCACTATTCTTTCAAACTATGGGTATCGATGTTTTGAGCGGTGTTCCGGAAAAAGAACTGATGCAGAAAGATGTTGTCTTTCTTAGTGACCGGTTGGCGCGTAAGATGTTCGACCAAGAAAACCCGATAGGCAAAGTAATCTCCTATAATAAAGAAATAGAACTGACAGTGAAAGGCACGTACGCCGACATACCCGAAAATGCTACCGTCAGACCGGATGCAGTGATTTCTCTGCCTACCGTATGGAGCCGTGGATGGGGAAACTACTCCTGGAGGGGAGGCGACAGCTGGATCGCATTTATCCGTTTTCGTCCCGGAGCAGACAAATCCGTGGTGAATGCACGGTTGAATGACCTGATAAAGAAATATCGTCCTGCGGAAGACCAGAAAGTGGTAGGTTATACCGCTTTTGTAAAGCCGATCCGTGATGTATACAGGGAAGAACCGGACGTGAAGCGGATGCGGAACATCATGTCTATCTTGGGAATAATCATCCTTTTTATCGCTACCTTGAACTACGTACTGATCTCCATCTCTTCACTCTCATACCGTGCCAAAGCCATCGGCGTACATAAGTGTAGCGGTGCAGGCAGCGGCAAAATCCTGGGAATGTTCCTATTGGAAACAGCTATCATTATTCTCTTCGCCTTGCTATTGATGGGATTAATCTTACTGAACTTCCGCGACTTTATAGAAGACACAACCGCCGTTGAACTCGGAGCCCTGTTCTCTTTAGACCGTCTTTGGGTACCCCTGCTGACGGTAGCTATCCTGTTCCTCATAGGAGGAGCACTGCCCGGACGCATCTTTGCCAGAATCCCCGTTTCACAAGTCTTCCGCCGCTACACAGAAGGAAAAAAAGGATGGAAACGCCCGCTATTATTCGTGCAGTTTGCCGGCGTAGCTTTCATCTGCGGATTGATGTATGTGGTGATGCTGCAATACTACTATGTCTTGAACAAAGACCTGGGATACAATCCGAAGCGCGTTGTCGTAGCCAATACTGATTTCGGCAATAAAGAAAACCAGGACTATGCCCTGACTTTCTTCCGTGGCCTGCCTTATGTAGAGTCCGTGTCCAGTGCCGATTCCCATCCCGTCTATAGTTATAGTGGAACGATGATTCAGGATGAAAGTGGACAATCACTTTTCTCCTCCCGTTTTTGCGAAATGATGGAAGACTATCCAAAGATGATGGGTATGGTGATGAAGGAGGGGCGTATGCCACGGAATGAAAACGAAGTAGCCATCAATGAAACATACGGCGAATGGATGCATTGGGGAACAGAGCTATTGAACCGTACTGTCTATAATTCAGGCTACGTATGTAAAGTAGTGGGAGTGATTAAAGACTTCCGGATCGGTAATTTCACCAACCCGCAAGCACCCTTCATCCTGATGAGTACCAAGAATTTCGGAAACTGTGTTCATGTCCGGCTGAAAGAACCTTTTGCAGAGAATCTTCAGAAACTGAATAAAGTATCGGCAGACGCTTTCCCCGATAAAACGGTCGATTTCCGTTCGATGGAGCAGATGATAAAAGAGAGTTATAACTCCATCCGCGTCTTCAGCAATGCTACCATACTGGCGGCGGTTACCATGTTCTTTGTGATGATGATGGGATTGATAGGCTACACAACCGATGAAGTCCGCCGCCGTTCCAAAGAGATTGCCATACGTAAAGTCAATGGTGCCGAAGCCTCCGGCATTCTGGAAATGTTGGTGAAAGATGTGCTCTATGTAGCCGTTGCAGCCGTTGTGATCGGTGTAGCGGCATCATGGTACGTCAATGATATGTGGATGGATATGTTTGCCGAGCACGTGCCTGTCAGTTGGGCGGCGTATGTACTGATAGCGATTGTAAATCTTCTCGTTATCGTAGCCTGCGTACTTTGGAAATCGTGGCGGATTGCCAATGAAAATCCGGTGAATAGCCTTAAAAGTGAATAATTAAAAACATAAATAAAAAGAGTATGATTGAAATAAACAACATCAGTAAAGTATTCCGTACTTCCGAAGTAGAGACAGTTGCCTTGAATCACGTAAACCTTGAAGTAAAAGAGGGAGAGTTTGTAGCCATTATGGGCCCCTCCGGTTGTGGTAAATCCACTTTGTTGAATATTCTGGGTTTGCTCGATAACCCCACCGAAGGTTCCTACCGCTTGATGGGTGAAGAAGTGGGCGGATTGAAAGAGAAAGAACGTACCCATGTGCGTAAGGGCAAACTCGGATTCGTATTCCAGAGCTTTAACCTGATCGACGAGCTGAATGTTTACGAGAATGTAGAACTTCCTCTGACATACCTGGGCTTTAAAGCATCCGAACGCCGCCGCATGGTAGAAGACATTCTGAAACGGATGAACATCAGCCATCGTGCCAAACACTTTCCGCAACAACTTTCCGGTGGTCAGCAACAACGTGTCGCCATTGCCCGTGCCGTAGTGACCAACCCGAAACTGATTCTCGCCGATGAGCCGACCGGTAACCTCGACTCAAAGAATGGGGCAGAAGTGATGAACCTGTTGACCGAACTGAATAAAGAAGGAACAACCATCATCATGGTGACACACTCACAACACGACGCATCCTTTGCCCATCGTACAGTTCATTTGTTCGACGGCAGCGTGGTAGCCAGTGTGATAGCATAAACCAGATCAGAAGCAAGTATGAGACAAATCTATTATAGCATACGTACATTACTGCATGAGCGTACTTTGAATATCGTAAGAGTGCTCTCCCTTTCTTTAGGACTAACAGTTGGCATCTTGCTTTTCTCGCAAATAGCTTTTGAGATGAGCTATGAGAAATGTTACCCGGAAGCGGAGAATCTGATAATGGCGAGAATAGCGGCACAGAATATGACGACCGGCGAAGTGCAGGGTGATGACGGAATGAATTATGACTATACCGTCTGTGATCCGGTAGCTTTTACCTTGGCGCAGGATATGCCTGAAGAAATAGAATCAGCCACCTGTGTACTTCCTTCCCAGTTTTATCATATTTATAAGGAAGACAAACTGCTGTCAAAAGCAAATTACATGATGGTCGACACCTGTTTCTTTGAAACGATGGGTATACCCGTACTAAAAGGGAACGCGAAAGATCTCATCATCTCGAATAGCATATTTGTATCAGAACATTTTGCCCGTGAAACATTCGGTAGCGCAGACCCTATTGGGAAAACCCTTTCGGCCGACAAGCAGTTGGAGCTCACAATTCGCGGCGTCTATAAAGACATACCCGAAAATTCGATGCTCTCCCGTGACTTTGTGATTACCATCCACCGCGATGGTCGCTATGCGAGTGGTAACGGTTGGAATGGGAATGATATCTTTTATGCCTTTGCACGCTTGCGTCATGCGTCGGATATAGACAAGGTGAACAGCAAAATTCAACAAGTAATGGCAAAATACAGCCCCTTGCAATGGGATGACTGGAAGTTGGAATACAGCGTTGTTCCTCTTTCGAAACGCCATCTGGATTCTGCCGATACCCAGAAACGTTTGATGATATTCGGCTTCCTCGGCTTTTCAGTGTTTTTTGTAGCCATCATGAATTATATGTTGATTTCAATAGCCACTATCAGTCGTCGTGCAAAAAGCGTAGGAGTGCATAAATGCAGTGGAGCCAGTTCCGGAAACATCTTTGGCATGTTTCTGGCAGAAACCGGAGTATTGGTTCTACTATCCGTCCTGTTTAGCTTCCTGTTGATAATCAACATGGGCGAATTGATCGAAGACCTGTTGGGAACCAGCCTTGCCTCACTGTTTGCCTGGGACATCATTTGGATACCCTTGCTCACTGTAGTAGTCCTTTTCCTCCTGGCAGGAGGCATACCGGGAAAACTGTTCTCACGTATTCCCGTCACGCAGGTATTCCGGCACTATACGGATGGAAAAAGAGGATGGAAACGTTCATTACTATTTGTCCAGTTCACGGGTACCTCCTTTGTACTCGGATTATTGCTGGTTACCCTGTTACAATATTCTCACCTGATGAATGGAGATATGGGAATCAAGATTCCGGGACTGGTAGAAGCCGAAACCTGGATGTCCGGCGAAACAGTAGAACATGTAAAAGACGAGTTGCTCCGCCAACCGATGGTGGACGGGGTATCGGCATCCACACACAGCGTACTGGGAGAATATTGGACACGTGGATTGATTGGTAACGACGGCAAACGCATTGCCACCCTTAATTTCAATATGTGCGACTATGATTATCCGAATGTGATGGGAATCAGAATAACAGAAGGCACTACCATCAAGAAAAAAGGCGATCTATTGGTAAATAAAGAACTCGTTCGTTTGATGAAATGGACCGATGGTGCCGTAGGAAAATCAGTGAGTGGGGTAGAAGGTACCATCGTGGGAGTGTTTGATGATATTCGTAATAGAAGTTTCTATTCCAGTCAGTCTCCTATCGTATTGATTGCCGATAAAGAATCGGCCAATCACACCATCAATGTTCGTCTAAAAGAACCCTATGACGAGAACCTGAAACGCTTGAACGAATGTGTGGCAAAAACATTCCCGAATGTAGCCCTGAACTTCAATTCAGTAGACAGCATGATTCGCGAAGGCTATAAGAGCGTATACCGTTTCCGTAACGCAGTCTGGATTTCGTCCTGCTTCATCCTGCTTATTGTCATCACGGGATTGATTGGCTATGTGAATGGAGAAACTCAACGCCGCAGCAAGGAAATAGCCATACGCAAAGTGAATGGGGCAGAGGCCTCCGGCATCCTGAAACTATTGATATACGACATTCTGAATATCTCCGTAATCTCTGTGCTGATAGGTACTGCCGCTTCCTATTTTACAGGCCAAATATGGTTGGAACAGTTTAGCGAACGAATTGATATGGATCTGTTACTTTTTATAGGAATAGCCCTGCTGGTACTATTGGTTATCGTGGCTTGCGTGGTAGTGAAAGCCTGGCACGTTGCCAATGAAAACCCCGTAAAGAGCATCAAAGCAGAATAAAGAATAAAAACCAACAGGCGGAGTAAAGCAGTTAATGCTTTATTCCGCTACCGTTTCCGGATGTTGTTTAGACACTTTCTTAATGTAAATCATCAGACTGACAACCGCCGTAATAAACGCCAATGCATCCGATACCGGCATACTAATCCAGATACCTTCCAATCCCCACCAGTTGGGAAAGAGCAGCAAGCAAGGCAAAAGATAAAGCAACTGTCGCGTCAGCGAAAGGAAAATACTTATTTTAGCCTTCCCGATACTTTGGAAGAAGTTACCAATCACAATCTGCGCCCCTACAAACGGGAACATCAATACAGCCAGCCGGATACCGTCTACGGCCAAATCAATCAATTCATCGCTATCCGTGAAAAGAGCCGATACGGCATGAGGGAAGAACTCGCAGATAATAAACCCGCTACTGGTAATCACGACCCCGGAGATAATCCCCAGTCGCAATGTCTGTTTCACACGGTCTATCTTCTGTGCTCCGAAGTTATACCCCACAATAGGCTGCATACCCATCGTCAGACCTAACACAATCATCACATAAAGCGTCAGCAAACGGTTAATAATCCCATAAGCACCAATCGCCATATCGCCCCCGTAATTTTGCAGACTGTTATTGATGATAATCACAATGGCACACGCACACACATTCATCAGGAAAGGAGACATACCGATGGCGAAGATACTCTCCACAATCCTCCGTTTCATCTTCCAGATATTCCCCTCAAAATGCACCGTACTGTCTTTCTTGACAAAATGGCTCACCACCCACACCATACCGATCAACTGTGAAATCACCGTTGCCGTAGCAGCTCCCCTCATTCCCCATTCAAAGTGGAAAATAAAGATAGGAGCGAGGATAATGTTCGCTACCACCGTCACCATCGAAGTCAACATCGCCTTTTTCGGGTATCCGGTAGCACGCATCACGTTGTTCAACCCAATCATCGTATAAGTGATAGGAGTACCCAATAAGATCACCTGCATAAAGCTCCGCGCATAAGGAAGCGTCTCGCTACTGGCCCCGAAGAAAACCAATATATCATCCAGGAAGATGAAAGACAAAATACCAAAGAAGAACGAATTAGTGATACAGAGCATCAACGTGTGTGACAAGATTTCCGTAGCCCCCTTCATGTCCTTTTGCCCCAGACGGATAGACGCCAGCGTAGAACCGCCCGCCGATACCAATGTACAGAAAGCCACCACCAGATTCATCAGCGGAAAGCTGATGGCTAGTCCGGCAATCGCCATTGGGCCTACACCATGTCCGATGAAGATACTATCAATAATATTATAGATAGAAGTAATCGTCATTCCGATAATTGCAGGAATGGAATATTGTAACAGCAATTTGCCGATACTTTCTTTGCCTAAGATATGTGGGTCGTTCTTGCTCATGCGCTAGTAGATTTTGTTGGATAAAAACGTATGTTACGTTTTTTTTAGCTTTGCAAAGGTACGAATTATTTGCCTGATTCGATGATTATTCGGAACTTTGCAACGACGGATACACAAGGTTTAACGTTTAGGTAAAAAGAAAGTTTATATATGAATACAACGAAAACGATTGCGGCACTCTTCGATTTTGATGGTGTCATTATGGATACAGAAACGCAGTACACAGTCTTCTGGGACGAGCAGGGACGGAAATATCTGAATGAAGAAGATTTCGGCCGCCGTATTAAGGGACAGACATTATTGCAAATCTATGAAAAGTATTTCTCGGACCAACCCGAAGCCCAGCTTGAAATAAGCGCCGAACTCTACGTTTACGAGCAAAAGATGTCCTACGAATACATCCCCGGAGTAGAAGCCTTTATAGCCGATCTTCGCCGTAACGGTGCAAAGATAGCCGTAGTCACCAGCTCCAACGAAGAGAAGATGGCTAACGTCTACAATGCCCACCCCGAATTTAAAGGAATGGTAGACCGCATCCTGACCGGAGAGATGTTTGCCCGTTCCAAACCGGCTCCCGACTGCTTCCTGCTCGGGATGGAAATCTTTGAAGCCACCCCCGAAAACACCTACGTCTTTGAAGATTCTTTCCACGGCCTGCAAGCCGGAATGACTTCCGGGGCAACAGTGATCGGACTTGCCACCACCAATACACGTGAAGCCATCACTGGCAAAGCACATTATATAATAGACGACTTCACCGGCATGACCTACGACAAGCTCCTGATCCTGCATCGTTAAGAGAAAGAATAAATCCGAAACGCATTATTGCACTTGATAAATCGCTTCCTTATATTGTTAAGGAGCTTTTATTATACCTCACAGAATCCTTCCAACCGCCTCCCCAGCTATCCAAGCGAGGTGTTTGAAAGGATTTTTTGCATTTCCTTCTCTGTTATGAATTAAATGTTATAACTTTGCCGCGATTTTTGAAGGCGCTTGACGTCGTTTTAATTTTTAATCATTAATTTTTAATTTAAAAAGACATGGCTGGTTATATATCAGATGACTCAAGAAAGGTGACTACTCATCGCCTGGTTGAAATGAAACAGAGAGGTGAAAAAATATCTATGCTGACTGCTTATGATTACACAATGGCACAGATTGTAGACGGTGCGGGAATGGACGTAATCCTGGTAGGCGACTCCGCTTCCAATGTAATGGCAGGTAATGTGACAACACTTCCTATCACACTCGACCAAATGATCTATCATGCCAAATCCGTGGTACGCGGCGTGAAACGTGCGATGGTAGTGGTTGATATGCCTTTCGGATCCTATCAGGGCAACGAGATGGAAGGACTTGCTTCTGCCATCCGTATCATGAAAGAAAGCCACGCTGACGCTTTGAAGCTCGAAGGTGGTGAAGAAATCATAGACACGGTGAGACGCATCGTATGTGCTGGCATTCCGGTAATGGGACATCTGGGACTCATGCCTCAATCCATCAATAAATACGGCACCTATACCGTGCGTGCCAAAGACGACGCCGAAGCCGAAAAACTGATTCGCGACGCCCATCTATTAGAAGAAGCAGGCTGTTTTGCCATTGTACTCGAAAAGATTCCCGCAACCCTTGCCGAACGCGTAGCATCCGAACTGACCATACCTATTATCGGTATCGGTGCCGGTGGCCACGTAGACGGTCAAGTATTGGTGATTCAGGACATGCTTGGCATGAACAACGGATTCCGTCCGCGTTTCTTGCGTCGTTATGCTGACTTGTACACGGTGATGACCGATGCCATCAGCCGTTACGTTTCTGACGTGAAGAATTGCTACTTCCCCAACGAGAAGGAACAATATTAAATATAGTATATGGCAGTTAAATTGTGGACAGTTCATTTTATGCGGATATGTGTAGCTAATTTGCTGTTGTTTATATCCTTGTATGTGTTATTTCCGGTGCTTTCCGTAGAGATGGCCGACCGTCTCGGAGTGCCGGCTGCACAGACAGGAGTAATCTTTCTCTTTTTCACCTTGGGGATGTTCCTCATCGGTCCTTTCCATGCCTATCTGGTAGATGCATACAAGCGTAAGTACGTCTGTATGTTTGCTGCTGCCCTGATGGTAGTGGCGACCATCGGATACGCCTTTGTTACCAACCTCACAGAACTGATTCTGTTGGGCACCGTGCAAGGGCTTGCCTTTGGCATAGGCACAACAGCCGGCATCACATTGGCCATCGACATCACCAACTCCACACTGCGCAGTGCGGGAAACGTCAGTTTCTCCTGGATGGCACGTATGGGAATGATCGCAGGCATTATCCTCGGAGTATGGCTTTATCAAAGCCAATCCTTCCAAACCCTGCTCACTGTATCTGTCATAACCGGAGCTGTCGGAATCCTCATGTTATCAGGAGTCTACGTACCTTTCCGTGCGCCGATTGTCACCAAACTCTATTCCTTCGACCGCTTCCTATTGCTTCGTGGATGGGTTCCTGCCATCAATCTGATCCTGATAACCTTCATTCCGGGACTGCTGGTTCCCATGGTACACCCTTTCCTAAACGATTTCGTACTCGGAAACACAGGAATCCCCGTACCGTTCTTTGTAGGAACAGCCCTCGGATACATCGTTTCCCTGTTCTTTGCACGTCTGTTTTTCCTGAAAGAGAAAACACTGCGACTGGTCATTATAGGACTCGGATTGGAAATCGTAGCCATGTCCCTACTGAATACAGACATCTCCATAGGCATTTCCTCCGTACTCTTAGGACTGGGCTTAGGCTTTATCCTGCCGGAATTTCTGGTGATGTTCGTAAAGCTATCCCACCATTGCCAACGCGGAACAGCCAACACCACCCATCTGCTGGCAACCGAAATCGGCATTTCCCTGGGAATCGCTACCGCCTGCTACATGGAATTGGATACAGATAAGATGCTACATACCGGACAGATAGTAGCATCCATTGCTTTACTCTTCTTTGCATTGATTACCTATCCTTATTATATAAAGAAGAAAGTAAGATAGGAGAGTAGCCGGAATTAATTCCGGCTAACTTGTTTTACTCCCTTTATAGTACGTAATTTCTTGATAAGAGCCTCCAAACGTCCCGTATCACCCACCATGACCGTCAGTGTTCCGGAGAACAAACCGTCGTTCGAGTCAATACCGATGGAGCGCAGCGTGATACCATTCTCTTTGGATATAATAGAAGTGATATTAGTCACGATACCAATATCATCATGCCCTACAACCCGCAGCGTGATAGGATATTGCGTACCTACCGATTTCCCCGCCCAACGAGCCTTCACAATACGATAACCGAAACGTTCGCGCATCTGATTGGCATTCGGACAGTCCGCCCGGTGTATCTTGATACCACCGCTTACCGTAACGAAACCAAACACATCATCCCCGTAAATCGGATTACAACATTTAGCCAACTTGAATTCCAACCCTTTCAGATTCTGATCGATTACCAGAACATCTTCCTTAGACGTCGTTTCCTCTTGTTGCGCAGCCTGCAAGTTATACCCTTCGGCACTGCGATACACAATTTCATCGTGCGTATCACTGTCCCGCTTCTGTTGCTCCACATACTTATCCAGAATCTCGTTAACGTCCAGTCCACCGTCGGCAATCCGCTGATAAAACTCCGTCACATTCTTGAAGCCCAAACGCTTGATGAGGCGCATCATGGTCGCTTCATCATATTCCAACTTACGATTCTTGAATTTCCGTTCCAGCGTCTCCTTGGCAAAAGCGTGCTGGCGTGCCACCATCTCTTTGAGAGCCTGCCTTATCTTGGTGCGCGCTTTGGAAGTCGTCACGATGTTCAGCCAGTCCTGCTTCGGCGTCTGGGTGTTTGAAGTCATGATCTCCACTTGGTCGCCGCTGTTCAGTTTCTGTTTGAGCTGCACATTCTTGCCGTTCACTTTCGCGCCGATACACTTGCATCCCAACTTACTATGGATATGGAAAGCAAAATCCAATACCGTAGCCCCTTTGGCGAGCTTGAACAAATCCCCCTTGGGCGTGAAGACAAACACTTCATCCTCGTAGAGATCCATCTTAAACTGATCCATCACTTTCAGTGAATCGTTGTCTGCATTCTCCAACGCCTCCCGCACAGAAGTCAACCACTCGTCCAGACCCGTTTCACCCTTGATACCTTTATATCTCCAGTGAGCAGCCAATCCGCGTTCCGCGATCTCGTCCATGCGGCGGGTACGTATCTGCACTTCCACCCATTTCCCTTCCGGGCCCATCACAGTGATGTGCAACGACTCGTAACCATTGCTTTTCGGGATAGAGAGCCAGTCGCGCAGACGCTTCGGGTTCGGCTGGTACATATCCGTAACAATCGAATAAACCTGCCAGCATTCCTGCTTCTCCTTAGCCGGGTCCGGCTCCGAATCGAGGATGATACGGATGGCGAACAAGTCATAAATCCCCTCAAAAGACGTTTTCTGCTTCTGAATCTTGTTCCATATCGAATGAATCGACTTGGTACGCCCCTTGATGTCGAACTTCAATCCTGCTTCCGACACCTTCCTCTGGATCGGTTCGATAAAAGCAGCGATATACTTGTCGCGGGACGCCTTCGTCTCGTTCAGCTTATCCTTGATAAAATAGTACGTTTCCTTCTGCGTATATTTGAGAGACAAATCTTCCAGTTCCGATTTCAGCTTGTACAATCCCAGCTTATGTGCCAGCGGAGCATACAGGTAAGCAGCCTCGTTCGCCACTTTGAGCCGGTCCTCCTCGTTGCCCGTGTCCTTGATTTGGCGCATCACATTCACACGATCCGCAATCATAATCAGGATTACACGCATATCCTCCGCAAAAGAAAGCAGCAGATTACGGAAGTTTTCCGACTCGATAGCCGGACTCTTCGCATACAGCTCGTTCGTTTTCACCAATCCCTTGATGATACTTGCTACGTCATCCCCATATTCGGCGTTCACCTCGTCGATAGACAATACATGCCCCTTCACGATTTCGTGCAACATGATACCGATCAGGCACGAACCTTTCATACCGATTTCCTCGGCAACGATCACTGCCGTTTGTAAATCTCTGATGACGGGATTCATCCCGAAGTTATTGCGTTGCAGACCGTTACACTGGGCCGCTTTGATAAGATGTCTCTTTAACTTTAGGCAATCCTTCCAGGAAATGCTATCTCCTGCAGATTGCAACAAATGCCGGTAGAGTGAAAAAAGCTCCTTTTTTTCCTCTGATGTAAAAAAGTCGTCCATATTCAATCTTGTTAATTCGATGTAAAATTAGTTTTTTTCCCGGTTATTCGGCAAGAAGTAAATAACATTTTGTATTTTTGGGCATCAATTAATAAAATTAGATATTATGATAACGACACAGGACAAAGAGTTGCTTGCCAAGAAAGGCATCACGGAAGAGCAAATTGTAGAACAATTAGCATGCTTCCAGACGGGTTTCCCCTTTTTGAAGCTGGATGCGGCAGCCTCCATCGAAAAGGGAATATTAGCTCCCGATGCAGAAGAACAGAAGGCTTATCTGGCCGCCTGGGATGCATATACCAACACAGATAAGACTGTTGTGAAGTTCGTGCCCGCCTCCGGTGCAGCGAGTCGTATGTTCAAGAACCTGTTCGAGTTCCTGTCTGCCGACTATGACCGGCCGACTACCAAGTTCGAACAGACATTCTTCGACGGAATCAAGAATTTTGCTTTCTATGATGATCTGAATGTAGCCTGCCAGCGTATCGACGGAAAAGATATTCCCGGACTGATCGAAGACGGCAACTATAAAGCAGTAGTATCCGCCCTGCTCGAAACAGCCGGACTGAATTACGGCGCACTACCGAAAGGTCTGCTCAAATTCCATAAGTATCCTGAAGGTTCACGCACGCCGATGGAAGAACATCTCGCCGAAGGAGCCTTGTATGCTGCCGGAAAGAGCGGTAAAGTAAACGTGCACTTCACGGTATCTACCGAACACCGTGAACTCTTCAAGAAGCTGGTAGCCGAAAAGGTAGACGAATTTTCCAAACGCTATGGAGTAGACTATTACATCACCTTCTCCGAACAAAAGCCGAGTACCGACACGATTGCCGCCGACATGGACAACCAACCTTTCCGTGACAACGGCAAACTGCTGTTCCGTCCCGGTGGCCACGGCGCACTGATCGAGAACCTGAACGACCTCGATGCAGACATTATCTTCATCAAGAACATCGACAACGTAGTGCCCGACAGACTGAAAGCCGACACCGTTACTTATAAGAAACTGATTGCCGGAGTGCTCGTGACTTTGCAAGAACAAGTATTCGAATACCTTACCCTGCTCGACAGCGGTAAATACACCCACGACCAGATGATGGAAATGCTTCAATTCCTGCAAAAGAAACTCTTCTGCAAGAATCCGGAGACGAAAGACCTCGAAGATTCCGTACTCGCCATCTACCTGAAAAACAAGTTCAACCGCCCGATGCGCGTCTGCGGAATGGTGAAGAACGTAGGCGAACCCGGTGGCGGCCCGTTCCTTGCTTACAACAGCGACGGAACCATCTCCCTGCAAATCCTCGAAAGCTCACAGATCGACATGGACGATCCGGAAAAGAAAGAAATGTTCGAGAAAGGCACACACTTCAATCCGGTAGACCTCGTATGCGCCGTGCGCGATTATAAAGGACATAAGTTCGACCTGGTGAAGTATGTAGATAAAGCAACAGGCTTCATCTCCTACAAATCGAAGAACGGCAAAGACCTGAAAGCTCTCGAACTTCCCGGCTTGTGGAACGGAGCGATGAGCGACTGGAATACCGTCTTTGTAGAAGTGCCACTTTCCACTTTTAACCCGGTAAAAACAGTGAACGACTTGTTGCGTGAGCAACATCAGTAAAGAGTCTGAATTTAGAAACGCAGATTACCGCAAAGGAAATAGGCTAAATCTGCGATAATTTGCGTTAATCTGCGTTTCTCAAATAAAAAAGAGTGTTTAGAATGAATCAGATAGAGAAGATCATCGATATTGCTACTTGGAACAGAAGAGAACATTACGAACATTTCAGTGCTTTTGACGATCCGTTTTTCGGAGTGACCGTTCAGGTAGACTGTACGCGCGCGTATCAGGAAGCCAAAACCAAAGGCATATCCTTTTCCCTGTTAGTCCTCCATCGGATAACGACTGCCGCTGCTGCGGTAGAAGAATTCCGTTATCGCATCGAAGGCGATAAGGTGGTGTGCTATGACAGCCTTCTGCCCGAAGCCACCGTAGGCCGTGACGACCATACCTTTTCTTTTGCCGCCTTTGAATATGATCCGGACGAACTTGTCTTTATCCGCCGGGCAAAAGCCGAAATGGAACGTTTGCAAGCCACTACGGGACTCAACAAAGGAGGCACTTTCCATCCCAATGCCATTCATTATTCGGCAGTGCCGTGGCTCTCATTCACCGACATGAAGCACCCCACCAATATGCGTTCGGGCGACAGCGTTCCCAAAATCTCCACCGGAAAGTACTTCCGTGACGGAGAAAGACTGATGATGCCCGTTTCCGTAACCTGCCATCATGGGTTGATGGACGGCTATCATGTGGCACAGTTTATTGAGAAGCTCCATTTGTAACTTCCGTTCTGAAAAGACAAACCAGACTATCATATGAGAGTACAGATACCCAGATGGGAAATCGCCGTAATCTGTTCCGCTTTGCTTTTCCCCGGCACTTCGCTTAGTGCGCAGGAGGTAGGGCAGGAAGAGAAAGAGGTGAAGGAAATGCGGCAAGACGTAGAACAGCTCCAGCAGGACGTCCGCCAACTTCGTGAAGAAGTGCGGAGATTGCAGGAAGAAATTCATGGCTTCCGGCACAACAGCTTCCCGCAATGCGGAGCCGACACCGTAGCTCCCTACGTTCCCCACCATTTCATTCATCGGTTGGGGATAGAGGCGCGGCCGCAATACGTGTTCCCCACCAATCCTTTCCTGCAAGGCGAGAACGAACGGTGGAAACCCATCCTGAGTTCATTTGCCGCTCATCTGAAATACTCTTTCAAGTTTCGTCCCAACACCTGTGCCGACCGCATCTATGGCGGAGCTTATCAAGGTTTCGGCTTGGCTTTCACCACCTTTGGCGACAAAAAGCAACTGGGTGATCCGATGACGTTCTATGTCTTTCAAGGTGCACGCATTGCCCGTTTCAATCCCCGCCTTTCGCTCAATTACGAGTGGAATTTCGGTATTTCTGCCGGATGGAAACCTTATGACAACGATTACAACTCCTACAACGGAGCCGTAGGCTCACGGGTGAATGCCTACCTCAATGCGGGTATCTACCTTAACTGGTCGCTTTCTCGTTATTTCGACTTTATCATCGGCGGAGACTTCACGCATTTCTCCAACGGCAACACCAAGTTTCCCAATGCAGGTGTCAACACCACCGGAGCGAAAATCGGACTGGTGTACAACTTCAACCGGGAAGAAGCCGACCTCACTAAATCATTGGTTCATCCCTACGTTCCCCGTTTTCCGCGACACGTCAGTTATGACCTTGTGTTGTTCGGCTCGTGGCGTCGCAAAGGCGTCTATGTAGGCGAGAAGCAGATTGCATCACCGGGCAGCTATCCCGTAGCGGGATTCAACTTTGCTCCGATGTACAATCTCAACTATAAGCTGCGCTTTGGAGTTTCGCTGGATGGTGTCTATGACGGTAGTGCCAATGTGTACACCGAAGATGCGCTGGTGGAGTACGATGCAGGCAGTGGTTCCTCCCGTCGTAAATTTCTCGTGCCGGGCATTCAGAATCAGCTTGCGCTCGGACTTTCCGGACGGGCAGAATACGTGATGCCGTTTTTTACCATCGGTGTCGGCTTGGGAACGAATGTGCTGGGGCGTGGCGATTTGCGCGGACTGTATCAGGTCTTTGCGTTGAAGATCAACGTCACCCGGAGTTCATTCCTTCACATCGGCTACAATCTTCAGGATTTCCAGACCCCTAATTATCTGATGCTCGGTCTTGGTTTCCGTTTTAATAATAAATATCCTAAAGTACGTCATTAACCTCCAATACGCCATTACCCCCAAATGGAACATATCATTCGTAAAATCAGGCAAATCTATCCGGTTTCCGACGAAGCACTTCAAGCGCTTCAGGCGAATATGGAATTAAGGTATTATCCCAAAGATACCCGTATCGTTCAAGCAGGCGTCACAGACCGCCTGGTATATTTCATTGAAGAGGGCATCGCCCGTTCCGTATTCCACCACAACGGAGAGGACACCACTACGTGGTTCAGTCAGGAGGGCGACGTCACGTTCGGCATGGATTCGCTCTACTATCAGCAACCATCGGTAGAAAGCGTTGAAACGCTTTCCGATTGCAAAATCTACGTCATCCACATCGACAAGCTGAATGCCCTCTACGAAACATATATCGACATAGCCAACTGGGGAAGAATCCTGCATCAGAATGTGAATAAGGAGCTTAGCCACATGTTTGTGGAGCGCCTCCAACTTTCGCCTAAAGAACGCTACGAACAGTTCAACCGTCGCTATCCCGGATTGATAAACCGAGTGAAGCTGAAATATGTGGCTGCTTTTCTGGGCATTTCCATCTATACCCTTAGTCGGGTACGTGCTAAAAAATAGCGATTAGCAGGGCTTTTTTGCTTTAGAGCAAAGAAACTTCGTAGCGCAAACCGTATCTTTGCCTTCTGAAAATACTAACTTACTAATAGAAAAACAAATGTCGAACATTTCTGCTTCAGCTTTTTCAGACACCAAGGCGCATTATGATCTTCTTGACGGACTTCGCGGTGTGGCGGCTCTTATGGTGATATGGTATCACGTATTCGAGGGCTTCGCTTTTGCCAGTAATAGTGCTATTGAAACTCTGAATCACGGATATTTAGCCGTGGATTTCTTTTTTATCCTTTCGGGTTTTGTGATCGGTTATGCTTACGACGACCGTTGGGGTAAAAGTCTCACCATGAAAGATTTCTTTAAACGCCGATTGATACGTCTTCATCCGATGGTCATTATGGGTGCCGTTCTCGGTGCTATCACGTTCTGTATTCAGGGGAGTGTGCAATGGGACGGGACGCACGTAGCTATCTCCATGATAATGTTGTCTCTGCTTTGTACGATCTTCTTCATTCCCGCCATGCCGGGTGTTGGGTACGAAGTTCGTGGCAACGGTGAGATGTTTCCGTTGAATGGTCCTTGCTGGTCATTGTTTTTTGAGTATATCGGCAATATCCTGTATGCGTTGTTCATTCGCCGCTTGTCCAACAAGGCACTGACGGTGTTTGTGGTGTTGCTGGGCGTAGCGTTGGCGGCGTTTGCTGTTTTTAATGTCTCCACTTATGGAAACATAGGAGTGGGCTGGACGCTGGATGGGGTTAACTTTTTGGGCGGTTCCTTGCGTATGCTTTTCCCTTTTTCGTTGGGTATGCTTATGTCGCGCAATTTCAAGCCTATGAAGGTGAAAGGTGCATTTTGGATATGTACTATTGCGCTGATTGCCCTGTTCTCTGTTCCTTATCTGGAAGGGTTGGAGCCGCTTTGCATGAATGGTGTTTATGAAGCGTTTTGCGTGATTGTGGCTTTCCCTATCATTCTGTGGATAGGAGCGTCGGGTACCACCACGGACAAGCAATCGACAAAGATATGTAAGTTTTTGGGAGATATATCTTATCCGGTTTATGTGATACATTATCCGTTGATGTATCTGTTCTATGCATGGCTGATTGAGAATCAACTCTACACGTTAGGTGAAACCTGGCACGTAGCTTTGTGTGTCTTTATTTTGAGTATTATTCTTGCTTATCTGTGTTTGAAGCTGTATGATGAACCAATACGTAAATATTTGGCTAAACGTTTCTTGAGTAAGAAATGACGTTTTCATTTCATGAAGTTAAAAAGAAAAACTCCAGCTATGGTGACGGATAAAGTTACATTAGCTGGAGTTTTTCTTATATAAAATAAGACTTTCTTTATCTGCAAATGAGCTTTCTTCTATGTTTTCATCTTAGAAATGATTAGATGTGATTAACAGAGCTGCTTGCTCATCTTATAATTGGTGAGACACATTTGATTAGCTTTCCGCTTTTGCTCTTCATCGACCTGAAAACCTTGTTTTTCAAAAAATGGTTTTGCCGTGATGCTAACTTCCGATGTTAATCTTTTCGCACCTCTTTCTCGTGCATATGCTTCGAGATGCTTATACAAAGATGTTGCGACACCTTGATGCTGAAAGTCCTTGTGAACGAACAGCGTGTGCATATATCCGTCATCGTTTACAGAGCCAAAGCCTACAATCACGCCTTCTTCGTTTTCTGCAACCACATAATGTTGTTCTTCGAAAAGCTCATTCCAGTGTGACGTATCGTCTCCGCACGAAGCCCAATCTGCTACTTCTTCGGCTGTATAATCTTTTCGGTTCACAGTCAGAACTGTATGCTGATATAGCTCTTGCAGTGCTGGAATATCAGACAGGTTTACTTGGCGGATTTTATTCATCTTATCTCTGAATTTCTTGTATTAATGAACTTCTACTTTCTCTGCAATTCTCTTAGCCTTGTCGCGCAACGCATCCAAATCAGAATCAAGCGGAGCATAACAAAGTACCACACCCATACGGCGGTTGACACGTGTAAACGGTTTGCCGAAAATGCGGAGATAAGTATCTTCTTCTTTGGTCACTTCTTCTAGTCCGCGATATTGAGGACGTTCCTGGCTGGCAATCGGGGAAAGGATCACAGCGCTTGCGCCTATCCGTTCTTGTTTGATGCCGGGAATGGGCAGGCCGAGTACGGCACGCAGATGCAATTCAAATTCATTCAGGTTTTGTGTGCCCGCCAGTGTCACCATACCTGTGTCATGCGGACGAGGAGAGAGTTCGGAGAAATAGACTCCATTATCATGGCTTAGGAAGAACTCAACTCCCCAAAGTCCTGCACCTGTGAGGGCACGGGTTACTTTCTCCGCCATCTCTTCCGCTTCTTTCAAATGGGCGGGATCAATGTGTGCAGGCTGGAAACTTTCGCGGTAGTCGCCACCTTTCTGCACGTGTCCGATAGGAGGGCAGAAGAGGGTAGGGCCGTTCTTTTGGGTAACGGTGAGCAGGGTGATTTCGCTGTCGAACTTGATAAATTCTTCAATGATAAGTTCGCGAATATCGCCACGACTGCCGCTGCATCCGTATTCCCAGGCATGTTCGAGTTCGTCGGCACTCTTCACGAGCGATTGTCCTTTGCCGGAAGAAGACATCAATGGTTTAACGACACAAGGGAAACCGATTTTATCGGCAGCTTCTTTCAGTTCTTCCAGAGTTTTGGCATAGAAGTATTTGGCTGTTTTCAGTCCGAGTTCTTGGGCGGCAAGGTCGCGAATGGCTTTGCGGTTCATCGTGAAGTTCACGGCACGAGCGCTGGGAACTACCTGGATACCTTCTTTCTCGAAGTCGTATAAGCGTTCTGTACGGATGGCTTCAATCTCCGGAACGATGATGTCCGGGCGGTATTTCTTCACCACGCGTTCCAGCTCTTCACCGTTCAGCATGTCGAATACTTCAAATTCATCGGCCACTTGCATAGCCGGTGCTCCTGCATAGGAGTCGCAAGCAATGATGTGCTGGCCTTTACGTTGAGCTGAAATTACAAATTCTTTTCCTAGTTCGCCAGAACCGAGTAACAGTATTTTCTTCATCATTTTGAGTGTTTTATATTAGTGGTGCAAAATTACAGCAAAAAAATGAGATAATAATTGTATGTGGCGTTATTATATTGCTCTTTTATGCAAATTGGGAACTTTATAAAGATGGATGTGAATCTTAATGCAAAAATGCGGAATATATAAGGAATAGAATAGATAGGAGAAAAACAGGAAATATGGCTTTAAACTTTCTTAAGGAAAACATGAAAATACGGACTTTTCTGTGTTCGAGCACAAAACTAGTTGTTTTTGCCACTATTTCTTGTTTTTGCTAATCCATTGATTTTTAACAAAGAGATAGGAAACTCGATGGGTTAATTTAGTTTATTGATAGATTATTGCCCCCAAACTTGTTTTGCTATTGATTTGTAGCAGAAATTTGCCTGAATTGGTCAATCTGTAGTCATTGTAGGTCTAATAAGTGTTATCGAACGACAAATTATGAAAAAGGAAGCACAACGACACGGAATTGTTTCTACATTTGCGCAGTTGTTTCTTTAACTATTTCTAAGGACAGAAGTTTATGGGATATAGAAAATAGTTGAACAAAAACTGAACTCAACTGTTTATTATAATAATGAAATAGGTAAAACGCGAAAAATGTGCATTCCTTTCATATTATAAAGTCAAAAAGGAGAGAAAAGAATAATATAAATAAATTAGAGATTGCTTATGTCACAGATTATCGGACATATCTCGCAGGTGATCGGCCCTGTGGTCGATGTGTACTTTGAGGGTACGGATGCAGAATTGGTGCTGCCAAGCATCCACGACGCACTGGAGATAAAGAGGCCAAACGGCAAAATACTGGTTGTAGAAGTTCAGCAACATATCGGCGAAAATACGGTGCGTACCGTAGCGATGGACAGTACTGACGGACTTCAGAGAGGCATGAAAGTGTATCCCACCGGAGGCCCGATCACGATGCCGATTGGCGAACAGATTAAAGGACGACTGATGAACGTAGTCGGTGATTCGATCGACGGTATGAAAGGACTCGACCGCAAAGGTGCATATTCCATTCATCGCGACCCCCCTAAGTTTGAGGATTTGACTACTGTGCAAGAGGTGCTCTTCACAGGTATCAAAGTGATCGACCTGCTCGAACCGTATGCCAAAGGTGGTAAAATCGGTTTGTTCGGCGGTGCCGGTGTAGGAAAGACTGTATTGATTCAGGAACTTATCAATAATATCGCCAAGAAACATAATGGATTCTCTGTATTTGCCGGAGTAGGTGAACGTACCCGTGAAGGTAACGACTTGCTGCGCGAAATGATTGAATCCGGTGTAATCCGTTACGGCGAAGCATTCAAAGAAGGAATGGAGAAAGGTCACTGGGATCTTTCGAAAGTGGATTATAACGAACTGGAGAAATCGCAAGTGTCTCTGATTTTCGGTCAGATGAACGAGCCTCCGGGCGCACGTGCCTCTGTGGCATTGTCCGGACTGACGGTGGCGGAATCTTTCCGCGACGCAGGAAAAGAAGGTGAGAAACGCGATATTCTGTTCTTTATTGATAATATCTTCCGTTTCACGCAAGCAGGTTCGGAAGTGTCCGCCCTTTTGGGACGTATGCCCTCCGCTGTTGGTTACCAGCCCACGTTGGCTACGGAAATGGGTGCGATGCAGGAACGTATCACGTCTACCCGCAAAGGTTCTATCACCTCCGTACAGGCGGTGTATGTGCCTGCCGATGACTTGACCGACCCGGCTCCTGCAACAACTTTCAGCCACTTGGACGCAACTACCGTGCTCGACCGTAAGATTACGGAGCTGGGTATTTATCCGGCGGTAGACCCGTTGGCTTCTACGTCACGTATCCTCGACCCGCACATTGTTGGCCAGGAACACTACGACGTAGCGCAGCAAGTGAAACAAATTCTGCAACGTAACAAGGAATTACAAGATATTATCTCCATCCTCGGTATGGAAGAACTCTCGGAAGAAGACAAGATGGTAGTGAACCGCGCCCGCCGTGTGCAGCGTTTCCTTTCACAACCGTTTGCCGTGGCTGAACAGTTTACAGGCGTTCCGGGTGTGATGGTGGGTATTGAAGACACCATCAAGGGATTCAAGATGATTCTGGAAGGAGAAGTGGATTATCTTCCCGAACAGGCTTTCTTGAATGTCGGAACCATTGAGGAGGCAATAGAGAAAGGTAAGAAATTGCTGGAACAGGCAGCAAAAAAATAAAAAGATAGCATGATGAAAGAACTGCATTTGAGTATAGTATCGCCCGAAAAGAGCATATTCGACGGAAATGTGAAGATTGTCACATTGCCGGGAATGATCGGTTCGTTTTCTATTCTCCCCGGGCATGCGCCCATTGTTTCGTCGTTGAAAGCGGGAACGTTGAGTTACACGACGATGGACGGAGAAGAGCACACGATGGATATTCAGGGCGGTTTTGTCGAAATGAGTGACGGTACGGTTTCTGCCTGTGTTTCCTGACGGAAACTCCTCACCGGCACAAAGACTAAGCATTAAAAAATTGAAAAAAACGAGGTTATAATCTTACAGAAAAACACAGTAACATGGTGAATATTAGTAAAACTAAACGGAATTTTATTTGGTGGCATACCTTATTTGCGGTAATTAGCGGGGCACTCGGAGCTGTCATTCTACACTTCGCTTTGCCGGGGCATTATTTCGGAGGGTATCCGTTTATTCCGATCTATTTTTACTTCTTCGGGCTGTTTAGCATTTATGCTTTCGACGCTTGCCGTCGGCATGCTCCACAGAGAATGTTACTGTTGTATCTGGCAACGAAGATGATAAAAATGATTCTTTCGCTGATTCTGGTATTGATTTATTGTCTTGCCGTTCGCGAAGAAGCCAGAGCCTTTCTGCTGACGTTTATCTTGTTCTATTTGATATATCTGGTATTCGAAACCTGGTTCTTCTTCTCTTTTGAGTTGAATCAGAAACGGAAAAAGAAAAATAAGAAGAAAAATGAAACAGTTGCATAACATAGTAGCTCCGTTGATTCTGTTCTGCCTCATGGCGGCAGTCAGCTTGCCGGTTCTTGCACAGGAACAGGAGGGGGAAGCGGTGTCACAACAGACGCAGGACGAGATTACTCCGAAAGAGGAACAGGAGAACACGGTGGATGTGAAAGAAATTGTGTTCGGTCATATCGGCGACTCCTACGAATGGCATATTACGACGTGGGGTAACACGCACATTACTATACCATTACCTATTATTGTTTATAGTAGCACTACAGGTTGGCACACGTTCCTTTCTTCCCGTCTCGAAGAGAATGGAGGGACTTATGAAGGACTTTCCATCGCTCCCGAAGGAAGTAAGTACGAGGGCAAACTGGTAGAGTATAATGCGGCAGGCGAACAGGTCCGCCCGTGGGATATTTCCATCACGAAAGTGACATTTGCTTTGCTGTTCAACAGCGTGTTGTTGCTCATCATCGTATTGAGCGTGTCACACTGGTACAGAAAACGTCCGCAAGGAGCGAAAGCGCCGGGAGGATTTATCGGATTCATGGAGATGTTCATCATGATGGTGAACGACGATATTATCAAGAGTTGTGTAGGACCCAACTACCGGAAGTTTGCACCGTATCTGCTGACAGCGTTCTTTTTCATCTTTATCAATAACATGATGGGATTGATTCCGTTCTTCCCCGGAGGTGCGAACGTGACGGGAAATATCGCTATCACTATGGTGCTTGCAGTCTGCACGTTCCTGGCAGTGAATATCTTCGGTTCGAAACATTACTGGAAGGATATTTTCTGGCCTGATGTACCTTGGTGGCTGAAAGTGCCTATACCGATGATGCCATTCATCGAGTTCTTCGGAATCTTTACGAAACCGTTTGCTTTGATGATTCGTCTTTTTGCCAATATGCTGGCGGGACACATGGCGATGCTGGTGCTTACCTGCCTGATCTTTATCTCGGCAAGCATGGGGCCTGCACTGAACGGCACGCTGACGGTGGCTTCTGTATTGTTCAACATCTTTATGAATGCGCTTGAGTTGTTGGTTGCTTTCATCCAGGCTTACGTATTTACGATGTTGTCGGCAGTGTTTATCGGTCTGGCACAGGAAGGTGCCAAAGTGAAAGCTGAAGAAAATTGAAATGAAACGCGGTGAAAACGTTGATAAAAAGAATACGGAATAAACGCGCGGAATGAATGATTAAATAATAAACAAGAGAAAATATAAACCATTTTAAAACTGAAAATTATGTTACTATCAGTATTGTTACAAGCCACTGCAGCAGCAGTAGGAGTTAGTAAATTAGGTGCAGCTATCGGTGCAGGTCTTGCAGTAATCGGAGCTGGTTTGGGTATTGGTAAGATTGGTAGTTCGGCAATGGAGGCAATCGCACGCCAGCCGGAAGCATCAGGGGACATCCGTATGAACATGATTATCGCCGCCGCCTTGATTGAAGGTGTGGCTCTGTTGGCGGTAGTAGTTTGTCTGTTGGTGTTCTTCCTCTAAAAGGGAGAACCCACCCCAGCTTTTAATTTATAGTCTTTAATTTCTAATTAAAAGATATGTCATTACTATTACCTGATAGTGGCCTGCTGTTCTGGATGTTTCTCTCATTCGGGATTGTGTTCGTGATATTGGCGAAATACGGCTTCCCCGTCATCATCAAGATGGTGGAGGGTCGTAAGACCTATATCGACCAGTCTTTGGAGGTGGCGAGAGAGGCTAATGCCCAGTTGTCTAAACTGAAAGAGGAAGGCGACGCATTGGTGGCTGCCGCCAACAAAGAACAAGGACGCATCTTGAGGGAAGCAATGGAAGAACGTGACAAGATTGTTCACGAGGCCCGTAAACAAGCCGAAATTGCCGCACAAAAAGAACTGGATGCGGTGAAACAACAAATCCAGATAGAGAAAGACGAAGCCATCCGCGACATCCGTCGCCAGGTAGCCGTGCTTTCTGTGGACATCGCCGAGAAAGTGCTCCGCAAGAGTCTTGAGGACAAGGAAGCACAGATGGGCATGATCGACCGTATGCTGGATGAAGTACTAACCCCGAATAAGAACTAAGGAAGATGGAAGTCGGAATACTCTCAATGCGTTATGCAAAAGCCATCATTGAATATGCACAGGAAAAAGGTCTGGAGGACAGGTTATATCAGGAGTTCCTGACGCTGTCGCACAGTTTTTGTGAACAGCCCGGTTTGCGCGAAGCACTTGATAATCCGGTCATCACAACGAAGGAAAAGTTGGCGTTAGTCTGCACGGCTGCCGACGGTGACGGAAAATCGACCAGAGAGTTTGTCCGTTTTATCACTTTGGTACTGCGAAACAGGCGTGAAGGCTATCTGCAATTTATCAGCCTGATGTATCTGGATCTCTACCGGAAGCTGAAGCATATCGGAGTGGGTAAGCTCATTACAGCCGTTCCCGTCAACAAGGAAACGGAAAACCGGATTCGTTCCGCAGCAGAGCATATCTTGCACGCCCAGATGGAACTCGAAACGGTGATAGATCCTTCGATCGAAGGCGGATTTATCTTTGATGTCAACGACTACCGACTGGATGCAAGCGTTGCCACGCAGTTGAAGCGAGTGAAACAACAATTTATTGATAAGAATAGGAGAATTGTATAATGTCTGAAAATATAAAAGTAAGCGAAGTATCTGATATATTGCGCAAGCAGCTCGAAGGAATCAACGCCAATGTGCAACTTGACGAAATCGGTACGGTGCTCCAGGTGAGCGACGGCGTAGTGCGTATCTATGGATTGCGAAATGCCGAAGCCAATGAATTGCTGGAGTTTGACAATGGTATCAAAGCAATCGTGATGAACCTCGAAGAGGACAACGTGGGTGCTGTGCTGTTGGGTCCGACGGACAAGATCAAAGAGGGATTCGTCGTGAAGCGTACCAAACGTATCGCCTCCATCCGTGTAGGAGAGGACATGCTGGGACGTGTGATCGACCCGCTGGGCGAACCGCTCGACGGCAAGGGGCTGGTTGGTGGCGAACTGTATGATATGCCATTGGAACGGAAAGCTCCGGGGGTAATCTACCGTCAGCCTGTGAACCAACCGTTGCAGACGGGATTGAAGGCGGTAGACGCCATGATTCCTATCGGTCGCGGACAGCGTGAGTTGATTATCGGCGACCGCCAGACGGGAAAGACTGCCATCGCTATTGATACGATTATCAACCAGCGCAGTAACTTCCTGGCAGGTGATCCTGTATATTGTATTTATGTGGCTATCGGTCAGAAGGGTTCTACCGTTGCTTCTATCGTTAATACGCTTCGTGAGTACGGAGCACTGGACTACACGATTGTGGTGGCTGCTACGGCTGGTGATCCGGCTGCATTGCAGTATTACGCTCCTTTTGCGGGTGCTGCCATTGGCGAGTATTTCCGTGATACCGGTCGTCATGCGTTGGTGGTTTATGATGACCTTTCCAAGCAGGCGGTAGCTTATCGTGAGGTTTCTCTGATTCTTCGCCGTCCATCAGGTCGTGAGGCTTATCCGGGTGATATCTTCTATCTGCACTCCCGTCTGTTGGAACGTGCTGCCAAGATTATCAGTCAGGAGGAAGTGGCTCGCGAAATGAACGATCTTCCGGAAAGTCTGAAGGGAATTGTCAAAGGCGGTGGTTCGCTCACGGCATTGCCTATCATCGAAACGCAGGCTGGTGACGTATCGGCTTATATCCCGACGAACGTGATTTCTATCACCGACGGACAGATATTCCTTGAAACTGACTTGTTCAACCAGGGTACGCGTCCGGCTATCAACGTCGGTATCTCTGTATCCCGTGTAGGTGGTAACGCGCAGATTAAGGCTATGAAGAAAGTGGCGGGAACATTGAAGATCGACCAGGCACAGTATCGTGAACTGGAAGCGTTCTCCAAGTTCAGTAGCGACATGGACCCGATTACCGCATTGACGATTGACAAGGGACGTAAGAACGGCCAGCTGTTGATTCAGCCTCAATACAGCCCGATGCCCGTAGAACAGCAGATTGCTATTCTCTACTGTGGTACACACGGACTGCTCCACGATGTTCCTCTGGATAAGGTGCAGGACTTTGAACGTAGCTTCATCGAATCGCTGCAACTGAATCATCAGGAGGATGTATTGGATGTATTGAAAACGGGTGTGATTGATGATAATGTGATTAAGGCTATCGAAGAGACTGCCGCCATGGTCACTAAACAATTTATCTAATCGGTCATTGATTTATCTGATTGGCCTTTAAAATAAATCTGAATGGTTTTTGATTTATCTAATTGGCTTTTTTATAAATCAGATCGCCCTTTAATTTTTAATTATTAATTTTTAATTATCACTATGGCTTCACTGAAAGAAGTAAAAACCAGAATAAATTCGGTCAAGAGTACCCGAAAAATCACTTCAGCAATGAAGATGGTGGCTTCTGCCAAATTACACAAGGCACAAGGGGCCATTGAGAATATGCTGCCTTATCAAAAGAAGTTGAACAAGATTCTGACTAACTTCCTAAGCGCGGACCTGCCTATCGAATCTCCTTATGTGCAGGAGCGTGAAGTGAAGCGTGTAGCAATCGTTGTTTTTTCTTCGAACACTTCTCTTTGTGGTGCTTTCAACGCCAATGTCATCAAAATGATGATGCAGACTATCGGGGAATTCCGTACTTTAGGACAGGATAATATCTTGATATTCCCGGTAGGCAAGAAGGTGGATGAAGCGGCCAAACGGATGGGTTTCAAACCGCAGGAGGTTTCTCCAACGCTCTCCGACAAACCAACGTATCAGGAGGCTGCCGAACTGGCTCACCGACTGATGGATCTGTATGTAGCAGGCGAAGTGGACCGGGTGGAAATAATCTATCATCACTTCAAATCAATGGGGGTACAGATTCTTCTTCGTGAGACGTATCTCCCCATTAATCTGACGAACGTCGTAAGTGAAGAGGACAGAGAGAATAAAGAGGAGGTACAGGAGAACGAGATTGCCAATGATTATATCATCGAACCGAACGCAGAGGAATTAATCGCGAGCTTAATCCCCACTGTATTGAGCCAGAAGATTTTTACTGCCGCTGTTGACTCCAATGCTTCGGAACATGCTGCACGTACGTTGGCTATGCAAGTGGCTACGGACAACGCAAACGAGCTGATCCAGGATTTGACGAAGCAGTACAATAAGAGTCGTCAGCAGGCGATTACAAACGAATTGCTGGATATTGTAGGGGGATCCATGAAGTAATTAATCATCTTTCTTTTGTCTTGAAACAAAAGAAAGAAGCAAAGAAAAATTCAAGGCTGACTTTTTTCTCCTACTCGCTTCCTTCACTTCGCTAAAGGGCAGAAACTCGCTACGCTCAAACAGTTTGCCCTTCTTAACGCTCCGTTACGGGCGCTCGCCTGACGGAGAGAAAAGTAGGCCGGGGAACCTGGCGGGGTGGGTGTTGCTGCTTGAATGTTGTAGGGTAGGTTTGTGGGGAAGCTGTTCTGGATGGGGTTGCGGGGGAGCCGTGCGATATGTCTGATATTGCTTTGGTGAGTCGCTGTTATATCGTTTATAGTTTTATTATATATTGTTCTGCTTTGCTATATTGAGTCGTATAACGTCTGCGGCTTTTATATAGCAAAGCTTTTTTATAAGGGGTATAAACCTTTCATAAGTCTCTTTATACTACATAGGCTACATCGGTTATCATTCTATTAGCCTTTTATTCTATGTCCTCTTTTTATATGGTGAGTTTTTTAATAATAAAGCTTCCCACATTGTAAGGCTTCCACCCGCAGGTCTTCCGGCCTCGTTTTTCCGGCGTCAAGCGCAGGTGGTTTCTCCGGCGTTAAAAAGGGCAGACTGTTTGAGCGTAGCGAGTTTCTGCCCTTTAGCCGGAGGAAGCACCGGAGTAACCGGAAAAACGCAGCCTTGATTCTTTCTTTTTGGTTCTTTTTCTTTCGTATCAAGACGAAAGAAAAAGAATATTCAGTAACTTTACCGAAAATTGGAAAAGCATGGAAAATAATCAGGAACTGCAGCTTGCTTGGCAGTTCATTGAAAATACAGGCACACATTTATTTCTTACCGGAAAAGCTGGAACCGGGAAAACGACATTTCTTAGACGATTGAAAGAACATACGCCCAAACGCATGGTCATATTGGCTCCGACAGGGATTGCAGCTATCAATGCGGGAGGCGTAACGATTCATTCTTTCTTTCAGTTGTCTTTTGCTCCTTTTGTGCCCGAAACAACCTTTAATTCTTCCCAGACACATTATCGTTATAGTAAAGAAAAGCGGAATATCATCCGTAGTATGGATTTGCTGGTTATTGATGAGATCAGTATGGTGCGTGCTGATTTGTTGGATGCGGTGGATGCAACTCTGCGGAGGTATCGCGATAGGGAGAAACCTTTTGGTGGGGTGCAACTGTTGATGATTGGAGATTTGCAACAGCTGGCGCCTGTCGTGAAAGACAATGAGTGGGAGTTGTTGAGAAAGTATTATGAGACTCCTTATTTCTTTGCAAGTCATGCATTGAAAGAAACGGCATATATGACGATTGAACTCAAGAAAGTATATCGTCAGAGTGATACGTTCTTCCTTTCTTTATTAAATAAAATTCGGGAGAATAAGGCGGATGATGAAGTGTTGAATGAACTGAACCGTCGTTATCAGCCCGGCTTTCAGCCGCAGAAAGAAGAGGGATATATTCGTCTGACGACACATAATAATCAGGCACAGAGGGTTAATGATTGCGAACTGGCATCGTTGCCCGGCAAGGCGTATCATTTTAGTGCCGAGATAGAGGGGGATTTTCCTGAATATTCGTATCCTGCGGATAAACTTCTGACAATTAAGGAGGGAGCACAGATAATGTTCCTGAAGAATGATCCATCGTCCGAGAAACGGTATTATAACGGTATGATTGGTGAGGTGGTAGCGGTTAATGAAACGGGTATTGTGGTGCGTGGTAAAGGGGATAGATCCGAATTTCAGTTGTTGTCGGAAGAGTGGGGGAATTATAAGTATGTGTTGAATGAGGAGACGAAGGAGATCACTGAAGTGATAGAGGGGACGTTCCGCCAGTATCCTATTCGTTTGGCGTGGGCTATTACGATACATAAGAGTCAGGGTTTGACATTTGAGCGTGCTATTATTGATGCGCGGAATTCCTTTGCACATGGACAAACTTACGTGGCTTTGAGTCGTTGCAAGACGCTGGAGGGTATGGTGTTGGAGTCTCCTTTGCGCAGGGAAGCCATAATAAGTGATGCTACGGTGGATAATTTCACCAAAGCGGTGGAGCAGAATAAGCCGGGTAGCCAGCAGTTGAATGATATGCAAAGGGCGTATTTCTTTGATTTGTTGAGTGATTTGTTTAATTTCTATTCGATCGATCAGGCTTATAAACGGTTGCTTCGTCTTATGGATGAGGATTTGTACAAGCTCTTTCCGAAGCAGTTGGCTGAATATAAGGCGTTGGCTCCCCATGTTAAAGAGAAGATTGTGGAGGTGTCTCAACGTTTCCGCAATCAGTATACCCGGTTGATACATGAGAGTGAGGATTATGCGGCGAATGAGGAGTTGCAGGAGCGGATTCGTTCCGGTGCCGGATATTTTCATAAGGAGTTGGAACCGGTTCGGGCTTTGTATGATAAGACTAATATGCCTCTTGATAATAAAGAGTTGAGAAAGCTGTTGGCAGAGCGTATGCAGGCGCTGGATGATGCGTTGTGGATTAAAGAGTCTTTGTTGGAAGCTGTGTCTACAAGAGGGAAGTTTGCTATCACGGATTATTTGAAGTTGAAGGCTAAAGTAATGTTGAGCCTTGAAGATGATTCTACGTCCTCCGGTTCTTCGAAGGCTTTGAAAGAGAAGAAAGAACGCAAGGAACGGAAAGAGCGTACACGCAGTGCTGAAAAGGTAAAGGTGGAAGTTCCTACGGATATTCTGCATCCGGAGCTTTATCGTGCCCTGTCTGAATGGAGAACAGCTAAAACAAGGGAGATGAATGTTCCTGCTTATGTGATTATGCAACAAAAGGCATTGATGGGGATTGTGAATCTGCTACCGGATAGTCCAAGAGCTTTGGAGGCAATACCTTATTTTGGAGCGAAAGGAGTAGAGAAATACGGGCTTGAGATTCTGGGTATTATCCGCAAGTATGTGGCGGAGAATCAATTGGAAAGACCGGAGATGACGGATCTGTTAATCTCCTCCGGTAATAGTGATGATACTGCAAGGCAACGAAAGACGAAGCTGCAGAAAGAGGCAGAGAAACAGGAGAAAGAGGCGGAGAAGGAGAAAAAGAAGGAGGCGAAGAAAGATACGAAGTTGGTTAGCTATGAAATGTTCCGTCAGGGAATGAATATAGATGAAATAGCCAAGGCTCGTGATTTGGTATCCGGAACCATTGCCGGACATCTGGAGCATTATGTCCGTTCGGGAAAGATCAAAGTGGAGCAGGTGGTGAAAGCTGAAAATATAGCGAAGATTCGCAAGTATTTGGATGAACATGAATACATGGGAATATTCGCTATAAAGGTAGCATTAGGAGACGATGTCTCCTATGCTGATATCAAGTTTGTATTGGCTGTTTCCGGGCATTAATAAATAAGGTTATTATTCCTGGACAGGGTTAAAGATTACAGAAGAAAGAAACGAAAACGGGAACGCTGATGTCAATCAGAATGCCGTGCAGGATGGCGATGGGAATCATCTCTTTTCCAGAATATCTGGTGATGGAAGGCAGCAGTACATCCATCGAGTTGACTCCTGCTGCTGAAATAGGAGCGAGTTTCCCGAAGTACTTCTTGATGATCGGAGTACCAAGAAGTGCCATCATCTCACGGAAAATATTAGTCAGTAGGGCAATAGTTCCCAGTTCCGTAGCCAGTTGCAGTCCTATGGAGGGTTCTTTGAATTGGGTGATAAGGATGGAAGAGAGTGAATAGTAGGCAAATCCACTTCCCACTGCCATACAGTCGAACACGCTCCATTGACGCAATAGCAAACTTGCCAGGGCGGAGAATAACAGCGTACCGATAATTGTTCCCAATGGAATCAGCAACATTTTAGGGTGCAAATGTGAAACAATGGCTTTCAGGTTCTTATTGGAACCGATGCTGATTCCTACTTGTAACATTAATGCATAAAGTATGTACATGGAAACTGTGTGCGTATCGAACTCGAACTTATTGAAAGCTCCCATGATACAGCCTACACAAAAGAATACTATAACGATCAGACTTCCTTTCATTGTTCGCCTCCTTTCCTGAAAAATAATTGTAGTACCAAACGGGCAGCAATCAGGCTTCCCAATACACCGGACACAGCAAGAACAATGGCTTGCCATCCGAACTTACCAAGATTGTTCACAATCAGGCTATTAGAACCGATAGATACACCGAGAATAAAGAGCAACAGGAATATTGTAAGAGAAATTGTCTTTTCTGTCTTCTGTAGAATACTCCAGTTACGCAATACATAGCCGATGCCGATTCCTAAAAACATGGTAGATATAATAGAGAACATAATTGTATATATTTGGGGTTAGGTTAAACTGATGATTGACAACACACAAAAGAATTTTCAAAGAAGATATTACATCTGCTTGAAAATCAGAAAGGAATACTGCTATGGCTAACAAAACAAGTCAGCAGGTAGTTCCTGTAAAGAAATAGTTGGGAAATTTAGATGAATCCACTGAACCAATGCACATGCACGCAACAAGACTTACAGAAAATAGGTATTCCTGCAAGAAAAAGAGTAGCGTTATGTAATTGTAATGTTTGATTCATCATTGGTCTTTTTTGAATTTGGTGCAAAGATAGTTATTTATTGCATATTTTCAAAATAAATATGCAATAAATAAAGAGAAAGGAATATCCGGAACGAGATAGATGGTTGTAAAAAGTTGGTTATGTGCTCTTTCCCTTATAATTTATCCCAGTTCGCAAGAATTTCTTTTAACTTTTGGGGCCTGTATCCGAGCATTGTCCGGGCTTTATCAATACTCATACCACTGAAGCGGGGACGGGGAGTGCTTTCATTCATTTCTTCTGTGGTGGTAGGATGGATAAGAGAACGGTCGAGTTTCATATAATCTGCTACCTGGTAGGCAATCTCTGCAATGGTCATACATTCATCGCCACAGATGTGGAAGATGCCATTCGCCGTATGTTCTATTAAACGTAGCACTCCATCCGAAACGTCTCCAACATAGGTTGGTGTCCGCCATTGATCGGATACGACACGTATTTCTTGTCCGGCTTTCAGACGGTTCATTACTAGCTGTACAATATTACCGTGTTGTCCCGGCAGTGCCTTGCCATAAACGATTTCTACACGGACAATGGCATAACTGCTGCAAGTTTCTGCCACTCTCTCTTCTCCTTTCCATTTGGTATATCCGTAGTAGTTGACCGGGGCAGGGAGGTCTTTTTCTGTATATAACAGCCCGGCAGTTTCGTTTATCTTTCCATCAAAAACAAAGTCCGTAGATAAATGAATGAACCGGCTTTTGTATTCTTCGCATAAATCGGCCAGTTGGCCTACTGCGGTAACATTGGTAAGATAGGCTTCTTCATGATGCGTTTCGCAATAGTCCGGCACGGACAGAGCGGAGCAATTAATGACTACATCGGGTTGAACCTCTTTGAAGAGATGACTAACGTCCGCTTCATTCCGTATATCTGTTTCGATGAAACGATAATCCTCCGCGTTATTGGGAAGAATATCCGGATGCAGGGAGCAGCCCGTCAGCTTGTATTGTTTACAAGCAGATAAATCATTTAAAATCTGGCGTCCGGTGAATCCGTTGGCGCCGATAATTAATATCTTCTTCATTAGGTTCTATATATAGATGTTATAGATTATTTCTACAAAAATAAAAAATAATATCAACTACGCAAATAGATTTCGTACTTCCCTTCTTACTTTGCTCCCGATAACGAGATTTATATGAATTGATAAAAGAAAAGATGTATGGAAAAAGTAATTATGGGAACACGTTTACCCGCTAAACTTTGGTTGGATGAAGTAGAGGACTCTTGTATGTCGCAGATCATGGATTTGACTTCACTGCCTTTTGCATTTAAACATATTGTCATCATGCCTGATGCGCATGCGGGAAAAGGAATGCCTATTGGCGGTGTGTTGGCTACCAATAGCGTGATTGTTCCCAATGCTGTGGGAGTGGATATCGGTTGTGGTATGTGTGCGATTAAGACAAATCTAAAAGCGGAAGATTTTAGTTATACGGATTTGACTTCCATTATGTCGAAGATTCGTGCGGTTGTTCCTTTGGGATTCGATCATCAGAATAAAAAGCAGGATCAGGAATTGCTTCCGCAAGGATTCGACTTTGAAGAGATGCCTGTTTTGAAGAATCAGTACGAGGCTTGTTTGAAGCAGATAGGAACTCTGGGAGGTGGAAATCACTTTATTGAGATTCAAAAAGATACCGCAACGTCTGATGTTTGGGTGATGATTCACTCCGGAAGCCGTAACATTGGTTTGAAGGTTGCCAATCACTATAATAAGATTGCGCAATATTGGAATGAGAAATGGTATTCTGAAATGGTATCGGGACTAGCTTACCTGCCAATGGAGACACAGATGGCAAAGGATTATTTCCGTGAAATGAATTATTGTGTGGCCTTTGCCTTTGCCAACCGTCAGTTGATGATGACTCGTATTTGTGAAGCCATCCAGGCAGTGAAACCTGAAACGGACTTTGATCCTATGATTAATATTGCCCACAACTATGCAGCTTGGGAGAATCACTTCGATCAGGATGTGATTGTACACCGAAAAGGTGCTACGCGTGCCTATGAGGGCGAGATCGGTATTATCCCCGGATCTATGGGTACCAAGTCTTATATTGTTGAGGGACTGGGTAATCCGGAGAGTTTCAAAAGCTGTTCGCATGGTGCAGGTCGATTAATGGGAAGAAAGGATGCCTGTCGCCGTTTGTCACTGGATGAAGAGAAGGAGAGAATGGATCAGCAAGGTATCATTCACGGACTTCGTTCGCAGAACGAACTGGATGAAGCACCGGGAGCTTATAAAGATATTGCGCAAGTGATAGCGAATGAGCGGGACTTGGTGAAACCGTTGGTGGAGCTGGCTCCAATGGCGGTGATTAAGGGATAATGTCATGCCATGTTTAAAGGAGTATCTAGCGTATGGACATAAAAAAAGGAGCAACGCCTTGCTCCAACCTTTGTTAACCTTAAATCTAATACTATGAAAAACACAATGCAAAGATACAGACTATTGCGAAATTAGCAAATAATCCAAGAAAAAAAGTATGTTTTATAACATTGATTAAGAATTGGTTTTCTCAATTCAATTTTTATTAAGAGATTTGACAGACCACATGTAAAGAATCAACTCTCTACCACCGTATGCTTCTTAGAGTAGATTTAATGAGTGGCAATATACCACGCTGTTTCGTTCTTTTTTGAAGCACCCGGATTAGTGCTTGGGTCGGAAATCGTGATTCCGGAGAAAGTATTGATATCAATTCTTTCTCCATAGTAGGAGGAAGAGATTGCTGTAAAATACTGTTTGGTATTCCTTTTAAAGGGTACAGTGCGTTTCAGCTGCTCGTTGAATTGTTCTAATAGATCCGGATCGGAACATAGTTTGGAAACGTAATCACCGTAATCAAAGAATATGGTAGGCGTATATCCGTCTAATCTTTGTAATTCGCCCGTTAATTCTTCGTTAAACGTATAACGCTGATTTATTTCTTTCATAATAGCCGCCAGGTTGTCTAATTCCGAGCAATCAGTAACACCGATTGTTCCGCAGGGAGTCACATAATTTGAATAAAAAGAATAGAAACCGTCACAGACCTTTTCGTAATCTATATTTCCGATTAAGTACTGGCCTATTTTGTCGTATGGCATCCCATAGGCCATTATTTCACTTGTAGAAGCTATCAAGTGGCTTGTTACGTTTTTAAGGTCATAGGCAACCTCTACCGTAGACATATAGCAGTCATCGAAAAGTATATATTCCATCTTTAGGCCCGCGTTCGAAATACCTCCGGCAAGCGTAGTAATATCAGTTTGATATTTCGTTTGTGTTCCTCCAAAAAAACGTGTCATCGGTGCATGTTCATACTCCCAGTGCTTTTTACTAATCTGCAAGCTGCTGCGTGAAACTGCTCTCGATACAGGTATCCATCCCATTCCGTGGCATCCGATAATCATTGCATATCGTTTGGCGGGAGCATAGGTTTGTACATCGTTCAAAATAGAAGTGATGCCCTCTGCAGTTGTATAGGTAGGATCCGGATAATCGTAGTTTTTTAAAGTCTTCTGTACACCTTTGCCATTCTCATAGACAAGTTCGGAGAGAGTGGCTTTGGTGGCCGATGTACATATAAATACGATCACCCGTTCATTCTTCAATATATTGTTTCCGATGATACTTTTCAAATCGGCAATGTTCTGATAGAAAAAAGAAGTGAGATTGTTCGACCAGGGTAGATACATGAACACCGTCTGTTCATTATTCGAACGAACAACAGGATCAGTCGGATCGGGATCTGTCGGATCAGTAGTTGAGTCATCCGTTTGCCTTGTAGTTGGAGAGGTAGAAACAGGATCCTCTTTCTCACATGAAATCATGCCAAAAGAAAGAAATAATACAAAGAGGATTGATTTCATCAGACGATAATATGGTTGCATTGTTTCCATTATTCTACAAGGATTAAATAATCTTTTTATATGTAACGTAAAAAGAGAACCTTTTGATCTGTCTTATCGAGACATAATTGACATCTCTCTTTTTGCAAAGTTATTGAAAAATAGCGTAATTCCTATATTATCATGAATAAGAAAAAGGAGAGAGCTTACGTATAGACATAAAAAAAGGAGCAACGCCTTGCTCCAACCTTTGTTAACCTTAAATCTAATACTATGAAAAACACATTGCAAAGATACGGACTATTGCGAAATTAGCAAATATTCCAAGAAAAAAAGTATGTTTCATAACATAGATTAAGAATTTGATATCCCAATTCAAATTTTATTAAGACTTTTTGATTGCTTTATCTTCCTCTAATCCCTTTGACATATACTTTCAATTAGGTATCCTGAAATCATTCGGAGAACAACCTGTGATTTTCTTAAATAACCGGCTGAAATACTGTGGATTCTGAAAACCCAGCTCTTGCGTTATCTGATTGATTGTTTTATCAGTATTCACCAACCAATCTTTGGCAATCTCGAAGCGTTTGAACTCGATATACTCTTTAAATGATTTCCCCGTTTCATACTTCAGTAAGTCGTTGAAATATTCAGGAGACAAATGAAGCAGGTTCGTACAATACTTATGTGAAAGTATATCGACAGTCGGTACCTGTTTCGTTTCAAAATGGTTATTTATGATTTTATCGAATTGTTTGATAATCGTTTTATTCGCTTCATTACGTGTAATGAATTGGCGTTCGTAGAAACGGATACAGTAATCCAGCAATAGTTCTATATACTTGGAAACTATCTTCTTGCTATGTCGGTCAATGCAACGTTCGAGTTCCTGGTTTATTTTATCCATAAACTCCAGAATGATTTGCTTCTCGCGCAAAGATATATGTAATGCTTCTTCAGGCAGATAAGAGAAGAAAGTATAGTTATGTATATTAAGTCCGAGCGGAGTGCCACAAATCAGATCGGGATGAAAAGCCAATATCCATCCTTTGGAAGGAAAATTCTTACTGTTTTCCTTCATATTGATAGACTCTCCGGGACTAAGGAAGAGCAAAGTACCATCCGAAAAATCATAATACTGGTGACCATACATATACGCTTCACATTTACACTCACTCAATAGAATCGTATAAAAGTCGAACTTGATGCCCGTATGAGCTGACAAGTCAGCCTTTGAGAGATCGATGACACTTACCAGCGGGTGTAGTGTCTTACTCCCCAGGCAACAATTGCATTGATGCACGGTTCCTATTTTGAGTACTTTATCTCCCATGATGTTGAGACTCCTGTATCTAAAATACGTCTAGTTTTTTTGTTTATATTCGTTCGGGGTGCAGCCGACATGCTTTTTAAATAACCGACTGAAGTGCTGTGGATATTGAAATCCCAGTTCATAAGCTACCTGGCTGACAGTTTGAACACCTTCCAGTATTCTTTCTTTGGCCAGTTCGATAATCCGGCACTGGATATATTCCTGTGCAGTTTTTCCGGTTTCCTTCTTTATCAGGTCCCCGAAATAATTAGGAGAGAGGCATGCCTTGTCTGCAAAGTATTTCACGGATGGCAGTCCTTCGGTCATTGCCACCTGATTTTGGAAATATTCGTCCAGTAATTGCTCGAATTTAACGACTATATCTTTATTCGCCTGATTGCGTGTAATGAACTGCCGTTCGTAGAAACGCATACAGTAATCCAGTAGCAGTTCGATATTCCGTACGATAAGTTGCTTGCTATGCTTGTCGATAGTATGCTCCAGTTCGAGCCGGATTTTATGTATGCAATCGGTTACGATTTCTCTTTCCTGATCTGAAAGATGCAATGCCTCATTTACCTCGTAAGAGAAAAAAGTATAGTTTTTGATATTCTGTCCTAATGAAGTTCCACGGATTAAATTGGGGTGGAATAAAACCCCAATCGACTTGGTACGGGGAGCCGTTCGGTTACGGTTGTCTATTCCGCTCACTTGTCCCGGTGCCATACAGACAACCGTTCCTTCCTGATAATCGTAATTCTTACGTCCGTATGTGAGATCCCCGCATTTGGCATCTTTCAGGAACAGACAATAGAATCCGATGTTCATACGGATATACTCAACCGACTTGGTAGCTTTTGAGAAGTCGATTACATTAACTAAAGGGTGCAATGTCTCCAGTCCAAACAACTGGTCATACTGATCGACGGTTTCAATTTTTGTTATTTCATCCATATGCTTTGTTATTAATCTGATACAAAGATAAAACATTTGGAGGTATCTTTTTTATTTCATACCTCAAATCAGTAATAAGGGTACAAGAATCAGTAATCTGTATACTACATAAACTTGCGGGCGGAAAAATAAATGGCAATGATTGCTGGAAGTAAGTCATGGAATTGATATATTTGCTCCGGAGAATATAAAAAAACAGGTTTTATGAAAGCATTATTCATTGGAGGAACGGGTACTATCAGTACAGATGTAGTTGCATTGGCGCAACAGAGAGGGTGGGAGATTACTCTCCTTAACCGCGGCTCAAAAAAAATGCCGGAAGGAATTCACAGTATCATTGCGGATATTAATGATGAAGAAGCTGTGGCAAAAGCCATCGCACTTGAACATTACGATGTGGTTGCGCAATTCATCGGTTATACGGCAGAAGACGTAAAGCGTGATATCCGCCTGTTTCAGAATAAAACGCGGCAATACATCTTTATCAGCAGTGCCTCTGCCTATCAAAAGCCATTAACCGATTATCGCATTACCGAAAGCACTCCTCTGGTCAATCCCTACTGGCAGTATTCCAGAAACAAGATAGAAGCGGAAGAGGTATTGATGTCAGCCTACCGGACAAGTGGTTTTCCGGTGACCATCGTTCGTCCCAGCCATACCTATAACGGAACCAAACCTCCCGTAGCCGTACATGGAGATAAGGGAAACTGGCAGATTCTCAAACGGATTCTTGACGGCAAACCTGTCATTATTCCCGGCGATGGCTCCTCTTTGTGGACACTGACTCACTCCAAAGATTTTGCCAAAGGCTATGTCGGACTGATGGCGAATCCACATGCCATTGGGAACGCTTTTCATATCACTACCGATGAAAGTATGACTTGGAATCAGATTTACCAGACAATCGCCGATGCGTTAGGCAAACCTCTGAACGCATTGCACGTAGCATCCGATTTCCTTGCCAAACATAGCGATCATTATGATTTCAGGGGGGAACTCTTAGGAGATAAAGCAGCTACGGTTGTTTTCGATAATTCGAAGATAAAGCGGCTCGTCCCGGATTTTATATGCCATATCTCTATGGCGGACGGATTGCGGCAAGCTGTACATTATATGCTTTCTCATCCGGAAACTCAAACACCCGACCCGGAATTTGATTCGTGGTGTGACCGTATAGCCAATGCAATCAGTGCGGCAGACAAAGCCTTCTGATTTTCCTGATTTTAATAAGTACCTGCCACTAATTAATTGCTATTTTTTAGGCACGGATTACACGGATTAACGCGGTTATTTTTCAGCAATGATAACCCTAAAGACCGTGACATACGTGTAATCCGTGCCTAATTATTATTTAATAAGGAACATTTCTTCCTTGCTGCACCTCAATTCGTATTCCGAAATTACCATTGGCAGATTTCAGTTCGAACGCTCCCCGGAAATTATTCCTTTCCCAAGGCATAGCGCTACGGTTAGGCACCCGCCAGCCATCCTTGTTGTAATCTCCGTAAGTATTGATTCTCATTCCGTTTTTCAGTTTGAAAGATCCCATCTGCATAAACTGTGGAGAAGAAGACAATCCCCAACCATATCCGTATCCAAAACCGGAAAACCCGGAGTAAGAAGACGAAGAAAAAGAGTCAGTGAATCCTTGAGAATAGGTAATATCCGTGTTTAAACGAAAGAGCTGATTATAATCTTTCGTCATATTAGGCATATCTAAATTAAACTTGGGAAGTTCGGGAGTTGCTACGTTCATTAACCCCATATCCAGCAGAAAACCACCAAACTCTTTGATATTGGTAGATGGAGCACGACGAATACTATCGGAAGGAATTTCCGACTGTGCGGATGCAAAACCGACCGATAATATCAGCGAAAGAAATAGAATCAGTTTTTTCATCTTCGTAAAGGTTGATTTACCACAAAGATAGATAATTTCCACCTGACTATCCGCTTCCGTTATGTTTTCTTAGAAAAAAACTTATCTTTTCAATTTAATCACCGGATAAACGACAGGAGCCGTCTCCCATTTCCTTTTCATCGGGTTGTATGAGCGTTCCATACCTCCATGGAGTTCGATATAATCGTTGAACTTGATTTCAAGCATCATGCCATAACCGCTTTGCGGATAGATAGGAGTGAGATATCCCTGCGAAGCATTTCGTTCGCCATTCACAGAATATTCGCCGAAAGCCCGTATACGCAGAAATTTATTAATCCGGTAAGCGGCCGAACCGCTAAAACCAAAATCATTTCTGGCACCATGTTGGAAAGAAGGCATTGTGTACTTGGCACTGAACAGCCCACCTGAAAGCTCCCATCGTTCATTAGGGGCATACGTATAAATGGCACCTACCTGAATATGCGTCCCCATGGTAGGATACGTATTATGCAAACTATACGTACTTAAATAGCTGTTAGCATTGATCCCGAAAATATCCGACCGATTATAGTCACGGCTGAAGGGATCGAAAGAAGTACCCAGTCTGGGAGTAGGCCAGGGAGTATCCATAAATTCGGGAGGAGATATATGAAGCGTCATGCTATCCGTTTGAATGGTTGGCTTCCTGTCGTTCGGCGTTATATTCATATCGGGTAAGATGAAGCCCTCCTTATCCATATTTAATGGCTGCTTTTGCTCCGGTGGCAGAAGAACCGCACGGCCGATGCTATCCTTTTTTTACTTCCACCTGTTGCGCAAATGCGGTACAGGTACAAAGTAAAAACATAAATCCTGTGAACTGTCTTTTATTCATGGCACTTTGCGGTGTTAAAGAGTTTAGTTGACAATCAGTTTATAACCGATTCCCCGTACATTGACAATACGTATCTGTTCATCTTGCGAGAGTTTATGCCGCAATTTGGTAATGAACACATGCAAGCTTCGGGAATTGAAAAAACTGTCGTCTCCCCAAAGTTCGAGCAAGACATCCTGCGTGTTGACCACCTGATTCCGGTTTTCGCAAAGCCGTTTCAAGATTTCCGATTCACGATGAGAGAGTTCCTGTCTCGTTCCTGCGTGTAATAAAGTTTGTGCAACAGGATCAAACAGATAACTTCCTATCTCAAAATGATTGGCAACCTTATTCTCAGTGAAGAGAAAAGCCTTTCCCATCAGTGCTTTGATTCGGATAATCAGCTCTTGTATACCGAAAGGTTTTTTCAGGTAATCATTCGCTCCGAGTTCAAACCCCTCCACCACATCATTGATGGCCGAACGGGCAGTCAGGAATAAGACAGGAGTCTGTTTATCCGTCTGGCGGATGCGACGTACCATTTCAAAGCCATCCATTTTCGGCATCATCACATCGGCTAAAAGTACATCCGGATGAAGTTCGAAGAAAAGGCTTAGTCCTTCCTCACCGTCATTCGCCGTATGAATGATAAAATCATTTTCTTCAAGTGTATCCTTGATAATCATGGCGAGCGTCTGTTCGTCTTCTACCAGTAATACGGTAATTTTGTTTTTACTCATGATTTTATGGGTTTATAAAGTAATGGTAAAAGTGCTTCCTTTGTCCGGTTCACTTTTTACGGTGATAGTTCCTCCATGTTTTTCGACCATACTCTTGACATAGAACAGTCCTAGTCCGTAACCTTTTATATTATGAAGATTACCCGTCGGGACCCGGTAGAATTTATCAAATATGTGCTTTTGTTTATCAAGTGGAATCCCGATTCCCCGGTCGGTAACGCTGACGGTTACTGTCCCCCCCCAGTCTGTCGGCAGGAAATAGACAATTCGGCTTCCTCTTTCGAGTATTTCACTGCATTATCTATCAGGTTACTGATGATGTTGCTGAAATGCGTACGGTCGGCTACAATGACAAGCGTTTCCGGTTGAATATCCAATTCGATATGTACAGGCTTGTCCGCTTTTAGCTGGTGCTGCTCCATGAGCGGAGTAATCAACTCCTTCAGGTTGATTTCCTCCGGATGCAAACGAAACGTTTTGCGACGCTCCATTCCCATGGATAAAATCTGTTCCACCAGCCCGCTAAGCCTTTGCAACTGCTCCTGACTGATGCGTAGATACTGGTCGCGCTTGCTTTTCTCTTCCGCCTGGTTAAAGTTCAGTAATGCGTCATTAGCCGCATAGGCTACGGCAATGGGAGTCTTTAATTCGTGCGTGATATTATTGGTAAAATCACTTTTCATTTCATCCAGCGTTTTCTGTTTCAGAAGCGTCCGGATAAGGAACCAGAAAGAGAATCCGAGAATCAGAAGAATTACAAATGAAGTGACCAGAATACCTGTCATCTGCTTTAACACCAATGAATTGATCGGCTCGAACACCAGTTGGTAGCGTTGGCTGTGATGCATATTAAATTCATAGTCATAGCGGATTGCCTTGGGACTGGGAATATAACTGCTATCTCCCGCAATACCTAATGTATCGGTATATACAATGGAAGAATCGGCACTGATTCCGGTATAAATCAAAAGAGTGTGATGAGGAATAGAGAGATTATGCTCTTTCATCACATGGGTGAGCAAACTGTCATATCGCTGCAGGTTGACATCTATATAAGTGTCCACACCCGAATGAATACCCTGCTGAATACTCATTAACAGCTCCTTTAGCGAATCTTGCTTTTTCAATAACACATCCAGCCCGTTCTCGCTACTTGCAACAGGTGTAGAATCTTCCGGAGCGTTACCAACGGCCTTTACCGTATCCGTAGTAGTTTCTGTCCGGGAGTGTATCGTATCCTGACGGCTACTATCCGTATAAGAAATCGTTTGTTTAGTCACTAATGAATTGCCGTCCGCATCATATCCGGCTGATACCGTCAGCGAACCGTGTTCCACATTATCTTTTTGCAAATCATTTACCCGGAGCACGACCTCGTTAAAGTCACTCGTCCGCATCGCATCTCTGATATTGCTCTCCATTTCCATCTTCATAGACCGGTAAAGCCCTGTCAACCAATAAGCTTGATAAACAAAGATTCCGATTAATGAGCAGATAACCAGTATGACAATATGTTTTAGTGGTAATTTCATACTGACAAAGATAATAGGAAACTATTCTTATTCTTCTCTTTGATAAGACTAAATAACACTAGATAAGCCAGTGATAACGCAAATTTCCATTTTTTCTACCGTATTTTGTCGTATTCCAAAAATAAAGACGAAATGAAACGGATTAATTTACTATTTATGTCTCTTCTATGTGTGTGGATATCCGCTACAGCACAAGTCGGACAACAGTCACAGGAACCTGTCGACAGTATCAAGAATATAGGTTATATGGATAGTTTGTTTCAGGAACTGCCCGAAGTGATGATTACAGGTGAACGCCCTATCGTGAAAGCCGAACAAGGCAAACTCGTGTATGACGTGCCGAGACTGGTGGGCAACCTGCCTGTGGATAATGCCTATGATGTTGTGAAAAATCTTCCGGGTATAGTAAATATGAATAATAGTCTGATGTTGGGAGGACAGGAGGTAACTGTTGTCATCAACGGAAAAGTGACCACTCTGTCTGCCGAACAATTGGATGCTTTATTAAAATCGATTCCTGTCAGCCGGATTGAAAAGGCGGAAGTGATGTATTCCGCTCCGGCACGCTATCAGGTACGCGGACCGATGATTAACCTGATATTAGCACCCGGCACAGGACAAGCATCTTCCCTTCAAGGAGAACTCTATACAGCTTTTAACCAACATCACTACGAATCTTTGGCAGAACGTGGAAGTCTTCTGTACTCCGGACGTAAATTCTCTGCAGATCTTCTTTACTCTTACTCTTATGATCGTGACCGAAGGATTACGGAGAAAGAAGCACTTCACACGTTAGCCGATGGTTCAGCGCATCAGATGGATATGGATGAAATAATGACTTCCCGTACCAACAGTCATCAGATACGTCTCGGAATGGATTACTCTCTAGCAGAAGATCATCTGTTAAGCCTGGTCTACACAACAGCTTTTACCGATTCCAAACATTATTCCATAGCTACCGGTGCGCAAAATTCTGTTACCGATTCACAGGGAGACAGCCAGCTCCATAACGCAAAGTTAGATTATCAAACCCCTTTCGGGCTGAAAGCTGGAGTGGCATTTACATCCTATCATTCTCCCGGCAGCCAATTATTATATAGCACGATGGGAACAGAGACAATGAATTTCTTGAGCCGGGATAAACAGCAAATCAATCAATGGCGTTTTTATGCCGGGCAAGAACATACCTTAGGTAAAGGCTGGGGATTGAATTATGGTATAACCTATACGACCGCTTTAGACCATAGCTATCAAAGATATTATGACCCGGAAACAGATAACCTGTTACCGGATAATAACATGAACTCCCGCCGTCGCGAACAAACCCTGAATGTGTATGCCGGACTAAGCAAAAGCTTCGGTGAAAAACTCTCGGCCGATGTTTCTCTGGCAGCAGAGCAATATCATACAAATATCTGGAATGAATGGAGCCTGTACCCGGTAGCCAATCTAACTTATATGCCCGCTGCCGGACATGTCCTGCAATTCTCATTGAGTAGTGACAAGGAATATCCCGAATACTGGAGCGTACAGAATGCAATCTCTTACATGGGAGCATACTCTGAAATTCAAGGAAATCCCTATCTCAAACCTGCCACGAACTATGAAACCAGCCTTAATTATATACTAAAAGGCAAGTATGTTTTTTCCGCCTTTTATAGCTATACCAAAAACAAGCAAATGCAAACCCTCTACCAATCACCGGAACGCTTAGTAGAGATTTACAAATTCTTCAACTTTGATTTTTCATCACAAGCCGGATTGGTAATGACAGTTCCCTTTAAGGTGAAAAAATGGCTCGACTCCCGTTTCACCGCCATCGGTTTTCGTTATCGCCAGAAAGATAGTGACTTCTGGGATATCCCGTTTGACCGTAAACTATATACATTTGTGTTGACGATGAACAACACCTTTACCCTTTCCACAAAACCCGACTTAAAATTCACCTTGACCGGATTCTATCAAAATAGAGCCATCCAGGGTATTTTCGATCTTCCCCGTTCGGGAAACCTGGATGCGGCACTTCGTTACACCTTTGCAAAAGGAAAAGCACAATTGACGCTGAAGTGTGACGACCTGTTCAATACCTCCACCATTTCGACACAAGTCCGTTACGGATTGCAGAATGTGAAAAACCACTATATGCGCACTACCCGTACATTCGGTATTTCGTTTAACTATAAATTCGGAGGATACAAAGAGAAGAAGAGGGAAGAAGTCGATACCTCCCGCTTTAAATAAACGCTAATTAATTTTTAGACATAAGAGCGAGAAAAATTTCAGACATAAGAACAAAAGAACATAAATGCTGCGCTTTGAAAATTATTTCTGTTGTTTATTTAACTGCTATTTTATTTTTTGTTCTTATGTTCTTCTGTCTGAATTAAATTCTCATTTATAAAATGAACTACTTAGTTCATTCTTTTGATGCTTTCCATGTTTGGGCATATTCTTCCAACACACACTTGATGCTTTGTCCGATTTTCACATAATCGGCCTCATTCAAATTGGCTAGTGACACACGCACACTCCATTTCGGTCCGGCAAAGCCACCACCATTCAACAGAACGAGTGAAGTTTCGTTTGCCAGGCGGAAAACCACATCCAATGGATTGTAGGTCTTTTGCAGATAAGTAACGAAGTCATCCCCATAGAATTTCTTCGCCCATACCAGCATATCGATCTCCGAATAATATCCGGCACGTAACGGATCTTCCACCAGCGTGAAACCTGTGTTATCCCACAACGCATGCAGACGACGATGAATAATTTCCTGCATCTTCTTCTTATAACTGTCTTCTTTATCCAGGAGCGAGAAGATGGCAAACAAACTCATCTGTATCTGTTGGGGCAGGGAAAGCCCTGCAGTATGATTCAGCGCAATTTGTCGGCTGTCAGCCACCATGCGGTCAATAAATTTCATCTTTTCCGGTTGCAGGCTAAGGCTGGAATAACGTTTGTTCAAGATTGATTTCTGCTCCTCCGACAGGCGGGCAATCATTTTGTCGTAGATGTTGTCTTCGTGTAGAGCGATAACAGCGGTTCTCCATCCTGTAGCTCCGAAATATTTGGAGAACGAATAAACGCAAAGCGTATTGTGCGGCAACTCTGCCATCAATGAACGGAAATGAGGAATAAACGTTCCGTACACATCATCCGTGATAATCATCAGATTCGGATTATCATTCTTCACAATGTTGATGATACGTTCGGTGGTCTCCTTGCCAAGTGCATAGCTGGGCGGGTTGCTCGGATTGGTGATAAACAACGCTTTGATCCGCGGATCTTTCAGCTTGTCTATATCTTCATCCTTATACTGCCAGGTATGTAAACCGTCAGGAGTCATCTGGTCAGCAGAAATTTCGGTAACGTCGAACTGATAGCGTCGCAGTTCCGGGATTTCTATATAAGGAGTGAACACAGGAACCATCAAAGCAATAGCATCCCCCTGGTTCAACAGGAAATTCTCTTGCAAAGAATCGAACAGATAACACATGGCTGCCGTACCTCCTTCGGTCGCGAAAAGGTCAAAAGTACCTTTCGGCGGACGGCGGTCACACATCTCTTGCGCCAGGTAATCCTGTACGATTAACTCCGTAAAATGTAAAATACGGTCGGGCACAGGATACTGGTCGCCAATCACCGATTCTGCCCATTCGTGAATAAGTGTATCCGGATCGGCAGCATGTTCCATCAGCATATAATTATAGCCCTCTTTCAATAGGTTAGCACCGGGAGCTTTCTCGTTTTCTTTCAGGAAAGCCTCGAAACGGGCAGCAATTCCCGCCTTTTGCGGAATACCTGCTATTCCTTCTTCCAGTGAAAACGCATGACGACATTCGCAAAGGCCGAATTGTCCCAGCAGAAAAAAGGCTTCGCGTGGTTCGGTAGCAATCCAGTTCGGGTTACCTCTTCCGGCATTCAACATCGTATGCGCTATCTTCTTGATACTTTCATCTGCCATATCGATCAGTTTGTTTTTCAGCTCGAACGGGCTGATCGTTTCCATTTTCTTGGCATAACTTTTGGTAATGGCAGGGTTATTTGTTTTCTTTTCCATAATGATATTTATTTATATAGTTTTACATAAGTAGTACGATGACAACTCCCCAGATAATCAGGAGCGTATTGCCGACTGCATACGTCACCGTATATCCTAATGCCGGTGTGTCGCTTTCCACTGCATCCTGAATAGCTCCCAATGCAGCTGTTGTAGTACGTGCTCCTGCCGTACATCCCAATGACAGGGCAGGGTGGAATTTGAACAAGTATCTCGCCATCAGCAATCCGGCGAGGAGAGGAATGGCCGTTGCCAATGCGCCGACGATAAACAGACTGACGCCTACTTCCTTGAATCCGGCAATGAAACTGGGACCTGCAGCGATACCGACCACTGCGATAAACATATTCAGTCCTACATTATTCAATACCCATAAAGAAGGTTCGGGGATACCTCCGAAAGTAGGATGCTTGCTGCGTAGCCAACCGAACAGAAGTCCGGCTATCAATGCGCCGCCACTGGTAGAAAGACTGATAGGAACACCTCCCAGATGAATAGCCAGTGCACCGAAAAGACCACCGAGCAAAATACCCAATCCAACGAAGATCATATCCGTCTGGTTGGTAGGCCGGTCAATATAGCCCATTTGTTTGGCAGCACTTTCCACTTCATGTTTAAGACCGGTAAGTTCGAGAATATCTCCCGAATCTACGATTGTTTTAGGTAATACCGGAACATTGATTCCGGCACGTTTGATATTCCGGATACTAACCCCGTGCATAAACTTCTGCGCCCTGATTTTGGAAACCGTTTCTCCGGCAAAAGTCCGGTGGGTCACCATTACAGGAAGAGTTTCTGCCGGGAAGTCGAGTAATTGTGCATCAATCACTTCCGGACCGATCCAGTCTTCTTCTCCAATCACAAATTCACGGCGTCCGCTAAGTACCACTTCGTCATTCTTATGAAGAATCAGGTTCGGATCTACTTCCTTCACCACTCTTTTTTGACGAATCCGTTCTACAAACAGTCGTTTATCATTTTTACATAGATAAGCTTCAAGTTCACTGACTTTCTTTCCTTTGCCAAACCATTCATTGGTGATTTTATAAGCACGGAACACAACCGGACGAAGAGCTGGGGAAAATCCGGGTTCGTCAGCTTCCGATGTTCCCATTTGAGCCTCCAATTCCTTGCAGTCGGCCTTCACCTTATCCAGTCCACCCAGCATTTTAGGGCCGAGAGAAGCCAGAATCCACGCCGAACCGGCCGTTCCGAAAATATAAGTTACGGCATACGCTACCGGAATTGCATTGATGAACGTGGCTTTCTGTGCATCGCTGATTCCCAGCTGGTTGATCGTATCGCTTGCCACGCCGATAACGGCGGATATTGTTTGTGAGCCTGCCAACAGTCCGGCAGCTTCTCCTACATGATATCCCATGATTTTGGCCAGTATCCACGGGGCTACCAGACTGACAATACACATCAGTACGGCAAATCCCACTTGTGGCAGGCCGTCTTTCTTCAATCCGCGGAAAAACTGCGGACCTACCTTATAGCCAACGGCAAATAAGAAAAGCAGAAAGAACACAGCTTTCATCGGACCATCTACAGTGATATTCAGTTGTCCGACCAATACTCCGACCAGAAGAACGCTGGTGACTGTCCCCAAGGAGAATTTCCCTATTTTGAGTCTGCCCAGCCAAAATCCGGCAAAGAGCGTCAGGAAAATAGCAAGTTCAGGATGTACCCTTAATTGATTAATAATCCATTCCATAATTAAGTTGTTGTTTTAGGTTATGTCATTTACAACAGTTATAGCGTAAAAAGAGTTTGTTGTGTTATGAAAAATAGAGATATAATATCCGTCGAACTTTAAATTTCTCTATTTCGCTTTTTTGTTATACTTTTGTTCCTTCAAAAATAAAACTAATCATATTCTGTATGAAATCAGACATAGAAATAGCTCGCAGTATTGAGCTGAAGAAGATTAAGCAAGTTGCCGAAGGTATCGGAATCCCTCGTGAGGAAGTGGAGAATTATGGCCGCTACATAGCAAAGATCCCCGAACAACTGATTGATGAAGAGAAAGTGAAGAAAAGCAATCTCATTCTGGTAACTGCTATCACAGCAACCAAAGCGGGCATTGGCAAAACTACAGTATCTATCGGTCTCGCTTTGGGATTGAATAAAATTGGAAAGAATGCGATTGTCGCTCTTCGCGAGCCGTCTCTCGGTCCATGTTTCGGAATGAAGGGAGGAGCAGCCGGTGGGGGATATGCACAAGTGCTTCCGATGGACAAAATTAACCTCCATTTTACCGGAGATTTTCATGCCATCACTTCTGCCCATAACATGATTTCCGCCCTGCTCGATAATTATCTCTATCAGAACCAGGCAAAAGGTTTCGGATTGAAAGAAATTCTTTGGCGGAGAGTGCTTGACGTGAACGACCGTTCGTTGCGCAGCATCGTTGTCGGCCTCGGACCTAAATCGAACGGGATTACCCAAGAGTCCGGTTTCGATATTACTCCTGCTTCGGAGATTATGGCAATTCTTTGCCTTTCCAAAGATGTGAGTGATCTGCGTCGCCGTATTGAAAATATCCTGTTGGGCTTCACGTATGACGACCAACCTTTTACTGTGAAAGATTTGGGAGTGGCAGGAGCCATCACCGTGTTGTTGAAAGATGCTATCCATCCTAATTTAGTGCAGACTACCGAAGGAACCGCTGCTTTTGTACATGGTGGTCCGTTTGCTAATATTGCACATGGTTGTAACTCTATTCTGGCCACTAAATTGGCAATGTCTTTCGGTGATTATGTAATAACAGAGGCCGGATTCGGTGCCGATCTCGGTGCAGAAAAATTCTATAATATCAAATGCCGCAAGAGCGGACTCCAACCACGTCTCACAGTGATTGTCGCTACAGCACAAGGATTAAAGATGCACGGAGGTGTCAGTCTCGACCGTATCAAAGAGCCGAATATGGAAGGCTTGAAAGAAGGATTGCGTAATCTCGACAAACACGTTCGTAACCTTCGCTCATTCGGTCAGACCATCATCGTAGCTTTCAATAAGTTTGCATCCGATACGGATGAAGAAATGGAATTACTGCGCGAACATTGCGAACAGTTGGGAGTGGGTTTCGCCATTAACAATGCGTTCAGTGAAGGAGGAGAGGGAGCAGTAGATATGGCCCGTCTGGTAGTAGATACCATAGAGAACAATCCGTCCGAATCTTTACGCTACACTTATAAAGAAGAAGATAGCATACAGCAGAAGATTGAAAAGGTAGCCACTAATATTTACGGAGCCAGCGTTATTACTTATAGCAGTATTGCCCGCAACCGTATCAAACTGATCGAGAAAATGGGAATTACTCATTATCCGGTTTGTATTGCGAAAACACAATATTCATTTTCTGCCGATCCAAAGATTTATGGTGCGGTAAACAACTTCGAGTTCCATATTAAAGATATTGTTATCAATAACGGAGCTGAAATGATTGTAGCCATTGCCGGAGAAATTCTTCGTATGCCGGGATTACCCAAGGAGCCGCAGGCATTGCACATCGATATTGTGGATGGAGAAATAGAAGGATTGAGCTAAAATATATACCTCAAAAAAATATTCCGGTATGATGCCGGTAAAATAAATCCCCGTCTTTCCCTATGAAATAAAATGTGGAAAGACGGGGATGACTGTATATAGAGTCCAGTGCGCTTCTGTTTTCTCTTCTTGCACACTGTACGGTTGAATTCGTCCTTGCTATGAGTGATATATGACATCATATATTTCTTTTATAGTAAGAAAAACGAAAATATGGACAGATGGTTCGGGCGGGACCGTTAATAAATAAAAAAAGCCTGCTCCTTTCACAAAGAGCAGACCTTATAAATAAGAAATAAAGCTGATAACAGTGAAGCTATTAGCTTTGAAATCGTTTTTTAATAAGCAAAAAGAGGATATTTCTTCATTGTCTCATTGACACGTGCGCGTACTTGTGCAATAACTTCCTCATTTTCTACGTTAGACAATACAGTCTCGATCATTTCAGCAATTTCGAGCATCAAATCTTCTTTTGCACCACGAGTTGTGATAGCGGGAGTACCCAAACGGATACCGGAAGTCTGGAAAGCCGAACGGCTGTCGAACGGAACCATGTTCTTGTTAACAGTAATATCGGCAGAAACCAATGCTTTTTCTGCCACTTTACCTGTCAGTTCAGGATATTTGCTACGCAGGTCGACCAACATAGAGTGGTTGTCTGTACCACCGGAAACGATGGTAAAGCCACGGTCGATTAAAGCCTGTGCAAGTACAGCAGCGTTCTTTTGTACTTGTTTAGCATATTCCTTAAATTCAGGTTGCAGGATTTCACCGAAAGCAACTGCTTTAGCAGCAATTACATGTTCCAGTGGTCCGCCTTGGATTCCCGGGAATACGGCAGAATCCAGTAATTGAGACATCATCTTGATCTCACCTTTCGGAGTGGTCTTACCCCATGGATTGGGGAAATCCTTACCCATCATGATGACACCACCACGAGGTCCGCGAAGTGTTTTATGTGTAGTAGAAGTGACGATATGTGCATATTTAACCGGGTTTTCGAGCACTCCGGCAGCGATCAGACCGGCAGGGTGAGCCATGTCGATCATCAGGATAGCGCCTACTTTGTCAGCGATTTCACGCATACGTTTGTAATCCCATTCACGAGAGTATGCAGAACCACCACCGATAATCATTTTCGGTTTCTCACGTAGAGCGACTTCTTCCATCTGGTCGTAGTCAACGCGTCCAGTTTCCTGATTCAGGTTATATTCGCAAGGAGTATAGATGATACCGGAAGTGTTTACCAGTGAGCCATGAGAAAGGTGTCCGCCGTGTGCAAGATTTAATCCCATGAATTTGTCGCCCGGATTCAGAACTGCGAGGAAAACAGCAGCATTAGCTTGTGCTCCCGAGTGTGGTTGTACGTTTGCCCATTCAGCGCCAAAAATTTCTTTCAGGCGGTCGATAGCGATTTGTTCGCTTTGGTCTACTACTTCGCAACCTCCGTAATAACGTTTGCCGGGATAACCTTCTGCGTACTTGTTAGTCAGGCAAGAACCCATTGCCTGCATAACCTGGTCACTCACAAAATTTTCTGATGCAATAAGCTCGATTCCTTTCAACTGACGTTGATGCTCTTTTTCGATGATGTCGAAAATGATGTCGTCTCTTTTCATTCTTTTATAAGTAAGATTAAATTTCTAATTCGAGATACCTATTTTAAGCGCACAAAGTTAATGAAAATAAATAAAGAATGAAGGAAGTACAAGAAAAATGTTAGTAAAAAGCCGGATTTAATGATATTTTATTCTTAAAGGATGAATCCCAGCGAAAAACTTAACGCGCTGTCACGGCGACGGAAAATAATGTTGCTCACTCCCGTGCTGCCGTCGAAATTGATATTGTCGTAAATGATGGACTTGGAGATATTTCCGATGCCTTGCTCGTAGCGGAAATCGAAAAAGATACGGGAGATGTTGACGCCTACACCGATCACTGCACTGACATTGAACGGATACAGCCTTTCGTGAATCCCTTTTTGGTCAAAATTCTTAAAAGTGATTTCATTGTGTTTTCCCCATAAGTAGCGAAGTTTGGGGCCTGCGAAGATAGACATTCCGTAAGGCCCTTTTTTCACCACATTATAGCCGTATAAAATAGGGAAATCCACACTGTGCAACACCGATTGCACGGAAGCATAATCAGGCTCGATGGCAGGATGCTGCGAACCGAGCTTATCGAAAGTAATCTCACATTTACTTACATTATAGGATACTTCCGGCTGAATGAAATGCTTCTTCATGTTGATGCGCATAAAGAGGGCGCCGAAATAACCTATCTTGTAGTTATTCTGCACCTCATCGATAGTTACATCCTTAATTTTCAGTTCAGACACCATGAACATGGAAGAGTTGAATCCCGCCTTGATACCGATATTTATTTTTTTTGTATTGGGGCGGTCTACTTTTTCTGCGTTATAGTTCTGGCCGACAGCCGTGCAGGCTATGGCTAACAAACCGGGAAGGATGAATTTACGCAGCATATTCATGGCAATATCGCACTTTTTATGATTTCTTCTTTTCTACACTCCAACCGAATTTACCGATTTTCTCTCCCAGATTATAATATCCTCCGTGCACATATACCAGCGGATTGGCTTCGGCCAGTTCCAGCTTTCCGGTTTCAGGATTCAGGTTCCGGTCGTCCGCACGCACATTTACTACGTCAGCGATAAACATATCGTGTGAGCCGAGAGAGATGATTTCTTTCACACGGCATTCAATGCAGAGAGGAGATTCTTCAATCAACGGAGCACTAACCACCGTACACTGTCCGGGTGTCAGCTTCATCTCATCAAATTTATGATAATCACGTCCCGAACGAACTCCGCACCAGTCGGTGGCAAAAGCCATATCTTTCGTTGTCAGGTTGATGACAAACTCCATGTTTTTTTTTATAATGTCATAAGAATGGCGTTCCGGACGTACGGATATATAACACATGGGCGGGTTTGTACAAATCGTACCCGTCCATGCTACTGTGAACATATTATATTCGCTTTCTTCCTTTCCGCAGCTGACCAGTACAGCCGGCAGCGGATAGATCATCGTTCCTGGTTTCCAGTCCTGTTTCATAGGCCTATACGTTTATTCAGAGGATTGTAATCTCTTCACGTTTCTGCTCTTTCTCGCAATAATGGCACTTTACGATACAATTATCCTTGTCTATCACATGAAAGATAGTGGCCATCGGTTCGTTGTTGGTGATACATTTCGGATTGGCACATTTCACGATGCCCCGAAGTTCATCCGGCATTTTCACCTCTTTCTTTTCCACTACTTCGTAATCGCGGATGATATTCAGTTTGACGTGCGGGGCAACTACTGAAATACGGTTAATCTCTTCGTCGCAGAAGAATTTATCTGCAATCTTGATGATCCCTTTTTTACCTAATTTCTTACTGTCGAGGTTGAATCCGATAGTGATATTGCTAGTCATCTGTTCCACACCGAGCAGTTGCACTACGGTAAAGAGCTTTTCGGATGGTATATGGTCAATCACTGTCCCGTTTTTCAGGGCAGCTACTTGCAATGCTTGTTTATTTTCGCTCATAATAAAATATCGTTTTTAACGTCATCTAATGTGATACCTAATACATCGCAAAGGATTGCTTCGCGGGCATACAGACCGTTTTGTGCCTGTTGGAAATAGTATGCTTTCGGATTGTCATCCACATCGTAAGCAATTTCGTTGACACGGGGAAGCGGGTGCAGGATACGCAGGTTCGGACGTGTGTTTTCCAGCATTTTGTTACGGAGAATATATACATTCTTCACCCGTTCATATTCCATCAGGTCGGTGAAACGTTCGCGTTGTACACGGGTCATATACAGAATATCGGCGTCGGCGATAATCTCTTCGGAAAAGTCTGTATGTTCAACGTATTTTATTTGGTGCGTTTTGCAGTAAAGTTTGTATTCTTCCGGCATTTTCAGCTCTTCGGGAGCGATAAAATGGAAAGTCGGATTAAAGTGTCGCATCGCCATCAGCAATGAATGTACGGTGCGGCCGTATTTCAAGTCACCCACCAGGAAAATATTCAGATTTTCCAGCGTTCCTTGCGTCTTGTAGATAGAGTAAAGATCGAGCATCGTCTGCGACGGGTGCTGGTTGGCTCCGTCACCTGCGTTGACAATGGGTACCGGGGCTACTTCGCTGGCATACCGTGCAGCTCCTTCGAGATAGTGTCGCATGACGATAATATCTGCATAGTTGCTCACCATCATGATCGTGTCTTTAAGTGTTTCCCCTTTGGCAGAGCTGGTAGCTTTGGGGTCAGAGAATCCGATTACTCGTGCACCGAGACGGTTGGCAGCTGTTTCAAAACTCAAGCGGGTACGGGTGGAAGGTTCAAAGAACAGGGTTGCTACAACCTTTCCTTGTAATAACCGGCGATTGGGGTTCATTTCAAACTGCTTCGCCATTTCGAGCATGTAGAGGATTTTTTCTTTAGAATGTTCGGCAATGGTTACTAAACTTCTGTTTTCCATTTTGTTATCTTTTATGTGGATAGAACTTGTTTTACCGGAGCGTAAAGGTACGAAGAATTTGTGAAAAGCACAGATTTTTCGTACCTTTTTTATCAGCTTTTAATCAGTCGGTTTATTTCCGTCCGCTAGCTAACGCTGCAATGATATATTTCCCCGGTGCTCCGATTTTACTCCAGGCCGTATTGGAGAGCAGTTTCCACACCTGGGTGCCTTTCCTGCCATAGTCCGATAGCCGGAGAATCGTCTGTTTCTCTTTTGGGTCAGTCACTTTATGGTTGTCCAGGCTCTCCATCAATCCTGCTATGTTGTGTGTAGCCAGATTGTAGGCATACCCCGGAATTTCAATCGGAACAACGTTGGTTTCTTCTTCTTCATGATTTAGTTTAGTTTCCTTTAGTTTAGTTTGTCGGGAAATGTCTGCATTTTCTTGACTCACCTCCTCTTGAGTTTCAAAAATGTCTGCATTTTCTGCGTTCAACTCTTCTTTTTGCATCCCTTTTTTCTTCTTGGTCTCTAATAAATAAGGTAGTTGGGAGAAATCAATTTTCCTTCGTGTAGTAGCTTCAAACCACACCCTTTGAATCTGTTCCGAAGTGAGTATGCCGTATTTTTCGTAGGTTTCCTTATGGAAAAATCCTTTCTCCAATAACAGATCGACAATCTTTTCCATCATATCCTCTTTAATCCCGCCGCCTACTTTACGGACAAAAATCAGGTTTTGTTCCTTTCCCCAAGAGATATAATATCCCTCTTTATATATTTTGCAAAGCAATCGCATGACAATGTAAGAAGCTAACACTCCAAATTTAGCTTCTAATAGTTCCATCACTTCTTCGTCAAAGAAGTTTGCCGGTGTCGGGAAATAAGGTATCCCTTTGTTAATCATATTCATTGTTAAATATATTTTAATCTAAGTTATACAATAGCTTTCCACTCCATCAGGTTCCCGATCATAAATCTTCTCCATCCTTTTTGTTCTTCACTCCAATAGACAATAGACTCTTGTTTTGCTGTGATATTGAATTTTCTATGAAAGAATTTTTCATATCCTACTAGTGTTCCTTTTTCCAGGCAGAATGTGCCATCCTGCCTATGAAAAGCGATCATTGCATTTCCATACAACATGCGTTCTATTAGTCTAATACACTCTTGTACAATTCTCTCTGCGCATTTATCCGAAATCCCCTTTTCAGCAGTAATACGTTTTTTCCATACTAATTTGCAAGCTTCTAACTTACTCTTCCTGATTTTTTGTCTCATTTTCTTCTGTTTTTAATTATGAAAAATAATCTGTTTGAGCGTAAATCTTCCCTTATAGATAGTGACGGTATGTTGTTGTCATAGCGTCACTATCCTTTCATTATAGTGACGCTATAACGATAGCATACCGTCACTATTTTTTTAAGAGAAAATCTGTAAGTTTTCGACCGGTTGAAAACGGCGGCGAAGGTAAGCCTTATATTCCAACTGTCCCATTATTTTTTTTAGTACTTGCTTTTGATCTTTTCAGCTTGTTCTCTTTTTTCCTTTTTCTCTTTCATGTACTCTTCTTCAACAGGTTTTCTCAATGCCCCTAATTCAGCATGTATACTACTAAGTTCCATTAACTTATAGCCACCGTGTTTGTGGATGTATAATACTTTTTGGTCATAGATATATTGGGCTAGATTTATCAGCTTTCTTTTCTTGGGATGGCGGAAATGTCCATCAATAAAGATTTTTAAATACATGGTGAAATAAAGACGGATATCTCCATCGATTGCTATTCTGTTATCCAGTTCTTCTTCACTGATGATTTCTTCCCTTGAATGCCTCCTGGGGGCTTTTTTCATTGTTTGGACATTTCTTTTCACCTTGCCGTTTTTACTACCTTTTTTGGCATTTTTACTTTTCATAATCTACTAATTTTAACGTTGGTTAAATATGTATTAATTCTAAAAATAATATCTGGAAAGCGGAATTAAACGTGCAAAAAGATTTGTTCTTTTGCCGCTTGCCAAATAGTATATATATAAAATAACTAGTGATGCAAATGATGAATAAAAATGGATTTAGTCGATGTGGTGAGAACTACATCAATCGTTTACGAAAGGAGGGGCGCTATTCTACAGCGCATGTCTATAAGAATGCCCTTTATTCTTTCAGTAAGTTTTGCGGTACGTTGAATATGTCGTTCAGACAGGTCACCAAAGAACGTTTACGACGTTATGGTCAGTATCTTTATGAGTGTGGTTTGAAGCCTAATACGATTTCTACGTATATGCGTATGCTTCGTAGTATTTACAATCGGGGAGTGGAAGCGGGTAGTGCCCCTTATGTTCCCCGATTATTTCATGATGTCTATACAGGCGTGGATGTCCGGCAAAAGAAAGCTTTGCCTGCCGGTGAATTGCACAAACTTCTGTATGAGGATCCCAAATCGGAGCGTTTACGTCGCACACAAACTATTGCCGCCCTGATGTTCCAGTTTTGTGGAATGTCATTCGCCGATTTAGCGCATCTGGAAAAATCAGCTTTAGAGCAGAGTGTATTACGTTATAATCGAATCAAGACGAAAACTCCCATGAGCGTGGAAGTGCTTGATACTGCCAGGGGAATGATTAATCAACTCCGGAATAATCAGGAACCCATTCCCGATTGTCCGAACTATCTGTTCGACATACTTTGCGGTAACAAGAAACGAAAGGATGAAAGGGCATACAGTGAATATCAGTCTGCTCTTCGAAGATTCAATAATAGTTTGAAGGATTTGGCGAGAGCTCTGCGTTTGAATTCTCCCGTTTCTTCTTACACACTTCGCCATTCGTGGGCAACGACAGCCAAGTATCGTGGAGTGCCAATTGAAATGATTAGTGAATCATTGGGACATAAATCTATAAAAACCACACAAATCTATTTAAAAGGTTTTGAGCTAAGAGAACGTACAGAGGTAAATAAAGGGAATTTATCTTACATTAGGAACTATCGTTTAGGTAGATAATTAATGGTAAAGTGTTAGAAATCAAGGGCGAAGTATATCTGTTACTTCTTAGGTAACGGAAAATTATTCGATGCAAAGATATGCAAAAATACAAATAGTAAACAAGTAAAATCTTCTTTTTTTTCTGATTTGTTGAAATATGCAACAAAAATATATCAGGACATGATAATTCTGTTTCATCATGCCCGATATTCCTATATTCTGTTTTCAAAGATGTTTTTCCCTTCGCGTAGGTTAGAAAAACATTGCTGTAGGCGGTTCTTGTCCATGTTTTTCTGTTTTCATCTGTTTTCCTGTGAATGAGTACCTTATCCGTTACCTAAGAAGTAACGGAAACATAAGGGGTAAAAAAGTATGATTCTAACGAAAGAAACTTTAAGTGCTGGGCCTAGTATTGGGACAGGGGAAGGCGTAGCACACTCTAAACGCTGGTATGTCGCTCTGGTCCGTATGCATCATGAGAAGAAAGTAGCCGAGCGTTTAGACAAAATAGGGATTGAAAATTTTGTACCGGTCCAGCAAGAAGTACATCAATGGAGTGACCGCCGTAAAGTAGTTGAGTCCGTGTTGCTTCCGATGATGGTTTTTGTACATGCTGATCCTAAAGAACGTAAAGAGGTTCTTTCCTTTTCTACAGTTAGTCGGTATATGGTAATGCGCGGTGAGAGCAGTCCGACTATTATTCCTGATGAACAAATGGCCCGTTTCCGTTTTATGCTCGATTATTCCGAAGAGGCAATCTGTATGAATAGCGCTCCTTTGGCACGTGGTGAAAAAGTACGTGTTGTCAAAGGTCCTTTGACTGGTCTTGTAGGAGAACTTGTCACGGTGGATGGCAGGAGTAAGATTGCTGTCCGGTTGAATATGTTGGGGTGTGCTTGTGCGGATATGCCGGTTGGGTATGTGGAACCGTTTAAATAAACACAGAATAAAAGCTACTTTGTGTCTATCTCAAAACAGCTTACTTATTTTCTAAAATTGAAATAAGCTTTTATGAAAGGAATAGTTTTAGCCGGTGGTTCAGGCACTCGTCTGTATCCTATCACCAAAGGAGTGAGTAAGCAGTTGCTTCCTGTCTTTGACAAGCCCATGATTTATTATCCGATTTCAGTCCTTATGTTGGCTGGAATCCGTGAGATCCTGATTATTTCCACTCCTTATGATCTTCCGGGTTTCAAGCGTCTTTTGGGTGATGGCTCCGACTATGGAGTACGGTTTGAGTATGCCGAACAACCCTCTCCGGACGGTCTGGCACAAGCCTTTATTATCGGTGAAGACTTCATCGGCAATGATTCCGTCTGCCTGGTATTAGGTGATAATATCTTCTATGGCCAAAGCTTTACCCGCATGTTGCAGGAGGCTGTCCGTACAGTCGAGGAAGAGCAGAAAGCAACCGTATTCGGTTATTGGGTTGCCGATCCCGAACGTTATGGAGTTGCTGACTTTGACAAGAATGGGAATGTTTTGAGTATTGAAGAAAAACCAGAAAATCCAAAATCCAACTACGCTGTAGTGGGACTCTATTTCTACCCCAATAAAGTGGTGGATGTAGCCAAACATATACAACCTTCTCCCCGTGGAGAGTTAGAAATCACTACCGTTAATCAGGAATTTCTCAATGACCACCAATTAAAGGTCCAATTACTAGGCCGTGGTTTTGCCTGGCTTGATACCGGCACGCACGATTCTCTTTCCGAAGCCAGCACTTTTATTGAAGTGATTGAAAAGCGTCAGGGATTGAAAGTCGCGTGTCTTGAAGGTATTGCCCTGCGTCATGGCTGGATAACAGCGGATAAAATGCGTGAGCTGGCCAAGCCCATGCTAAAGAACCAATATGGCCAGTACCTTTTAAAAGTAATAAATGAACTGGGACTGGAATAATGCCATATTCCTTTCCGGTAATTTAAATAACTAACAAACACTAATCACAGTGGAAATAATCAAAACTGCTATAGAGGGCGTTGTCATCATTGAACCCCGCCTTTTTAAAGATGACCGTGGTTACTTTTTCGAATCCTTCTCTCAACGTGAATTTACAGAAAAGGTCCGTAAGGTAGATTTTGTCCAGGATAATGAAAGTAAATCCAGCTATGGTGTTTTACGTGGTCTTCATTTTCAGAAACCGCCTTATGCCCAGAGTAAACTAGTACGTGTCATTAAAGGCTCTGTCCTTGATGTGGCTGTCGATATCCGTAAAGGCTCACCAACATTTGGAGAGCATGTATCGGTGGAATTGACAGAAGAAAACCACCGTCAGTTCTTTATTTCGCGTGGATTCGCCCATGGCTTTGTTGTCCTGACGGAAGAGGTTATCTTTCAGTATAAATGTGACAACTTCTATGCTCCCCAATGTGAAGGTGCCCTGGCTTGGGATGATCCCGCATTGAAAATTGACTGGAAGGTTCCTGCTGATAAAATAATCCTTTCCGGGAAAGACCAACATCACGAACATCTGGAAGAAGCCGGCTGGTTATTTGATTATAACGAAAATCTGTATTAAGCTCAATGAATATTCTAGTGACAGGAGCTAACGGTCAGCTTGGTAATGAGATGCGCCGTGTGTCATCAACCAGCTCCAACCAATATATTTTTACCGATGTGGCAGGATTGGATATAACCAGTCATGATTCTACCCGTAAAAAATGGTTTCTTGTATCAGAATTATAAAATGCGACTCTTCGCTATCGAATAAAAAATAATAATATAATGTATAGTTTAATTGATTTTGATTTTTTATCCACTATAAAGCGGAGGGCGTTCCTCTGGGCGAATCCCTTATGTCTTTTTGTATGCGGAATAAAGTGTCTTACCATTTGTGAAACAAATGATATAAGGAAACGTGTCATAAATTAGTGGTGTGGAGGGTAAAGGGTGAAAATGGTGAGGTGTATATTAACACTAGTGGGGCTTTAATGATTAGTAAAATATAATATTCAATTTCGGACAAAAATAAATTGATGGAGAAAATTGCAATTATTGGTGCTGGCATATCTGGCTTGAGTGTAGCACATTTTCTTAGTGATAGATATGATATTACCGTTTTCGAGAAAGAGAATAGGGCAGGTGGACTTATAAGATGCCTTCGCGTAAATGGTAATTTGTTTCATATATGTGGTGGTCATGTTTTTAACTCAAAACGTCAAGATGTTTTAGATTGGTTTTGGTCTAAGTTTATTCAAAGTGAAGAATTTTCAAAAGCAGACCGAAACTCTTGTGTTTTTATGGATAAGGGCAATAATTCTCTAGAGTATGATAATATTCCTTATCCTATAGAGAACCATATGTATTTGTTTAGCGAGGAAATTCAGAAGTCTTTTTATAAAGACCTTGAAGAAATAGATAAGAACAAAGGATTAAATGCTAAATTAACGGACTACGATAATTTTGGTGATTTTCTTAGATGGCGTTTTGGAAAGACTCTTTATGACATGTACTTTGAACCATATAACAAAAAAGTTTGGAGACGCGATCTTACTACCGTTCCTATGTCTTGGATGGGAGGAAAATTGCCAATGCCTACCACACAAGAAATGCGTGAAAATAATGCTAACAAGGTAGAGGAAAGAGCTTTTGTTCATTCTACTTTTTGGTATGAAAGGATGAATGGTTCACAATATATTGCAGATAAATTAGCAATAGGATTGAAGATTATTTATGATAGCGAGGTCACTTCCATTGATAGAATGGGGGAAAAATGGATAATCTGTGGGAAAGAATTCGATAAGGTTGTATTTTGTGGTAACATCAAAGATATGATTAAGATTGTTAAGGGCATAGACCTTTCTAAATACAATACGGATGTTGAATCTCTTGAATATCATGGCACTACAGCTGTATTCTGTGAAATAGATAAGAATCCATATTCTTGGATATATCAGCCTAGCAGACAACATGAGAGTCATCGTATTATTTGCACCGGTAATTTTGCTGAGAGTAATAATTCAGAGTTACCTAAAGGACGTATTACAGCTACAGTAGAGTTCACAGATGCAATTAATAAAGAGGGTATTCTTGAAAATCTAAAAAGAATCCCTCTTAATCCTAAATATTTAGACCATAAATTCAATAAATACACTTATCCTATCCAAGATGCAAATACACGCACAATAATTAATAAGCTGAAGAAAGAAACCTCTCTCTCTAATTTCTATTTTACAGGTCGATTTGCAGATTGGGAATATTACAATATGGATGTAGCGATAGGTGCAGCAATGGATTTGTGTAAAACACTTTAGTTAGATGTATGTTTAACCAAAAGTTTAAAAAAGGTAGCTTTTTTAGAAATTTTACAGTTTTGATGAGTGGTGAAGCATTAGCACATGCTTTCAATATGGTCATCAATATCATTCTTGCAAGAAAATTGGCTCCAGATTCCTATGGTCTCTATGCTTTATTTCTTACTTACGTTACCCTATTCTTTACCTTTTCAACTTTCGGACTTAGAAGAATTGTGATTAGATGCATAGCCCGTGATCAGGACAGTTCAAAAAAATATTTTGTAATATCTTTGGTACTCCGATTCTATGGAGTTATTCTATCAAGTATAGGGTTCATTGTCTATAATAAAATAAATCCCGTTTTTGATGACAACTACATTGTTCTTATGATATTGGCTGGTGTCTTTTTGCAATCTTATTGGGAAGGATTTCAAAATGTAGCTTTTGGTATGGAACGTATGGAGACGACAAGCTATATTAATGTTGGCATGTCTTTTATATTGCTACTTACATATTTATGTATGGATTCTTCGCTGATAACTGTAAAGCTTATAATAGGCATATATATAATAAATTTTTTTGCAAAAGATTGTTTGTACTTGTTCTCTTTATTTAAGCAAAGGTTGATAAAGGGCGTATATCGTTATGAAAAAAGTGAATTTAGATTACTACAGAAAAATATGCTTACAGATAGTATGCCATATTACATTCTAAATATATTTTCTTTAGTTTCCACACAACTACCCATACTATTCCTAAATAGCAATAGTTCTATCACAGAGGTATCATACTTCAATATTGCCAACAAGTTATTGCTACCGATGACTCTTTTTATTCATAGTGCATTAGTTGCTCTGTTTCCGAATCAAGCAAAGGAATTTGTGCGTAATCAGCAACGATTTACGACTAAAGCTTCTCTGATGCTTTATTTTATAAGTGTTGTTGGAACAATTTCCTGTTTGATAATTTCGTTATTTAAGAATGAAGTCGTTTTGTTGCTTTATGGAGAAAATTATGCAAGCACCGGTAATGTTTTAACGTTACAGTGTTGGTATATGATTTTATTTTCTATGTTTGGATTTATAGGAAACACTTTAGGTGCCGCGGATAAGCAAAAATGGATTGCGAGTCTGTCCATATTTTATGCGTGTGTTAATGCTCCATTGCTATGGTATTGTTCTAAAAATGGCGCAATTGGTCTTTCGTATGGTTATATTGTTGGAGCCTTACTTAATATGACCTATCATATATATTATTTACAAAAGGCAATGCCAGTAAAAATACCTACACGCACATTTATTTGTTTCTTTGGTGTCATGTTATCGGGTTTTATTTTTTCGATTGTCATTCCCGAAACAATATCAATATTTCTACGGTGTATAATAGTTCTGGTAATATTTGTCATACTTTTCTTGTATAGGGGAAGGTTTCTAGCAATACTAAAAAATCATGAGTAGAAGATTATCAAACAAATATTATTGGATTCTAACCTTCATAATATTACATTTTTTTCATTATTTGGATTATGTAAATTATAATCCTACGATAGGTGGACAATTGTCCAATGTTATCGTTTTACTTTTGATAGTTTATGTTCTTACAAGAAAAATAGATATAAGCAATGCGGTATCATATAAATATGTTCTCTATTTTATGTTAGTGCCAATGCTTAGTATAATACCTTGTTATCTAGATAGAGGGCAGAGTCTGTTTATTTCATTTAGAGCGTTCATGCCTTCTGGAATATGGTTATTGTATTTTTTTCTCCAAGATAAAAAATTTAATGCAGATAAAGTTGTAAAAGTTATACTTATAATTGCTTTTTTAAGAATAGGCATTACGTTTGTTGAGCAGTTTACATATCCTGTTTATTACTTTGCAAATAGAACAGATATCGAATTGGAGAATGGCATTATACGAGAAGTTGAGATTCGTTCAGGTTTTAGGCGATACCTTATATCAGATACATTCTTCTCAATGTTTGCAATATTCTTTTATTATCAAAAGTTGATAGAACGACATAAGAAAAAGATTATATGGTTAATTTTATTCTTAATAGCCTGCTTCGGGTTGTACATGGATCAATCAAGACAGTTCTTAGCATCTACAGTTGGTTCCATTGCCATTTTATCTATTTTTTCCTCAAAATATGGACTGGGAGGTAAAATTGCTTTTATAGCTTTGATAGTGGGAATATATGTAGGATATAACTTCCTTTTTTCAGAGTTGGCATCTAAGACAACAGAAGAATTGAATGATGATAATATACGAGTTGCAAGTTATGCATTTTATTTATTTGATTATTGGGGAGGACCTCTTTCGATAATCTTTGGTAATGGTTTGCCTGGTTCTACATCTGATTATGGTATTGAAATCCAAAAGTTAGAAACAACATTACATTTTTATAGGTCTGATGTTGGAATAGTTGGTGCCTTGAATATAGGAGGTATTTGTACCGTATTGGTTTTCTTTTTTTATTATTTTAAGGTTGTTAGAAAGAACTGGAGCTATATGGAGCTGTACCAACAATTATTTCTAATTAGTGCTTTGCTAAATATCCCATTAATATTTCCTATCACACAAGGTACACATTATAAATGTTTTTGGGCGATTCTTTTATTTATCATAGATAGAACAATATACAAAAAAAATACAATACATAAATGAAACTTCAAAAGATTATTTCTCAGCGTAATTATAATAGTGCTGCTCCATTTAAGATTGTATATGAATGGGAGAATATTATCTCTGATAAAGGAAATATAAATCTATATAAAGAAACTTCCTTTCATTTTCACAAGATATATGGATGGTTGAAAAAAATAGGATTAGTAGATTTTTATAAATCTATCATATCTTCTAAGGAGCTATCTCTATTTTTTGTGATGAGGGCTGATGTTTTTAAAGAACCATGGTTAAACAAAAGCACAATCCCTGTTATTATTGATTTTTGGTTGAATGACTCTGAATTGCCTTCTTTCTACGAAGCTTATAAGGATTGTCCATTAGTTCTGATTACTAGTGCTGAAGTAGTAGAATATCTAAAAACTAAAAATTGTCCATTAAAAATAGAACATTGGCCATTGTCAATACCTGATTACATGAAGCCCGATCGTAAGGAAAATTATGAGAAACTTTATGATTTATGTTTTCTTGGTCGGCCGTCGCCCTATTTCGTTGATATGCTGAAACAGTATGAAATAACGCATCCAGATTTTAAATATATTCTCGGATCTCGTTCCTCAAAAAATAGAGAATACATTGATAATCATGGAAATTTCATAGCCAAGGATAGTGGACGTGAGAGTTACATTCATATGATTCGAAGCAGTAAGATTACTTGCTATTCAACTCCGGGTCTTGATAGTAACAAGTCTGAAACATCAATTTTCAATCAGGTTACTCCGCGACTTTTTGAGATGCTTGCAGGAGGTTGTTATGTATTGGCACATTATCCAGATAATGCAGACACTCGATTTTATGAATTAGATAAATATGTAGGAAATATTCCTGATTACGAGACTTTTGAAATGAGATTAGATTATTTGCGAAAATCTGCTCCAATGGATTTTTCAATAGCTCATGAATTTCTGAATAAGCACTATACTTCTACGCGTGTTCATATGCTTTTCTCCATTTTGGACAAGTATCAAATAGAATATTAATTATGAGTAAGATTGGTTTTATTACCATACAACAAGCTAATTTCGGATCTGTTCTCCAAACTTTCGCAACTTCATATGTCCTAAAAAAAATGGGGCATCATCCTGTTTTGATAGACTATCAATACCCAACGGAGTATCATCGTAAAAACGCCATGGGAACAGAAGCTAAGCGGTATGTTTCTCCTTTGCTAGAACGTATATGGAAGAATGTTTTTAAATACTCATATAGGTTGTTGCATAAAATGCCAGTTGGGCAAGTAGCTTATCAGAAATGGGCTGCAATAAAAAGTCATGAAAAGTTTGTCCAGTTTCAAAGTCAAATAGAAAAGACTAATATTTCGTATGATATGGATAGCATTGTTAATAATCCGCCTCTCTTCGACATCTATATGACAGGAAGTGATCAGACATGGAATCCAAGATACTATGCAGATGATCATAGTTTTTTACTCAATTTCGCTCCTGATGATAAGCCTAAAGTGGCTTATGCCGCAAGTTACGGAACTAGCGAGTTTTATCCACAATATACTGAAGTTTATAGTAAATACCTGAAACGCTATGATGCAATTTCAACACGTGAATCTACGGGTGTTAAGATTACAAGCGATTTATCTGGAAAGAAAGCTGTACACTGTTGCGATCCTACGTTTCTTCTTACAAAGGGTGATTGGATGGAATTTGCTGCAGTAGAAAATCCTATTAAGGGTAAATATGTGCTTGTTTATATACAAGCCTATGCTATAAATCCTTATCCTTATGCAGATCAGCTGGCTAAACGAGTGAAGAAGTTGATAGGGGCAGAGCATGTTATTGTCTTAAACTCTGAAATATATGAGATTGCGAAGGGGTTTAAGCCAATGATTGGCGCTGGTCCTCATGAGTTCTTGCGTCTCTTTGCTGATGCATCTTTTGTTATTTGCTGTTCTTTTCATAGTGTTGCTTTTTCTATTAATTTTCGAAAACCATTTTATGCAATAGCTGGTGATGTACCTACGAAGGATAATCGTCAATCGGATATCATTGAAAAGCTAAACCTTCAGGCAAGAGTGAAAACTGTTGGTGATAAGCTACCAGAAACTTATGAAGAGTTGCTGCTGGATTATTCTTTTTGCGAAGATAAAATAGAATCTTTTAGGAAGCAGTCATTTGACTATCTAAAAAAAACACTAAAGTAATGAATATAAGCACTAATGAATTTTGTTGTGGATGTAGGGCTTGCGAGCAAATATGTCCTAAGCAAGCCATAGCATTAACCTCAGATAGAGAAGGATTTTATTATCCTCTTTTAGATGCGTATAAATGCGTTGATTGCGGCTTATGTTCCGATGTATGTCCTGTTCTGAATTATGAGACTTCTCTCTATTCTCGAGGAAAAGCTTTTGCTGCTCAAGCAAAGGATAATAAGATTTTAAATGTTAGTTCTTCTGGAGGTATTTTCTCTGTTGTAGCTAAAAATGTCTTAAAAAAAGGAGGGGTTGTGGTTGGTGCAGAATTGACAAAAGAGCTAATAGTGAAACACGTCGCTATTGAAAAAGTCACTGATTTATATCGCTTGCAAGGTTCTAAATATGCTCAGTCAGATACGACAGAAATCTATCAAGAAGTTAAGGGTTATCTTAAATCAGGAAGACTGGTCTTCTTTACCGGAACTCCTTGTCATGTTTCTGCATTAAAACTCTTTTTGCGTAAAGATTACGATAATTTGCTGACTTCAGATGTCGTTTGTCATGGTGTTCCATCAATAAAAATGTTTCACCAGTTAATAAAGTATATAGAAGAAGACCAACAATCGAAAGTTATCGATTATCGTTTTAGAGATAAAACTCTTTTGGGTTGGTCAAGAGTGTCTTCATGTACCTTACAAAAGGGAAACAAAATTTTGCCTCTTTATTATAATAAATATATGAGAGCTTTTTTTCAAGCTTTTCTTGAAGGACATGTTTTGCGAATGGATTGTTATAAATGTCCATTTACAAAAGTGGAACGAACAGGTGATTTTACCATGGCAGATTTTTGGTCTTTAAAGGATTCTAATCCAAATTTTCCTCGTCAACATCGAGGGGTAAGCATGGTTCTTGTTAATTCGGATAAAGGACGAAAGTTATTTAATGATATATCTAAAGATATTTTATTGGAGGACTCAGACTTGGATATAATTCTTGGTGGTTATAATTATCAACTAAAACATCCAACCGAATTGACACCAGAGCGGTCTAGTATCTTTGAAATTTTTATGAATGATAGAGATAAGTTTCTTTCTAACTATATAAGATGTAGAGTGAAATGCGACCGAAAGAAATTTTATATATCTGCGATTAAAGAGATTATTAAGAAAACGATACGTTATCATGGGCAATATTAGATTATCTATCATCATTCCTCTATACAATAAAGAAAAGCATATAAAGAAAACCATTGATTCTGTATTAAACCAAGATTTCTCTTGTTTCGAACTTATAGTTGTTGATGATGGCTCTACAGATAAGAGTGCGGAAATTGTTAGTCAAATACAAGACAATAGAATTCGATTGATTCAACAATCGAATAGTGGTGTTTCTAAAGCGCGAAATATGGGTGCCCAAATAGCATCATCAAGTTGGTTGATATTTTTGGATGGTGATGATGTCTTTATGTCAGGAACTCTAAGAAATTATGCAAATATGATTTTTCGTTATCCACATAATGAAGTCTTTATTGCTAATTATAAGAGTAGTGAACACTTGAAATTAGGTTCGTTCAGAGGGAAAAAAGAGCGAGTATATGAAAATCCTTTGAAGGCGATGTGGCATAGAGATTTTTATCCTCATCCAGGAAACATAATGTGTAGTAAAAATGCCTTTATGAAAATAGGAGGATTTGATGAAAGAATGTCGTACTATGAGGACTTTGAATTTGGCGCAAGATTAATTAAGAATTTCAGTATCGTTTATTCTCCATTTGTTTGTATGGAATATGTCGTAGAAAGTAACGAAGCAAGAATCAAATTACATCCTTTAGAAAAAGAATATGCTTTTTATATAGAGTCCGAGAGTCTTGAAAATCCATGGTTGAAAAATTATTGCTATACGATTTTTAAAGGTTTTATTCAAAAAAGAAGAAAAGGAAACGATATAGACGGGCTAAAAGCACTTATAGATGTTCGCAATCGGAAATTTGGTAGATATTATTATTTGAATGACTTCTTATATAGAATACGGAGAAAATTATTGAGACATGGAATATAATTATGTAATTTTTGGTTCAGATTGGGACTTGTATAAACAATCCTATTCTGACATATATAATCAAGACAATGTAAGATATATAGCAGGTCATGTGGATAATAAAAAAGGATTAGAAAAGATGTTGTGCAAATTGCATTTTTCCGCGGCCCTTTATAATCATATAAATGTTCCAGGAAAAAGCTTTTGGAATAGCTCTTATTTTAAGGATGACTTTCAAACGAAACGTCCATTATGTTTTATCTTTAATGGTGGGTGGTTGGAGTTTGATAACTATGGTTTGTTTGATTATTTAAGAAAACAACATCCAGAAGCTAAATTCGTTTTGTTTCTGCAAGATTTGATTAATAAAATCAAGCGAGGCAATAGATGGCTTCAAGTGGATGTCGCAAAGGTAAAACAGATATTTGATTTGGTATTGTCATTCGATCAAAGTAATTGTCAGACTTATGGTTTTGTTTATCATCCCCTTGTCTTTTCTAGTTATCATGGCATTATTAATAATACCATCGAAGACAGTGATGTCTATTTCTTGGGAAAAGCAAAGAATAGATTGCCAGAAATCATTAGTGCTTATGAAAGGTTATGTTCTTTTGGCTTGAAATGTGATTTTCATCTTGTTGGTGTTGAAGAAAAGAATCAAGTTCATAAAGATAATATATGCTATATATCTGGTATGGATTACCAAACGAACTTGCAACACATTCTTCATACGAAATGTTTGCTGGAAGTTATGCAGCAAAATGGAACAGGTTATACACAAAGAATGTGTGAGGCAGTTGCCCTAGATAAGAAAATTATTACGAATAACAGTAAAATTAATGAGGCACCATTTTATAATGATAAATTCATATTGAAATATTCCGAACCATCTGAAATCACAAAGGATTTTTGTGATGCTATCAAACGGAAAGAAGTGATTGATTATCATTATAAAGAAAATTTCTCGCCTAATGAGCTTCTAGCCTTTATTAATGAAAAGTTATAAGATGAAAAGCTCAGACATAAACTATGCAGTAAAGAATAATCTTTGCTTGGGATGTGGTATCTGCGCAGATGCTTGCCCTACAAAAAGCATTGTTATGGAGATTGTTAAGGGGGAATGGCGTCCAGTTATAAACCCAGCTCAATGTTTGAATAAGAAAGGATGTAACAAATGCTATAAGGTATGTTCGGGTGTTGGTATGGAGATTAAGAAATATGCAAATGATTTATATTCATCTTCAGAAACGTCAGATAAGTATATTGGTAATTATGAACGACTCTATACGGGATATAGCAGCGATATGAATATAAGGAAAACGGCTAATTCCGGTGGTTTGCTTAGTTCTATTCTCATTTTTTTGTTACAAAAAAGATATATTGATGGAGCCATTATTACTAGGTATTCATCCGAGAATCCTTTACAGCCCTCAGCTTTCATAGCTACTACATCTGAAGAAATATTAGAATCAAAAGGTTCTAAATATGCTCCAGTGCAGTTATCAGGAACATTAAGAAAAGCCCTTCTTTTAGGAAAAAGATATGTTATTGTAGGTTTGCCTTGTCATATACAGTCAGTTAGGAAATGGGCAAAGATCGATTCTAAGGTAGATAAGGTGATATTTGCTTATTTTTCTTTGTATTGCAGTAGTGAAAGATGCTTCTATGCGCAAGATTACCTTTGTAGGTATTTCAATATAGAGAAGTGCAACATTAAAGAATTCTCATTCCGCGAAAAAGGAAAATTGAAGTTCATCGGAAATAATGGGGAGAACTTGCTTTCTATGAGAAGGGGCGACTCGCCAGTTTTTCATAAATATTACCGACTAGTTGGTAGCCATTTTAAGCCCAATAGGTGTCAAATGTGTGTAGATCATTACGGTTATCTAGCTGATATGAGTTTTGGCGATATCGGAATAGCTCCTTATACTCAAGACAAAATAGGAATAAATAGTTTGATTGTCAGAAATCCCAAATTCATTGAGATCCTCAATGAAGCCATCAAGGATGGATGTATTGAGTTAAAATCTTTAGATCCTGATTTATTGAATAAGTCACAGGGAGATATGATGTTTTCTCGTCTGAAGAAAGCAAAAGCTAAATGTATACTTCAAAGTTTGATAGGTAAAAAATCTGTTGAATATGATTTGTTGGAAAATGAATCAATAACTTTCCACGACCTACTAAAAATTATCGTTGTTGACATAAAGCGATTTATTGGAAGAAGAAAATATTTGTGGTTTTTAATTGATTTTGAAAACAGAAACCAAAAATTATGAAAAATATTTTGATTACAGGTGGAGCCGGTTTTATCGGTTCTAATGTAGCTCTTCGGCTATTGCAAAAAGGCTATTATGTCACAGTGTTGGACAATTTGAGCAAGCAAATTCATGGTGTCACCCCAGAGATTACTTCTCCTTTGTATTTGTCTATCAAAGATAAAGTGAGATTCATTCATGGCAGTGTCGTTTCTCGTGAGGATTGGATGAAAGCTTTAGATGGTCAAGATGCTGTTATTCATTTGGCAGCCGAAACAGGAACAGGACAGTCTATGTATCAAATAGAAAAGTACGTAGATACTAACATTGGTGGTACAGCTTTACTTCTCGATATTCTGACAAATACCAAACATCATGTAAAGCGTGTTTTGGTGGCTGAGTCTAGAGCTATTTATGGTGAAGGTAAATATCATTGTCCTCATTGCGGTGATGTTTATCCTATGGGACGAAATGATGCAGATATGGCAAAAGGTGACTTTGAATGCAAGTGTCCTAAGTGTGGTGGAGCAGTTGAACTGGTAGCAACTACCGAGGATAGTGCAATACATCCATCTTCAGTTTATGGAATTGCGAAACAGGTTCAAGGTCAACTGGTTCATTTGGTATGTCCAACCATTGGCGTTGAGTCAGTATCTTTCCGATATCAAAATGTTTATGGCCCTGGACAGTCTCTAAGTAATCCTTATACCGGCATTTTGAGTATTTTCTCAACCCGGATAAAGAATGGTCATGGAATCAATATTTTTGAGGATGGTAAGGAAACACGTGATTTTGTTTACATCGACGATGTTGTAGACGCGACCATTCTTGGTCTTGAAGTTCTAAAAGCAAATGGGTGTATTTTTAATATTGGTACAGGTATGGCTACGGATGTTTTGACTGTGGCGAATACACTTTGTGAAAAATATGGAATTCAAGTACCTGTCACGATTTCTGGAAATTATCGTTTAGGGGATATTCGACATAATTATGCAGATATAAGTCTTGCACGTAGAATTTTGGGATTTGAACCAAAGTTCTCTTTCACTGACGGTATAGCTCAATTTTGTAAATGGGTTGATAAGCAAGAGGTACAGGATGATATGTATGAGATTTCTATTGAGGAAATGAAATCTAAAGGACTTTATAAATAAATGATATTATGAAAATTTTAGTAACTGGAGCTGATGGCTACATTGGTCGGCACATAGTAAATAATTTGTTGGATTTAGGCCATGAAGTAATTGCTGTAGACATTCATACGGATGATATTAATGATAAAGCGGAAAAGAAGAAACTTAATCTTTTTACAGCAGATCTAACGAATGTTTACACATCATTGGGAAGTCCTGATGTTTGTTTGCATATGGCTTGGCGTGATGGATTTGTTCATAACTCAGTCAACCACATAGGAGATTTGTCTTCTCATTATAAATTTTTGGTGGCATTGATGGAACAAGGATTGAAACACTTGGCTGTCATGGGAACCATGCATGAAGTAGGTTACTGGGAGGGTAAGATAGATGAGAATACACCATGCAATCCCATTTCTATGTATGGAATTGCGAAAGATGCTCTTCGTAGGTCTATGATAGCATATTGTAAATCTAACAGTATATTATTGCAATGGCTTCGTGGCTTTTATATTCTTGGCGATGACAAGAAAAACCATTCTATCTTTAGCAAATTATTGCAAGCAGATGAGCAAGGACAAGAGTTGTTTCCTTTCACTACTGGCAAAACAAAATATGATTTTATCAATGTTGATGAATTGGTAGAACAGATTTCTAAAGCAGTAACTCAAACAGATGTTACTGGTATTATCAATTGTTGTTCTGGTAATCCTATGACATTGGCTGAACGTGTAGAGAACTTTATCAAGGACCATAAGTTGAAAATTCGTCTGAATTATGGCGTTTTTCCAGATAGACCTTACGATTCTCCGATAATTTTCGGTGATGATAAAAAGATAAAACAAATTATGTCGTTGAAATAAGATTTTAATGACAAAAATAAGAATTTTGTCGGTGATGGTGTTATTTTTGATAGTTTGTACCCTGAGAATATTAGAATTGGTATACATATTACAATAACTATGGGATATATCTTTCTAACTCATTCGTTAGACACTGAAAAATTGGGTATATCATGGCGAAAGCACAATATAAAAATTGGAAATTTCGTCTTTATTGGTGCTCGTACAATCATCTGCAGCGATGTAGAAATTGGTGATAATTCAATAATTGGAGCTGGTTCCATTGTTACAAAAAATGTACCTCCAAATCAAATATGGGCAGGAAATCCTGCGAAGTTTATAAAAGAAAGACAAAACAAGACTAAAAATATTGATTTATGATAGGAGTTTATTTGGTTTTAATTCTGCAACTATATGTGTCAATATGTCATGTGCAGTGCTTTATAAGGTGATATCATTCTTTTGGGTAGATGATAGATAGGATTGTTGAATAAAGGAAAATAGAATATATGCAAATGAAAAGAAAAGTGGGTGCAGTGATTATTATGCACCCGGGGCAATGTAACTATGGTAGTTCTTTACAAGGATACGCTACAGCCAAAAAAGTGGCGGATTTTGGATATGAGTATGAGATAATCCGGTACAATAAGGTTCGCGATGTGAAATCTTTTTTGAAGAATTTTGTGGGACTTATGCGAAGTGGTGCTTTTAGGCAATGGAAATATTTGCGTAAAAAGAAAAAAGATTTTATTCAGTATCCGGAATTTGCAAGGACGAGAAAAATTAGGGAAGAGGCTGTGAATATATTCAAAGCGAGATATTTGGATAGTGTGTCGCATTATTATAATGGATATAAAGCTCTTCAAGAGGGTTCAAAAAATTACAGTGTAGTCTTTGTCGGCAGTGATCAGGTTTGGGGGCCATTGAGTTTGTACAGCAAGTTTTATAATTTGTATTTTGTAGATAATAGTATACCTAAGTTTTCTTATGCTTCAAGTTTTGGAGTTTCTTCTATTTTTCCTTGGCAGAGAAAAGGAGTGGCAGGTTTCTTAAAACGATTGGATTTAATTGGTGTGCGTGAACAGCGTGGTAAGCAAATAGTGAAAGAGTTGACTGGAAAGGATGCAAAAGTGGTATGTGATCCGACTTTTCTTTTGACTACTGATGAGTGGATAGAGGCACTAATGGAAAATGAAAAAGAGAGAGGGTTAGAGAGAAATGGCGAACCATATAAAATTGATACACCATACATACTGGCTTATGTTTTGGGGGAAAGGAAAGATGTCCGTGAAGAGATAAAAAAACTAAGAGAGCAATCTGGGTTGAAAATTGTAAATCTTCCTCATGTAGATAATTATCATGCAATGGATGATAATCTTGGTGATATTAATCTGTACGATGTTGATCCTTTTGATTTTATACGTCTTATACGTGATGCGGAATATGTAGTAACAGATTCTTTTCATGGTTCGGTATTCTCTATACAGATGCATAAAAAATTCCTTACTTTTTATCGTAAACCTTCTTCTGAAAAGGGAAACACGAATAGCCGGATAGATAGCTTATTCAACATTCTTGGCTTGAGCGAACGGTTATATAAAGGTGATGTATTCAACCAAATCAAAAAAAATATTGATTATGGTTATGTGGATAGACAGGTCGAAGAGTTAAGAATAGATTCTCTTGCTTTCTTTAAACAGGCGTTAGGTCTTGGACGGATTATTTAATTATGAATTTCCTAACAGATGAATATTAGTGGAATAAAAGATTGCTATGGTTGTGGCGTTTGTGCCACAGTTTGTGCCAGACAGATTATTGACATAGCTCTGAATGAAAATGGTTTTCTCGAACCTCGGATTACGGATGAGGGGAAATGCACGAATTGCAGGTTGTGCGTGGATGTGTGTTCTTATTCACATAAAGAGTTGTCGTTGAAAGCTTCGTGTGTCAAGAGTTTTGCTGCTTGGAGTAAGGATGCTGCTGTACGCCGGAAATGCAGTAGCGGTGGAGTAGGCTTTGAGGTGGGAAGAACATTGATTGGTGAGGGATATAAAGTGTGTGGTGTGCGCTATAATGCGGAGCGGAATAGAGCCGAGCATTACGTGGCAACAACTATTGAGGAATTGATTCCTTCGATCGGTTCGAAATATATTCAAAGTTACACAGTAGACGGATTCAAGGCTATCAACAGGAATGAAAAGTATCTGGTGACAGGAACTCCGTGTCAGATAGATTCTTTTCGTAGGTATCTTCAGAAATTTAAGAAAGAAGATAACTTTGTTTTGCTTGACTTTTTTTGTCATGGTGTTCCTTCTAAACTGATGTGGGATAAGTATGTGCATTGGGCGGAAAAGCAAGTGGGAAGTCTGACGTATGTCTCGTGGAGAAATAAGTTCACTGGATGGCATGATTCGTGGGCTATGGCCATTGACGGAAGTGAGAAAGGGGAATCTGTGAAATGGCACGAAAGTTACAACTTGTCAATAAGGGAAAAAAAAAGTTTCCTAAACACCCGATTGTCACAAGGCGATATGTTCTATCGTTTGTTTCTAAGTGATGCGTGCCTGGGTAAGGCTTGTTATGAAAAATGTAAGTTTAAATATGAGAATTCTTCAGCCGATATTCGGATTGGAGACTTGTGGGGCACGACCTATCAAGATGATGAAAAGGGGATAAGTGGTGCTATTGCGTTCACTGATAAGGGGAACAATTTATTGATGAAGGCCAATCTTGAGTGTGTAGAACATCCTTTGTCCGTTGTAGCAGAAGGGCAAATGAAGGAATGTGCTCATCGACCGTTTTTTTATAAAAAGTTGATGACGTTGTTGAAAGACAATAGCCTCGATATTGAAGTAATCATGCTACGCTCGGGAGGCTATTTGAAATGGAAGCGATTGAGGGAACGACTGATGAATCCTTCAAGAACAGCAAGAAATTTGATAAGACGATTCAGAAAATGACAGTAAAGGTTATTACAAGGCATGCTCCTTCGAACTACGGTTCTTTGTTGCAATCGATTGCGACTCAAACAGTTCTTGAACATTTAGGATATGAGTGCAAGATGATTGATTATCAGCGGAAAGATGAGAGGGGGATAAGAATGGTTCTGAATCAGGTGAGCCGGAAAAAAGATTTCAGTAGCCCTTTGAAGAAACTGTTTTATATAATAATTCGTTATCCTGTAGAAAAATATGCTCAATGTCGTTTTGATAGAATGAGGAATCGTTATTTGAAGATGACAAAACGATGTACGACACCGGAAGATTTGTCCCAATTAAAAGCGGATGCTTTTATGACGGGGAGTGACCAAGTGTGGGGACCGGTCATAACAGGAATGTATGATGCGGCTTATTTCCTACAATTTGCTACTGGAGGTGCGAAGCGTCTTTCTTATGCCGCTAGTTTTGGTAAGACAAATTTTGATGCTGCAACTACTAGGGTATATCAGCAAATGCTTGCTTCCTATGACAAGATTACAGTTCGTGAAGATTCTGCCGTGCAGATGCTTGAATCATGGGGAGCAAAGAATTGCTATGGGCAAGTGCTTGATCCTACTTTACTTTTGAGTGCGGATGAGTGGATTGATCTTCTTGTCTATGAAGAAATGCAAATTAAATATGCGAGTCAGAAATATATCTTGGTTTATCAGATTCACAACGATAGACAGTTGTCTTCGTATGCCTTACGACTGGCTGCGCATACAGGATTGAAACTGTTGAGAGTTAATCCTTTTATGCATCAAGTTCACCGTGGAGGAAAATTTGTGTTGTGTCCTGACGTTACGGAATTTCTCTCTTTGATAAAGAACGCTACCTATATTGTGACCGACTCCTTTCATGGGACATGTTTCTCTCTCACTTTCGAGAAGCAATTCATTGAGGTTCTTCCTAATAATACTACGGGAACACGTAATCAGAGCATCTTGGCGTTAACAGGACTATCTAATAGAATTGTATATGATTTTGATGATTTTAGCATCATAAACAGAATGATAAATTATCAGCCGGTGAGAGAGATTCTAGCGAAGGAGCGTGGACGATCAGTCAAGATGTTGAAGTGCTTATTGAATTCTTAATTTTTATTTGAATTAAGTAGCGGTTCATTACTGATTTGAGTAATGGGCATTAATGAAAAGATAATGCGAATATTATTAGCCAACAAATTTTACTATACTCGTGGTGGGGATTGTATTTGTGCCATCAATTTGGAGGAGCTTTTAAAGAAAAACGGGCACGAAGTAGCAATCTTTGCTATGGATTTTCCGAAGAACTTGCAGACTCCATGGAGTAAATATTTTCCCAGTGAGATTCGATTTAAACCGGGAATTGGAATGATAGAAGCTTTTACTCGCCCTTTTGGTACAAGCGAAGTGAGAAGAAAATTTAATATGTTATTGGATGATTTCCATCCGGACGTGGTGCATGTTCATAATATTCATAGCCAGCTTTCGCCAATCATAGTGGAATTGGCTCATCAAAGAGGAATAAAAGTGGTTTGGACATTGCACGATTATAAGTTGCTTTGCCCACGTTATGACTGTCTGCGCAATGGTACGGAAGTTTGTGAAGAGTGTTTTGCAGACAAGCATCGAGTAGTGAAGTATAAGTGTATGAAAAACTCGTGCATTGCTAGTATGCTGGCCTATTGGGAGGCGATGAGATGGAATAGACAACGTTTGGAGGCTTCTACGGATATTTTCTTATCACCCAGTTCTTTCTTGGCAAAAAAAATGAAACAAGGAGGTTTTGATAAATCGAAAATTCACATTCTCTGCAACTTTATAGATGTGGAAAAGACTATAAGGCACGAGTATAACAAGCAAGATTATTATTGTTTTATCGGTCGTTTGTCTCATGAGAAGGGAGTCGCAACTTTGGTAGAGGCAGCTCGGCGGTTGCCCTACAAATTGAAAATCATTGGCGGAGGCCTTCTTATGGATGAACTTAAAACATTGGCAGTCGGAACAAATATTGAATTTGTGGGCTATAAGCAATGGTCGGAGATTAAGGAATTAGTTGGATGTGCTCGCTTTAGTGTTATTCCTTCAGAATGGTACGAAAATAATCCACTTTCAGTAATTGAGGCACAATGTTTAGGAACTCCGGTTTTGGGAGCACGTATTGGAGGAATACCAGAGTTGATAGAAGAGGGAGAAAGTGGTATGTTGTTCGAGTCGAAAAATATGGTGGATCTGAAAAAGAAAATTGAAGCGATGTTTACACATACATTCGATTATGAGGCATTGGCTAAAAGTTCACAAGAAAGATATTCTGCCGATGCTTATTATAAACGGTTAATGACGATTTATACCGGGAAATAAAAAATCGTATATATTTAAAATCATATTTATATTATGGCTACAAATAGTATCCCGTGTCCTACGGACGCAAGCATTATTTTGACGTATCGTTGTCCGATGCGTTGTAAGATGTGTAATGTGTGGCAATATCCCACAGAAAAGAGTAAAGAGATACAACCGGAAGACTTGCGTACACTGCCGAAGTTGAAATTCATAAATCTGACAGGTGGAGAACCTTTTATTCGTGAAGATTTGGACAAGATTGTAGAAGAATGTTATAAACATTCGGATCGTATTGTGATTTCTACATCCGGATGGTTTGAAGACCGTGTGGTAGCATTGGCTAAGAAATTCCCGAATATCGGTATTCGTATTTCTATCGAGGGATTAAGCTGCAAGAATGACGAGTTGCGTGGTCATGCGGGTGGCTTTGATAAAGGTTTGCGAACGCTATTGACGCTGAAAGATATGGGATTAAAAGACATCGGTTTTGGATGTACGGTATCCAATAATAACTCCAAGGATATGCTTTCACTCTATCAGTTGAGTAAGTCATTGGGGATGGAATTTGCTACAGCTGCTTTCCACAACTCATATTATTTTCATAAAGACGATAATGTGATAACAAACAAAGATGAAGTCTGCAAAAACTTTGAACAGTTGATAGAATGGCAATTGAAAGAGAATCATCCGAAAAGCTGGTTCCGTGCTTTCTTCAATATGGGACTAATCAATTATATAGAAGGAGGTCGCCGTATGCTGCCTTGCGAAGCCGGTTCTGCCAATTTCTTTATTGAGCCTTATGGCGATGTGTATCCATGTAATGGTTTGGAAGAAAAATACTGGATGAAGAAAATGGGTAATATCCGTGAAACTCCGAACTTTATGACTATTTGGGAAAGTGAACAGGCGCAACAAGTACGTGCTATGGTGCGCAAATGTCCGAAGAACTGTTGGATGGTAGGTACTGCTTCCCCGGTGATGCATAAATATATTAAGCATCCTTTGAAATGGGCGTTAAAAAATAAATTCTTGAGTATAAAAGGTAAGCCTGCGTGTCTGGACAAATGTTGGTATAACGTAGGACAGGATCCTTGTCAGGGAGATTTAAGAGATAAGTTCTGATATAAAACAGTAGAAATGAATAATCAATCTCGTCCGATTACCCCCCCCCAAAAAAAACCGTTAAATAAGTTTAATAAACAACGATATGATTCGTTAGATGGGCTACGGGCTTATGCTGCTGTAGGTATTGTGTTAATGCACGTTTTGAGTAACATCACACTGAAACCTTCGGAAAATTATCTCACATTAAAGCTGATTCCTTTTTTTACGGATTTCACGCTGTTGTTTATGATAGTAAGTGGATTTTCGCTTTGTTGTGGTTATTATGAGCGATTCAAGAAAGGAACCATTACTCCTAATTCTTTTTACAAGAAGCGATATGCAAGGATTTTGCCTTATTTTGCCTGCCTTTGTTTGCTGGATTTGGTTATGAATCCTAGTCGTGGAGCATTTTTTGAGACATTCGCCAACCTCACTTTATGTTTTAATCTTTTGCCTAATCCACATATCACGGTGATTGGAGTGGGTTGGTTTTTGGGAGTTGTGTTCGTTTTTTATTTGCTTTTCCCCTTCTTTGTTTTTATGACGGACAATAAGCGGCGGGCGTGGCTGTCTATGTTGATAGCTTTGGGCTTTGTATGGGTGGCTATGCTTTATTTCTATACTCCGGAGTTTGTGGACAAGTCTCCCGGGCGTACAAATTTTATTTATTGTGCACCGTTGTTTTTATCGGGAGGAATCGCTTATTTATATCGGAAAAGCATTTGTCAATGGGGCGGTAAGTACAGTTCTCTTTGTGCTGTTTTTACTGTCCTGCTGACGGTGGCTTTCTTTATGTTTTGTTTGAGGGTGAAAAATGATTTCGTGCATTATGTTATTGAAAGCGGAATGTTCGTGGCTTGGCTGCTCTATGCAATTGGAGCTAAGAATGCGTTCTTGAATAATAGAGTGGCAAGATATATTAGCAACATCAGTATGGAGATTTATTTGGCTCACATGGTGATATTTAGAGTTATTGAAAAAGTACATATCGAACGTTTTATCAGCCAACCTGATATGAATTATATCGTTACTTGTATAATTGTGCTTGGTGGGGTTATCTGTTTTGCTCATATCATGAAGTATTATGTGTTGCAACGGGTTGTAAATTGGATAGAAAAATAAGACTTTTGATTACATGAGAATTGTAGTAACTGGCACTCGGGGTATCCCTGATATTCTGGGCGGTGTTGAGACACATTGTGAGGAGCTTTTTCCACGTATTGCGAGAAAAGATATTGACGTCACTCTGATTCGGAGGAAAAGCTACGTCCATGATTCGCTTACAGAATACAAAGGGATAAAACTGGTGGACTTGGTGACTCCCAAGAAAAAGTCATTTGAAGCTATCATTCATACATTCAAAGCTATTCTGAAAGCTAAAAGCCTGCATGCGGATATTGTACATATCCATGCTATAGGACCTGCACTGGTGACACCGTTGGCACGCCTGCTGGGCATGAAGGTGGTGTTTACTCACCATGGTCCCGATTATGACCGGGATAAGTGGGGATTTGCTGCGAAGACGATGTTGAGATTAGGGGAACGGATGGGATGTATGTTTGCTAATGAGGTGATTGTTATCTCGGAGGTGATCAATGACCTTTTGGTACGCAAATACGGGCGGAGAGACTGCCACTTGATTTACAACGGAGTACCTGCGCCGGATAAGGTGGCGGATACGGACTATTTGAATAGCCTGGGGGTAGAACCCTGTAAATATGTATTTGCAATGGGACGATTTGTACCGGAAAAGAACTTTCATCAGTTGATTCGGGCTTTTGCAGCTCTGAAACAACAGAATTATAAACTGGTGCTTGCAGGTGATACAGATTTTGAGGATGATTATTCAAAGAAACTGAAGTCTTTAGCAAAAGAGAATGGGGTAATTCTGACTGGTTTTATTAAAGGTACTAAGTTGCATGAACTGCTAACTCATGCCCGTTGTTTTGTTTTGCCGTCTTCTCATGAAGGTTTACCTATCGCTTTATTGGAGGCAATGAGCTATGATCTTCCAGTGATTGTGAGTAATATCCCTGCAAATCTGGAAGTAGGGCTGGCTTTTGATTGCTATTTTCAGACAGGGAATGAAAAGCAACTACAGGAAAAATTACAAAAGAATTTAGTGCAGGATTTTTGTTCTGTCCATTATTTTATGGATGAATATAACTGGGATAGAATAGCAGAACAGGTTGTTTCTGTATACAGAAATATGTTTTAATTTTTATATATTTAAGTTTGTTGTTATGCAGGAAGTCCAACGTTTTAACAAAGTCCTAAAGTCTTTGGTCCTTTTGGGGGATCTTATTTTGCTGAACCTGCTTTTATGGGGATTTAATTTGTTTCTAGGTACCCGTTTCTGGTGTATCCATTGCGGTTCTATCTTTCAGGGTATGACTCTTATCACTCTGTGCTATTTACTTTGTAATATGCATTCAGGTGTTATTCTTCATCGTCCTGTGGTGCGTCCTGAACAGATTATGATCCGTGTCTTACGTAACATGGTTCCTTTTGTTTTTTTTTCGGTTTGTACGTTGCTTGTTTTTCATTTTCATTTTTCCCATTCCCGCTATTTCGGACTGTTTTATGTTACACTGATAATTGTCATTATTAGCTACCGCCTAATTTCCCGTCATTTTCTGGAGCTTTATCGGAAAAAGGGAGGAAATGTTCGCAAGGTAGTATTAGTTGGGAGCCATGAGAATATGCAGGAACTTTATCATGCGATGACGGATGATCCTACGTCCGGTTATCGTGTACTGGGGTATTTCGAGGATTTTCCTTCGGACCGGTATCCGCAGGATGTTCCATATTTGGGACAACCAAACGAAGTATGTGCTTTTTTAGAAAAACATGCGGGAGAGATCAATCAGCTTTACTGTAGTCTTCCTTCTGTGCGCAGTGCGGAGATTGTTCCCATCATTAATTACTGCGAAAACCATCTGGTCCGTTTTTTTAGTGTTCCTAATGTCCGTAACTATTTGAAACGTAGAATGCATTTTGAATTATTGGGGAATGTTCCTGTACTTTCCATTCGTTGTGAGCCATTGGAATCACTGGAGAACCGTATTATCAAGCGTGCTTTTGATGTTGTTTGTTCAGGGTTATTTCTTATTACTGTTTTTCCGTTCGTCTATATATTCTTCGGAATTGCAATTAAATTAAGTTCTCCCGGTCCTATCTTTTTCAAGCAGAAACGCAGTGGTGAGGATGGTCGTGAATTCTGGTGTTACAAGTTTCGTTCGATGAAGGTTAATGCGCAATGTGATACTCTTCAGGCTACGGAAAATGATCCTCGTAAAACACGTATCGGAGAGATAATGAGGAAGACTAGTGTGGATGAATTGCCACAATTCATCAATGTGTTGAAGGGGGATATGTCCATTGTAGGTCCCCGTCCTCACATGTTGAAACATACGGAGGAATATTCCAATCTGATAAACAAGTTTATGGTTCGTCATTTTGTAAAACCTGGAATAACGGGTTGGGCGCAGGTGACAGGCTATCGTGGTGAGACGAAAGAACTCTGGCAGATGGAGGGACGTGTGCAACGTGATATTTGGTATATAGAGCATTGGACTTTTTTATTGGACTTATATATTATGTATAAGACGGTGTATAATGCTATACATGGAGAAAAAGAAGCATATTAGAAAATTAAAAATTAGGAATTAAAGGGCGTTTAATTATGAATTTAAGAATTATGATGAGAAGACTTAACAAAAGAAATTCGTGGCTACTATTGTTGCCATTCCTATTGGCTGCCTGCCAGTCTTATAAAAAGGTTCCCTATTTCCAGAATGTGGAAGTTGTGAACGAGGTAGAACAACAGGAAAAACTGTATGATGCCAAGATCATGCCCAAGGATTTGTTGACTATTGTGGTATCGTGTACTAATCCTGAACTTGCGATACCTTTTAATCTGACGGTTGCCAGCAATGCCGGAATAGCTGTAAGTACTTCGTCTTATGTGACTACTCAACCTGTATTACAACCTTATTTGGTAGATAATGAAGGAAACATAAATTTTCCAGTATTAGGAGAATTGAAGTTAGGAGGTTTAACGAAAAGGGAAGCGGAACAGCTGATTATAGATAAATTGAAGCCTTACATGAAGGAGACTCCCATTGTAACGGTCCGTATGGTAAATTATAAAATATCTGTTATCGGCGAAGTTACCCGTCCCGGTACTTTCACTATCTCTAATGAGAAAGTGAATCTGTTGGAGGCATTGGCCATGGCTGGTGATATGACGGTCTACGGTCTTCGTGATAATGTAAAGTTGATTCGTGAAGACGCAAACGGTAAACAGCAAATTGTAGCCTTGGATTTGAATAAGGCCGAAACCATTCTTTCACCTTACTATTGGTTACAGCAGAATGATATTGTCTATGTGACCCCCAATAAAGCAAAGGCTCGAAATTCAGATGTCGGTAATAGTACTAGTCTTTGGTTCTCCGCTACTTCTATTCTGGTATCCGTTGTCAGCCTATTAGTAAATATTTTAAAATAATGATTTGCAATGAAAGAAACAAATTTCAACGAAGCACAAGAATCTAAGGAAGAAAATATAGACGTCAAGGAACTACTGTTTAAGTATTTGATCCACTGGCCTTGGTTTGTGGGGGCGGTTGTGGCGTGTTTGATTGCAGCTTGGGTCTATTTGCATATGTCCACTCCCGTATATAATATTTCCGCTACGGTTTTAATAAAGGATGATAAGAAAGGGGGGAGTGCTGGAATGCTTTCCGGGTTGGAGAGTCTGGGATTGGATGGCATGGTCTCTTCTTCGCAGAATATTGATAACGAGATTGAAGTTCTCCGTTCCAAGACTATTGTCAAAGAGGTGGTTGAAGATTTGGGACTCTATATTTCTTATACGGATGAGGATGAATTTCCTTCCAGAAACATGTATAAGACTTCGCCTGTGCAAGTAAGCCTGACTCCACAGGAGGCTGACTTGTTGGAGAAACCGATAATTGTGGAGATGACATTGCAACCACAGGGAAGTATAGATGTGAATGTGAAGATAGGCGATGATGAATATCAGAAACATTTCGAAAAGTTGCCAGCTGTTTTTCCTACCGATAAAGGAACATTAGCTTTTTTCCTGACGCCGGACTCGGTATTGTCTTCTAAAAGAACATCGGAAGAAACTACGGATTCGGAAAAGACTACACGCAATATTACTGCAACAATTAATAAACCTTTGGCTGTAGCGAAAGCATATTGCAAGAATATGACTATCGAGCCGACTTCCAAAACCACTTCCGTGGCTGTCATATCTTTGAAAAACTCAAATGTACAGCGAGGTAAGGATTTTATCAATAAGCTATTGGAGATGTATAATATCAATACGAATAATGATAAGAATGAAGTGGCACAAAAAACTGCAGAATTTATTAATGAACGTATTAGTATTATCTCTAAAGAACTCGGTAGTACGGAAAAGGATCTGGAGAGTTTCAAACGTGGGGCGGGTATTACGGATTTGACCAGTGATGCACAAATTGCATTGACGGGTAGCGCTGAATATGAAAAGAAGCGTGTGGAAAATCAAACCCAGATTAATCTGCTGCAGGATTTGCAGAGATATATGCAAAATGAAGGTTATGAGGTTCTGCCTAGTAATATCGGATTGCAGGATGTGAATCTTGCGGCTGCTATCAACCGTTATAATGATGTTCTTGTTGAGAGGAAACGTTTATTACGTACATCAACGGAGAATAATCCTACCATTATAAATCTTGATACCAGCATTAGTGCAATGAAAGAGAATGTACAAGTATCTTTAGACAGGGTTTTGCGTGGATTATTTATCACAAAAGCGGATCTGGATCGTGAAGCGAGCCGTTATTCCCGTCGCATTAGTGAGGCACCTGGGCAGGAACGTGAGTTTGTGAGTATTGCGCGTCAGCAGGAAATTAAGGCCGGACTCTATTTGATGCTTCTTCAGAAACGTGAGGAAAATGCTATAACTCTGGCTGCTACAGCCAATAATGCGAAGATTATAGATGAAGCTATAGCAGATGATGCTCCTGTGTCTCCTAGAAGTAAAATTACTTATTTGATCGCTTTGATACTAGGAGTCGGAATTCCGGTAGGGGTTATATATTTGCTTGAATTAACCAAATTCAAGATTGAAGGTCGTGCAGATGTAGAAAAACTTACTAGTGCACCTATTGTCGGTGATATCCCGTTGACAGATGAAAAGCAGGGAGTTATTGCTGTATTTGAGAATCAAAACAACCTGATGAGTGAAACTTTCCGCAATGTCCGAACGAATCTTCAGTTTATGCTTGGAAATGGCAAGAAGGTGATTTTAGTTACTTCTACAGTCAGTGGTGAAGGTAAATCTTTTATCTCTGGTAATCTTGCTATCAGTCTTTCTTTATTAGGGAAGAAAGTAGTAATAGTTGGTCTTGATATCCGTAAACCGGGCTTGAATAAGGTATTTAATATTCCGAGAAAAGAAGTTGGTATAACTCAATATTTGGCTAATCCGGAAAAGAATTTGATGGATTTGGTACAACCTTCTGATGTTAGCAAAAATCTTTATATTCTTCCTGGTGGAACAGTTCCTCCTAATCCGACCGAATTATTGGCTCGTGATGGCTTGGATAAAGCAATTGAAACACTCAAGAAGAGTTTTGATTATGTAATTTTGGATACAGCTCCTGTTGGTATGGTAACTGATACATTGCTGATAGGACGTGTGGCTGATTTATCAGTTTATGTTTGTCGCGCAGACTATACTCACAAGAATGAATATACTTTGATTAACGAACTTGCTGAAAAAGATAAATTACCTAACCTATGTACTGTGATAAATGGTTTGGATCTGAAGAGAAGAAAGTACGGTTATTATTACGGTTATGGCAAATATGGCAAGTATTATGGCTATGGTAAGCGGTATGGCTACGGTTATGGATATGGAGAACAATCTCACGCCAAGGAAGACTAAAGCCATTAATGACCGATATTTTTTAGGTTAATAATGTCATAGAGTACTTTTAATACTTTACACGAAAGTGAGATGGAACATGTAGGTCCCTAACTTCATGCTACACACATGAAGACCCCTACATTTTGTGGTCAGGAAATACACAGCGGTGTATTCTTGATCAACGCCCTCATGTCGGTGTAAATCCGATGTGATTTCTATTATATCAACCGTCTGTGAAGATAGTTGATATTTTTTTTGTAAAGCAATGACTGATGGATAATTTTTAGTAGCTTTGTGAAAAATATGATTGATATGGAAGATTTGCAAAGACTATATCCTATCGGGATACAGACATTCTCGAAGATACGGGAGGGGAATTACCTCTATGTTGATAAGACGGAGTATGTTTACCGGATGACTCATTCGGCTTCCAGCTATATGTTTTTGAGCCGTCCACGACGTTTTGGGAAATCATTACTTACTTCTACGCTGCATAGCTATTTCTCCGGTCGTAAGGATCTGTTTCATGGATTGGCTATGGAGAAACTGGAGAAGGAGTGGACGGAATATCCGGTGCTTCACTTTGATATGAGTATGGCGAAACATGTGGATAAAGGAGGATTGGAACGTCTTCTTGATTTTATGCTTGCTGAATATGAACGTACGTTTGCTATTAACGCAGTAGAGGGGGATGCCAATCTACGCTTAGTTAATCTTATTAAGCGTGCTTATGAGCAAACAGGTAAGAAGGTGGTTGTGCTTATTGATGAATATGATGCTCCTTTGCTTGATGTGGTACATGAACGGGAAAATCTGGATGTATTGCGTAACATCATGCGTAACTTCTACAGTCCGTTAAAAGCTTGTGATCCTTATTTGCGTTATGTATTTCTGACTGGTATTACTAAATTCTCACAATTAAGTATTTTTAGTGAGTTGAATAATATAAAGAATATTAGTATGGATGAGCCATACGCTGTTATCTGTGGAATTAGTGAAGATGAGATACGTTTGCAAATGAAGGATGATTTGGAAGGATTGGCAAAGAAATTGGAGATAACACCTGAAGAGGCTTTGATGAAATTGAAAGAAAATTATGATGGTTATCATTTCACATCTCCTTCGCCCGATATATATAATCCTTTCAGTTTGCTAAATGCTTTTGCAGATGGAAAATTTGGATCTTATTGGTTTGGTAGCGGTACGCCTACATATCTGATAAATATGTTGGAGAAGTTTGGCGTAGAACCTTCCGAAATTGGAAATAATAGGGTTTCGGTCGAGGATTTTGATGCACCAACAGAAAGGATGACAAGTATTATCCCGCTGCTATATCAAAGTGGCTATATCACTATTAAGAATTATGATGAGGAATTAGACTTGTATACATTGAATATTCCTAATAAGGAAGTGAGAATAGGCCTGATGAAAAGTCTTCTTCCACATTATGTCGGTAGTAAAGCTCCGGAAACCACGACAATGGTGGCGTATCTTTCCCGTGATATCCGTAATGGGGATATGGATACTGCATTACGCCGTTTGCAAACGTTCCTGTCCACTATACCGCAATGCGATAATACGAAATATGAAGGACACTATCAGCAGGTTTTTTATATCATATTTAGTTTATTAGGGTATTATGTGGATGTGGAAGTTCGTACTCCTCGTGGACGGGTAGATATAGTACTTCGTACGAAGACTACATTGTATGTGATGGAACTGAAATTGGATAAAAGTGCGGGTGAAGCGATGGAGCAAATTGATTTGAAGAATTATCCGGAACGCTTTGCTTTATGTGGATTGCCTGTCGTAAAGGTGGCTGTCAGTTTTGATAGCGAACGGTGTACGATTGGGGGCTGGGAGATTATAAATGCTTAAGTATGTGAAAAATATGATTGATATGGAAGATTTGCAAAGACTATATCCTATCGGGATACAGACATTCTCGAAGATACGGGAGGGGAATTACCTCTATGTTGATAAGACGGAGTATGTTTACCGGATGACTCATTCGGCTTCCAGCTATATGTTTTTGAGCCGTCCACGACGTTTTGGTAAGTCATTACTTACTTCCACGCTGCATAGCTATTTTTCCGGACGTAAGGAGCTGTTTCATGGATTGGCTATGGAGAAACTGGAGAAGGAGTGGACGGAATATCCGGTACTTCACTTCGATATGAGTACCGCCAAACATGCGGATAGTGAACAGTTGCTCCAAGAATTGAATCTGAAACTATATGGTTATGAACAGATTTATGGACGGCTGGAGGAGGAGGTTAATCCCAATCAGCGTTTGATGGGACTGATAAAACGTGCCTATGAGCAGACCGGAAAGAAAGTGGTTGTGCTTATTGATGAATATGATGCTCCTTTGCTTGATGTGGTACATGAACGGGAAAATCTGGATGTATTGCGTAACATCATGCGTAACTTCTACAGCCCATTAAAAGCTTGTGATCCTTATTTGCGATATGTATTTCTGACTGGTATTACCAAATTCTCCCAACTAAGTATTTTTAGTGAGTTGAATAATATAAAGAATATTAGTATGGATGAGCCATACGCTGCTATCTGTGGAATTAGTGAAGATGAGATACGTTTGCAAATGAAGGATGATTTGGGAGGATTGGCAAAGAAATTGGAGATAACACCTGAAGAGGCTTTGATGAAATTGAAAGAAAATTATGATGGTTATCATTTCACATCTCCTTCGCCCGATATATATAATCCTTTTAGTTTGCTAAATGCTTTTGCTGATGGAAAATTTGGATCTTATTGGTTTGGTAGCGGTACTCCTACATATCTGGTTAAGATGTTGGATAAATTCGGTGTGAAACCTTCCGAAATTGGACGTAGACAGCTGAAATCTTCAGTTTTCGATGCTCCTACTGAAACGATGACTGATGCAGTGCCTTTATTATACCAAAGTGGTTATATCACTATTAAGGATTATAATAAGATGCTAGATCTTTATACGCTGGATATTCCCAATAAAGAAGTAAGGCTGGGACTTATGGAGAGCCTTCTTCCTTATTATGTAAATAACAAGACACCTGAAGCAACTACCATGGTGGCTTATCTTTTTTATGATATTCAGAATGGTGATATGGATGCTGCTTTACACCGTTTGCAGGAATTTCTGTCTACGATTCCTTACTGCGACAATACAAGGTTCGAAGGACACTATCAACAGGTCTTTTATATCATATTCAGTTTGTTGGGATATTACGTGGATGTGGAGGTTCGTACTCCTCGTGGACGGGTAGATATAGTACTTCGTACGAAGACTACATTGTATGTGATGGAACTGAAATTGGATAAAAGTGCGGGTGAAGCGATGGAGCAAATTGATTTGAAGAATTATCCGGAACGCTTTGCTTTATGTGGATTGCCTGTCGTAAAGGTGGCTGTCAGTTTTGATAGCGAACGGTGTACGATTGGGGACTGGGAGATTATAGAATGCTGATTATGTTGTTGATTTATAGTTTGTTATATACTTAGGTAAATGAAAATAGCTCCGCAAGGAGCTTTTTTCTTTTCTATCCGGAATAAAAGTTTCACCTTTGCATTGTTGATCAACAAAACGTGAATAAATAAACTTGAATTTAAATCTTTAAAAAAACGTAGTATGAGTGTAATTTACAAAGTCATTACGCGGCCAACAGATCCGCGTGTTCCCAATTCTCCTAAGAGATATTATCCGCATCTGATCACTTTAGGTCAGTCCGTCAACCTGAAATATATTGCACAGAAAATGCAGGATCGTTCTTCGCTGTCTATCGGTGACATCAAGAGTGTAATCCAGAATTTTGTGGAAAAAATGAAGGAGCAGTTGTTGGAAGGTAAGTCTGTGAATATCGAAGGTTTGGGTGTGTTTATGTTGACTGCCCGTTCGAAAGGTGCGGAGTTGGCGAAGGATATTAATGCTAAGAGTGTAGATAGTGTTCGTATCTTTTTCCAAGCTAATAAAGAGTTGCGTGTCACCAAAACTGCTACCCGTGCAGATGAGAAGTTAGATCTGATCAGTCTGGATGAATATCTGAAGAAAATTAGCGTTACTGTATCTCCGGAAGATCCCGAGAAACCGGATGAAGGCGAAGGTGGCGGAGATGAAGGTGGCGGTAGCGGAGAGGCACCGGATCCCGCAGCTTAATGTCTTGTTGATTAATAGCTGACGGTTAGAGTGTTCATTTAGTGTTTAATTTAAAAAGAGAAATGTCTATGAAAAAAACGTGGAGTATTATTTTGAAAGTGATTATTGCTGTTGCCGGTGCGATTGCCGGAGTGGTAGGTGTGCAGGCAGCAACCTTGTAATTGATTATCTTATAAATAGGTATATTTATGAATGAATAACAGGCGGGATTTTTCCCGCCTGTTTGTGTTTAGATATAATAAGAGGGTTGCTTTCTTGAAAAAAGCTCTTTTTTGTTTTGTTTCATGCTATTTGTTAGGAGTATCGCTCTATATTTTAACAAAATAGAAATTATAATCAAACTCGTTGGCTGAATAGCGGATTTTATCTACCTTTGCATCTTAATTAAATGCGTCATTTTAAGCGAGAAAAAACATGATTCGAAAAATAATAAAAGCTCTTTGGATATTCTTGGTAGTCATAATATTGGCTATTGTTATAGTCTTTGTCTCCATTTCAAAGGGTTGGATTGGCTATATGCCTCCTGTAGAGGAACTTGAGAACCCGAGCTATAAATTTGCAACAGAGATTTTTTCTGAAGATGAGAAAGTGCTTGGTACATGGTCTTACAGCAAGGAAAACCGGGTGTACACGGCTTACAAGGATTTGTCACCCAGTATTATCAATGCTCTTATTGCAACGGAAGATGTTCGTTTTGTCGAGCATTCGGGTATTGATGCCAAAGCGTTGTTCCGTGCGTTTGTGAAACGTGGTTTGATGTTTCAGAAAAATGCAGGTGGGGGTAGTACCTTGTCACAACAGCTAGCTAAACAGTTGTTTACGGAAAATGTGGCTAGAAATACACTTCAACGTCTTTTCCAAAAACCGATTGAATGGGTGATTGCGGTGAAACTTGAACGTTACTACACCAAAGAGGAAATATTGAGTATGTATCTCAATAAATTTGATTTTCTGAATAATGCTGTTGGTATCAAAACTGCTGCATATACCTATTTTGGCTGTGAACCGAAAGACTTGAAGATTGAAGAAGCAGCTACGTTGGTGGGTATGTGTAAGAATCCGTCACTCTACAATCCGGTTCGTTTCAACGAACGTTCCCGTGGCCGTCGTAATGTGGTGCTCGAGCAGATGCGTAAAGCCGGATATATCACAGATGCAGAATGTGATTCTTTGCAGGCTCTTCCGTTGAAACTGACTTATAACCGTGTTGACCATAAAGAGGGACTGGCTACTTATTTCCGTGAATATCTCCGTGGCGTTATGACAGCACCGAAACCAGTAAGAAGTGATTATCGTGGTTGGCAAATGCAGAAATTCTACGAAGATTCTATCGCTTGGGAAACTAACCCGTTATATGGCTGGTGTGCGAAAAACAAGAAGAAAGACGGTACAAATTATAACATCTATACAGATGGATTGAAGATTTATACAACTATCAATTCACGTATGCAGCAGTATGCCGAAGATGCTGTAAAAGAGCATTTGGGTGATTATCTGCAACCTGTATTCTTCAAGGAAAAAGAGGGAAGTAAGAATGCCCCGTATGCACGATCACTACCGGAAAAACGAGTGGAAGAGTTGTTGACGAAAGCAATGAAACAAACGGAACGTTATCGCCTCATGAAAGAGGCGGGAGCTTCGGAACAACAGATTCGTAAGGCGTTCGATACACCGGAAGAAATGACTGTCTTTTCCTGGAAGGGTGATAAAGATACGATTATGACACCGATGGATTCCATCCGCTACTACAAATCTTTCTTGCGGACGGGATTTATGTCAATGGATCCGGCAAACGGACACGTGAAGGCTTATGTGGGCGGACCGAATTATGTATATTTCCAGTATGATATGGCGATGGTGGGACGTCGTCAGGTAGGTTCTACTATTAAGCCGTATTTATATACATTGGCAATGGAGAACGGATTTTCTCCTTGCGATCAGGCACGCCACGTAGAGCAAACTTTGATTGATGAGAATGGAACTCCCTGGACACCACGTAATGCAAATGATAAGCGTTATGGAGAAATGGTAACTCTGAAATGGGGATTGGCAAACTCCGATAACTGGATTTCTGCATATCTGATGGGTAAGCTGAATCCGTATGATTTGGTACGCTTGATCCATAGTTTTGGTGTACGTAATAAAGCAATTGATCCGGTGGTTTCACTTTGTCTGGGACCTTGTGAAATTTCTGTCGGTGAAATGGTCAGCGCATACACGGCTTTTGCCAATAAAGGAATCCGGGTGGCTCCATTGTTCGTTACCCGCATTGAGGATAGTGATGGTAATGTCATTTCTACTTTTGCACCGCAAATGGAAGAAGTGATAAGCGCGTCGAGCACTTACAAAATGCTGGTTATGCTGCGTGCCGTTATCAATGAAGGAACGGGTGGACGTGTTCGTCGATATGGGATTACCGCCGATATGGGTGGAAAAACTGGAACGACCAATGATAACTCCGATGCCTGGTTTATGGGATTCACTCCTTCACTGGTATCCGGTTGTTGGGTAGGAGGGGACGAACGTGATATTCACTTCGGTAGAATGACCTATGGACAGGGTGCTGCTGCAGCTTTGCCTATCTGGGCAATGTATATGAAGAAAGTGTATGACGATCCGACCTTGGGATATGACCAGCAGGAGAGATTCAAACTCCCTGAAGGGTTTGACCCGTGTGCCGGTTCGGAAACTCCTGATGGCGAAGTGATAGAAGAAGGGGGATTGGACGATCTTTTCAATTAAAGAAGTGCACAAGTATATTGTTTGCATAGGGAGTAATTACAACAGGAAAGAGAACTTGACTTTTGCCAGGCAGAAGTTGACTGAATCGTTCTCTTCTATATGTTTTGCTCCCGAACTGGAAACTAAACCTTTGTTTTTTAAGAATCCGGCTCTGTTTTCCAACCAAGTGGTTCTGTTCTATTCCGATAAGGATGAAGAGACGGTGAGGAAAATGCTGAAAGATATAGAACAGAGGTCCGGACGTCGTTCGGAGGATAAGAAAGAGGAAAAGGTTTGTCTGGATATTGACATGCTTTTATATGATAACAAAATATTAAAACCGGAGGATTGGCAAAGGGGATATATACAACAGTCATTATCTGCTTTCCATTCTTCATTATTTATTAAGTAGATGAAATTTCTTGGAATTATACCTGCTCGCTATGCATCCACTCGTTTTCCTGCGAAACCGTTGGCTATGTTGGGCGGAAAAACAGTCATACAACGCGTATACGAACAAGTGGCAGGCATTTTGGATGACGCTTATGTAGCTACGGATGATGAACGCATTGAAGCTGCTGTTAAGGCGTTCGGGGGAAAGGTTGTGATGACTTCCGTTCACCACAAAAGTGGTACGGATCGTTGTTATGAAGCCTGTACCAAGATTGGAGGTGATTTTGACGTCGTAGTGAATATACAAGGAGATGAGCCTTTTATTCAGCCTTCACAATTGGATGCGGTAAAGGCTTGTTTTGAAGATGTAACCACGCAGATTGCTACGCTGGTGAAGCCTTTTACTGCCGATGAACCGTTTGCTGTACTGGAAAATGTGAATTCACCGAAAGTGGTAGTCAACAAGAACTGGAACGCACTTTATTTCAGCCGTTCTATCATTCCTTATCAGCGTAATGCCGAGAAACAGGACTGGTTGAAGGGACATATCTACTACAAGCACATCGGATTGTATGCTTATCGTACAGAGGTGCTGAAAGAGATTACCATGCTTCCACAGTCTTCTTTGGAGTTGGCCGAATCTTTGGAGCAGCTTCGCTGGCTGGAGAACGGATACAAAATAAAGGTCGGTATCAGTGAAGTGGAAACTATTGGAATTGATACCCCACAAGACTTGGAACGGGCAGAAGAATTTTTGAAGAATAGAATCTAATCTTATGGATCGTACGATACAACCTGAAATACAAACCCTGAAAAATTTTCGTATACTTCCTCCCGTTCGAATGACGTTGCCAAACGGTATTCCGTTGACTGTTATTAATGCGGGTGAACAGGAAGTGGTACGCATAGATGTGCTTTTTGCCGGGGGACGCTGGCAACAGTCGCAGAAACTGCAAGCTCTGTTTACGAACCGGATGCTGCGTGAAGGTACAAAAAAATATACGGCTGCCACCATTGCCGAAAAACTGGATTACTACGGCTCATGGCTCGAATTGTCCAGTTCGTCGGAATATGCATATATCACTGTTTATTCGCTGAATAAGTATTTGGCGAAAACATTGGAGGTGGTGGAATCTATGATTAAAGAACCGCTTTTCCCGGAGAAGGAATTGCATACTATCCTTGATACCAATATCCAACAATATCTGGTCAATACTTCCAAAGTTGATTTCCTGGCACACCGCAGTCTGTTACAGTCGCTTTATGGCGAACAGCATCCATGTGGCAGAATAGTGGTGGAGGAAGATTATCATGCCATCACTCCGGAAGTGCTCCGTGGATTTTATGAACGGTATTATCATTCGGGTAATTGCTCTATCTTTTTGTCCGGTAAGGTGACGGAGGATATTATCAGCCGGGTGACAGATACATTCGGCACTTCTTTCGGCCAGCATCAGCAGCAGGTGTCGAGATTAAGTTTTCCTTTTACTGCTGTTCCCGGAAAGAGAATTTTTACAGAGCGTGAAGACGCCATGCAGAGTGCTGTGAAGATGGGATATACGACCATTACTCGTAATCATCCTGATTATTTGAAACTTCGGGTATTGATGACTTTATTCGGAGGTTATTTCGGCAGTCGGCTGATGTCTAATATTCGTGAAGAGAAGGGATATACTTATGGTATTTCGGCAGGAATCATGTTTTATCCGGATAGCGGACTATTGGCTATCTCGACAGAAACGGATAATGAATATGTGGAACCGTTGATACAGGAAGTGTATCATGAAATAGACCGCCTGCATCAGGAACCTGTGTCGGCGGAAGAACTGACTATCGTGCGCAACTATATGTTGGGAGAAATGTGCCGTAGTTATGAGTCGCCTTTCTCACTTTCGGATGCGTGGATCTTCATAGCTACTTCCGGTCTGGATGATGACTACTTTTCACGTTCTCTGCTGGCTGTGAATGAGGTTACTCCGATGGAAATACAAGATTTGGCACAGCGCTATTTGTGCAAAGAGACATTAAAAGAGGTCATTGCAGGTAAAAAGTTGTCATAATTTGCTTTCCGAAAGTGGGCTGTTTGGGATAGAAATTGTATCTTTGTCCAAATTGTAATTCTAAAATGAGTAACGACTAAAACCAATGAGGAAATATCTATATACTACACTTTTGCTGGCTCTTCTTGCACAAGAGGGAGTGATGGCACAAGAAAATGAAGGAAAAACAGGCGGATTTTTCGGAAAAATTAAAGATACATTCTCCACTGAAATAAAGATTGGCAACTATACTTTTAAGGATGGCAGTGTCTATACGGGAGAAATGAAAGGACGAAAACCGAATGGAAAAGGAAAAACAGTCTTTAAAAACGGTGATGTCTTTGAAGGAGAATATGTGAAGGGAAAACGTGAAGGATATGGAATTTATATGTTTCCCGACGGAGAAAAATACGAAGGACAGTGGTTTCAGGACCAGCAGCACGGAAAAGGTATCTATTATTTTATGAATAATAACCGTTACGACGGTATGTGGTATCAGGATTATCAGCATGGTGAAGGAACAATGTATTATCATAACGGTGATTTGTATGTAGGTAAATGGGTGAATGATAAGCGTGAAGGCGAAGGTACATACACTTGGGCGAATGGTGCCAAATATACCGGTCACTGGAAAAATGATAAGAAGAACGGCAAAGGCATCATGAACTGGGACGACGGCTGTAAGTATGAAGGAGACTGGAAAGATGATGTCCGTCACGGAAAAGGGGTATTTGAATATACCAATGGAGATAAATACGATGGTGACTGGGCGGATGATATTCAACACGGAAGAGGTACTTACTACTTTCACACGGGCGATCGTTATGAAGGTTCTTATCTCTTAGGTGAACGCACCGGTGAAGGAGTTTATTATCATGCTAACGGTGACAAATATGTAGGTAATTTCAAAAATGGCATGCAAGACGGAAAAGGTACTTTTACCTGGGCGAATGGTGCCGTGTACGAAGGAAGCTGGAAAAACAATAAACGTGATGGCAGAGGAGTCTATAAATGGAGCAATGGCGATGTTTATGACGGTGACTGGAAAGACAACCGTCCCAATGGACAGGGTACTCTGAAAACCGTTGCTGGGATGCAATATAAAGGTGGCTTTGTTGACGGATTGGAAGACGGACAGGGCGTACAAATCGATAAAGATGGTAATCGCTTCGAGGGCTTTTTCAAACAAGGAAAGAAAAATGGTCCTTTTGTGGAAACAGATAAAGATGGGAAGGTGATTAAAAAAGGAACCTATAAATTCGGAAGACTTCAATAGATGATAAATGGTAGTGGGCTGCGCATTGCGTGGCCTATTTTTTTGCATATATGTACCAGGTGATGGAATAATGATAATTGGTATGGACAAAGAAAAATGGATAATAACCCAAAGCGGCCATTATCCATTTTATAATTTCCTGTTGAAAGTAACTTCAACTATCATTTATCACTTGTCATCTGTTAAATGATGTATTGTGAACTGATAGATTCGTTATTCATCACTCGTTTGATTGTTTCAGCAAACATATCGGCAATACTCAACTGTTTTACTTTCGGGCATTTCTTTGCGTAAGGGATGCTGTCGGTAAATACCATTTCTGTCAGACCGGACTCTTGTACACGGAAAGAAGCCGGATCAGACATTACGCAGTGGCTGGCGATGGCACGTACTGATTTGGCACCGGCATCCAGCATAATGTTGGCTGCTTTGGTGATTGTTCCTGCTGTGTCAACTATATCGTCGATCAGTACGACGTTTTTACCTTCTACGTCACCGATGATTTGCATAGATGCTACTTCATTGGCTTTTTCGCGTGATTTGTTGCAGAGTACCAATGGTACACCGAGGTATTTGGAGAAAGTACTGGCACGTTTTGAACCTCCTACATCCGGTGTAGCAATAACCAGATTTTCCAGTTGCAATGACTGGATATAAGGAAGGAATACTGCTGATGCGTACAGGTGATCTACCGGGATATTGAAGAATCCCTGAATCTGGTCTGCATGCAAGTCCATCGTAATCAGACGGTCGATACCTGCAACAGACAGCAGGTCGGCTACCAACTTAGCGCCGATAGATACACGGGGTTTGTCTTTTCTATCCTGACGTGCCCATCCGAAATAGGGGACTACAGCTACAATACTCTTTGCAGACGCACGTTTTGCAGCATCGATCATCAAGAGAAGTTCCATCAGGTTGTCTGAATTAGGGAAAGTGGATTGAACCAGGAATACGTGTGCGCCACGAATTGACTCCTCATATGAAACTGCAAATTCGCCATCGGCAAAATGGGTAATGTTCATATTTCCCAGAGGACAATCCAGGCTTGCGCAGATTTTTTCTGCCAGATATCTCGAGTTCGTTCCCGAGAATACCATAAAGGGTGCTTTTTCGCTCATTTTGTAATAGATGTTACCTATTTGTTAATTTGCCTGCAAAGGTAGGAATTTCTCTTATTATTTAGAAGGACTTATTGTATAAAAAATATTTTTCTCTCCAACTTATCGGAAATATTTGTAGATTTGCTTTCTGAAAACAGTTAATAGTCAAAAATGAGTTCACGCTTTCCTTTATATATAATAGGTATAGTGTTGTTTGCCTCTTTTTTTTCGTGCACTGATATGGTGCCGACCAAAGAGGTGCGCCTGATTGATTCATTAAACGGGAAAGCGTATGCTTATCGTTATCGAAGCCTGGATTCTTCTTATAAATATGCCAATGAAGCCTATCGGCAGGTGAATTTCTACAAGTCGGGGAAAGCGGAAGCATCCAACAACCTGGGGTTCTGTGCTTTTATGGCTATGGACTTTGACCGGGCGGAAGCGTTGCATAAGGAAGTATATAAACTGACTAAAAATGAACTCGAACTGTTGATTGCCGACATCGGACTGATGAAAATCTGTCAGCGGACGGCTATGAACAAAGAATTTTATGATTATCGTAATAGTGCGCTCAAGCGCATGAAACGTATTCGTGAAGAGAGTGATTTGTTTGCCGACCGTCACGAGGCACTACGGCTGGATTATGCATTCACCGAATTTTTCATCGTTTCTTCTATTTATTATTACTATCTGCAGCAACGGCAGGAGGCCATCACATCTCTTAACCGGATTCCGGAAGATGAAGCTTTGACAGATACTAATCAGTTGCTTTATTATCATTATATTAAAGGTTCGGCCTCGTTGGTGGAAGCAACCAAGCCGGAAGACCGGAAAATGCGTGAGTTCGACCAACTTTATATTACCTGGCGGACAGCTGTTCAGACTAATCATCCTTATTTCGAAGGAAATGGTCTGCAAGGATTGGCTAATCTGATGGTTTCACCTAATAATTTCGAACTTTTTCGGACGAGAAGGGGATATGCGCTGGATCAGTTTGGGTTTCCCGTAGATTCGCTTTTGCCTTTGCGAATGGCACAGCGTGCGCTTGAAAAATTTCGTGAGTACAATGATTTGTATCAGATTGCCGGTGCGTATGTGTCTATCGGTAAATATATGAATGAGCACGGACGTTATACGGAGGCATTGGATACGCTTGCAAAAGCGTTGGATTGTGTGAATCAACATCACATGCTCTATTATCACCATGCGGCGGATACATTGGATAAACTACATGTTTTTGTAGAAGGAGATACGACTTATACCGGGGTTCCATGGATCATGCAGGAAGATGTGAGAACGGTACCTGAATGGATCTCAAGGATTCGGGAGCAATTGAGTGTGTCGTATGCGGGGCTCGGGATGAAGTATGCTTCTGATTACAACCGGAATATATATTTGGATATTTTAAATTATACCCGTCAGGATAAGGAGTTGGAGAGCCGCTATCTTTCATTGGAAGCCGATTCACGACAAATGACGCTTGTACTTTCTTTGGTTATTGTCGGACTTGTATTGGTGGTTATTCTTTGGTGGTTTTTCAATAAACGGTCTAAAATAAGGAATCAGGTAGACGTGGAGCGTCTGCAACGGATTCTGACTCTTTGCCGGGATATAACTTCGTCCATTCCGATGAATGTTCCATTAATTCAACAAGGTATCGATCAATTATTTGGGAAAGGACGTCTTCAACTGGAAATTCCGGAGGAAGGAAAAGCGGCACTGGTTCCTCTGCATCGGTTGAACCGTGATGAAAAAGCATTGGTGCATGTGCTTGAACCGTATATTGTTTGGGCTGCGGACAATGAGCAGATGGTGGAAGCGTTGAGTGACGAGCGGATGCAGTTGGAAAAGCAACGGTATGTTTACGAACAACATATTGCGGGAAATAAACGTCAGAATCTTATAAAGAAGGCTTGTCTGGGCATTGTCAATGGTATTAATCCTTATATTGACCGTATCTTGAACGAAGTGCATAAGTTGACGGAGCGGGGGTATATTGATAATGCGAAGATTAAGAAAGAGAAGTATCAATACATTGATGAGCTGGTAACTACGATTAATGAGTACAACGATATTCTGGCTCTTTGGATTAAGATGAAGCAAGGAACGCTTAGCCTGAATATTGAAACTTTCAGTCTCAATGAACTGTTTGAGCTGCTAGGCAAGGGAAGACGTGCTTTTGAAATGAAAAATCAGAAGTTGGAAATTGAACCGACTACGGTTATGGTGAAGGCCGACCGGGCACTAACTTTGTTTATGATTAATACGCTGGCGGAAAATGCCCGTAAATATACTCCGGAAGGAGGAACAATTAAAGTGTATGCCCGTACTACGGAGGATGCGTATGTCGAGATCTCTGTGGAGGATAACGGAAGAGGTATTTCCGAAGAGGATGTGGCGCATATCATTGGTGAGAAGGTGTATGATTCCCGTGTGATCGGAATGAAGAATGCGGCCGATCCGGAAGTGTTGAAAGAAAACAAAGGTAGTGGTTTCGGATTGATGAATTGTAAGGGAATCATTGAGAAGTATAAGAAAACGAATGATTTATTCCGGGGATGCGTTTTTGATGTGGAGAGTGAACTGGGGAAGGGAAGCCGTTTTTATTTTCGTTTGCCTTCGGGAGTGCGTAAAGCAATGGGGGGATTGTTGCTTTGCTTGTTGCTTCCGTTGGGGATGGTTTCTTGTCTGCATGATCCGATTCCTCCCATGTTGCAGGATGGCGATTCGATTGTAGTAGTTATGGATTCTGCGTATGAGGATTTGCTGGATGTAGCGTCGGATTATGCGAATGCTGCCTATTTTGCTAATGTGGATGAAAATTATGAGTTGGCTTTGCAATATATAGATTCTGCAATGCTATTTCTGAATGAGCATTATGAAAAATATGCGCGTCCGGATCGTCCACATCGGTATATGAAGCTGGTAGGTGAGGGAACGCCTGCTGAAATCAGTTGGTGGAACGAATTGTTTGATTCGGATTATCATGTAATTCTGGATATCAGGAATGAGGCGGCAGTTGCTTTTCTGGCTTTGAAACAGTTGGATGCTTATAGTTATAATAATTCGGCATTTACAGATTTGTATAAGTTACAGGGAGAGGATCAAACCCTCGAAGCATATTGCCGGCAGTTGGAGCGTTCGAATACCAATAAGACGGTAGGAATTATTTTATGCTTTGTTTTATTGATTGTTTCGTTGGTTGGATATTATTTTCTGTACATGAGAAAACGTTTGCAGAATCGTTTGAATCTCGAACAGGTACTTGAGATTAACCAGAAGGTGTTTGCTGCATCTTTGGTGAGACCGCAGGAACAGGAAAATGCAGAGGCACTTCAACGAGAAGAGAGTACGCTTAAAGAAATTCCGCAGCGGATTGTGGATGAAGCATTCGGTTCGGTAAATGAATTACTGACGATTGACCGGATGGGAATTGCCGTTTATAATGAAACGACACATCGGCTGGAATATGCTTCTCGTCCCGGACAGGAAATGCCGGAGATGGTAGAGCAGTGTTTTAGTGCCGGAGAATATCTTTCTGAGCAGCATCTTCAGGCAATTCCGCTGATGGTGGAAGCAGGGGGCGAGCATCAATGTGTCGGTGTGCTTTATCTGGAGCGCAGAGAAGGAACGGAACAGGAGACGGATCGACTGCTTTTTGAACTGGTAGCTCGTTATGTGGCTATTGTCGTGTTTAACGCAGTGGTGAAGCTGGCTACAAAATATCGGGATATCGAGTCGGCACACGAAGAAACACGTCGGGCTTCCTGGGAAGACAGCATGTTGCATGTTCAGAATATGGTGCTTGACAACTGTCTGTCGACTATTAAACATGAGACGATTTATTATCCGAATAAAATCAAGCAGATTGTAGGGCGGTTGAATGCGCAGAATCTTTCGGAAACGGAGGAGCGTGAAGCGGTGGAGACTATGACGGAATTGATTGAATACTATAAGGGAATCTTTACGATTTTGAGTTCGTGTGCTTCCCGTCAATTGGAGGAGGTCACTTTCCGGCGTACGGTGATTCCGGTACAGGAACTTTTGGATGCTGCCGGAAAATATTTCAAGAAGTTGATGAAGAATCGGCCGGAGAGGATAGAATTGGAAATAGAGCCGATGGAGGCGAAGGTGATAGGAGACGTGAATCAGTTGCGTTTTCTATTGGAGAATTTGATTGATGAAGCATTGACTGTACGTGAAGATGGAGTGATACGTTTGCAAGCGCGCAAGGATAATGAATATGTTCGTTTCCTCTTTACGGATACGAGACGTGAGAAGAGTGTGGAAGAGTTGAATCAACTATTTTATCCGAATCTGGCACGTATGACTTCCGGTGAAAAAGGGGAGTTGAGGGGAACGGAATATCTGGTATGCAAGCAAATTATCCGCGACCACGACGAATTTGCGGGACGTAGGGGATGTCGTATCAATGCCGAGCCGGCTGAAGGCGGCGGGTTTACGGTTTATTTCACTATTCCGCGCCGATAAAAGGAAAACACATAAAAGTTATTAGATAAGGAACATGGAAGAACAGAAGTTTAAAGTTATTATTGTAGAGGATGTAAAACTGGAGTTGAAAGGGACAGAAGAAATATTCCGTCATGAAATACCGAATGCAGAAGTGATCGGCACGGCAATGACGGAAAGTGAGTTTTGGCCGTTGATGGAGGCCCAGCTTCCCGATCTGGTATTGTTGGACTTAGGACTGGGAGGTTCTACGACCATTGGTGTTGATATTTGCAAAAATATATTCAAACGTTACAAAGGAGTTCGGGTATTGATCTTCACGGGTGAGATTCTGAACGAAAAGTTGTGGGTGGACGTATTGAATGCCGGTGCCGATGGAATCATCCTCAAAACGGGTGAGCTACTGACGAAAACAGATGTACAGGCTGTGATGGATGGAAAGAAATTGGTATTTAACTATCCGATTCTGGAAAAGATTGTAGATCGTTTCAAGAAATCTGTAGCCAATGATGCTAAGCGTCAGGAGGCTGTCATCAGCTATGATATTGATGAATACGATGAACGTTTTCTCCGTCATCTGGCTTTGGGTTATACGAAAGAGATGATTGCCAATCTGAAAGGAATGCCTTTTGGTGTGAAATCATTGGAGAAACGGCAGAATGATCTTATTGGACGTCTTTTCCCGAATGGAGAACGGGTGGGAGTGAATGCTACCCGGTTGGCAGTACGTGCATTGGAATTGCGTATTATTGATCTGGATAATCTGGAGCCTGACGAAGAGTAAATTAAGTATTAACGGTAGCTTCTTGCTTAGTCGGAAAATGATGAAGAATAAATGGCGCATGCCCCATCCCGCTACGATGTTCCTTCTGCTGACAATGGCAGTGGTCTTTCTTTCATGGATATGCGATATCTATGGATTGAAAGTGACATTGCCGCAGACAGGTGAGGATATCCGTGTACAAAGCCTGTTGAGTCCGGAAGGAATCCGCTGGTGGTTGCGGAATGCTATTAAGAACTTTACAGGTTTTGCTCCATTGGGCATGGTGATTATTGCTATGTTCGGATTGGGAGTGGCACAACATTCCGGTTTTATTGATGCTTGTATCCGCATGGGGGTGGGAAACCGGCAGGAAAAGAGGAAGATCATCTTGTGGGTGATTGTGCTTGGCTTGTTGTCGAATGCCATTGGTGATGGTGGATATATCATTTTATTGCCTATTGCTGCTATGCTGTTTCAATGGGTGGGGCTTCATCCGATTGCAGGGATTGTTACGGCTTATGTTTCCGTTGCGTGCGGGTATAGTGCTAATATTGTATTGAGTACGATGGACCCGTTGTTGGCGCATACCACGCAAGAGGCTGCACTGGCACAAACGGGTTATCAGGGGAATACAGAACCTCTTTGCAATTACTTTTTTATGAGTGCTTCAACGGTGGCCATTACGGCTATTGTGTATTGGATTACTCAAAAATGGCTTCTTCCTACGTTAGGTAAGTATGAAGGCAGTATGAAGGTGGTGGCTTACCATCCTCTGTCTCGTAAAGAGCGGCGTGCCATTATGATTTCCATTGTTGTGGCAGCTATCTATGTGGCTCTTATCTTGTGGCTTACTTTTTCTTCTTATGGAATTTTGCGGGGTGTGAATGGTGGTTTGATGCATTCGCCTTTTATTGCCGGTATTTTGTTTTTGCTTTCTTTGGGAGCAGGTATTACGGGAATGGCTTATGGATTCAGTTCCGGACGGTATCGCACTGACAATGATGTGATTGAAGGACTTACGCAGCCAATGAAGCTTCTTGGAGTGTATTTCGTTATCGCTTTCTTCGCTGCGCAGATGTTTGCCTGTTTTGAATATTCCCATCTGGATAAATGTCTGGCGATTATGGGGGCTGACTTGCTTTCTTCGTTTGAACCGGCTCCTTTGTCTGCTCTTGTTCTGTTTATTCTGTTTACGGCATTGATAAATCTGATTATGGTATCTGCTACCTCCAAATGGGCTTTTATGTCTTTTATCTTTATCCCGATGTTTGCACAGATGGGAATTGCTCCGGATATAGCACAATGTGCTTTCCGTATCGGAGATAGTTCGACGAATGCCATTACTCCTTTCTTATTCTATATGCCTCTGGTGCTTACCTATATGCGGCAATATGATAAGCAGATTACGTATGGTTCATTGCTGAAATATACTTGGAGATATTCATTAGGCATCCTGGTTGTCTGGACATTGCTGTTTATCGTTTGGTATTTGTTGAAAATACCGATGGGATTGTAGGGTTAAGGAATGATTGCCGGGCTCCGGTTTATCTGATTGGAATTTTGTTTTTCTGAATTAATCGCTATATTTGCACCGTTCCTTAAAGAAAGACAACGAATGAATCTACCAGAAATCTCTGAAAATCTAATTGAACAGTTAAATCACGGTAATACAAAAGCATTTGATAAAATCTATCATACCTACTACCTTTATTTGTGTGCGATAGCTGTTTATTATGTGCATGACAAGAGGGTGGCAGGGGAGATTGTGAATGATGTCTTTGTCGCTTTTTGGCAGAATCGCCACCATATCACTCACCCGGCTCTTCCGTACTTGCGGCGTGCTATTCAAAACGCAAGTATTAGCTATCTGCGTTCTTCCTACTTCAACGAAAAACAGATGACGGAACAGATGGAAGAAATCTGGGCTTTTCTCGAAAATCATATTCTTTCTTCCGATAATCCTTTGCAGGCATTGGAGCATAGCGAAATGAATACCATCATCATGAAGAAGGTGGAGGAATTGCCAGCCAAATGCCGTGCCATATTTAAAGCAAGTTTGTATGAGGGTAAGACATACAGTGAAATTGCCGAGGAGCAGAATATTAATGTGACCACTGTAAGAGTACAGATGAAAATAGCATTGACTAAGCTACGCGAATCACTGGGTACTCCTTATATGATAGCTATTTTGATGTTTCTCTAAAAAAAATCGCTTTTCTTTTAAACGTTTCTTTTTTTATTGCGTATCTAGTTATATACACCCATAGAAAAAGTACGTTTATGAATGACTCTTATCATATAGAAGAATTGGAAATCCGGATAAGCAACTATCTGTCCGGTAACTGCACCGAAGAGGAGAAAGAAGCTCTGTTCGCTTATCTGGCTTCCAATGAAGATGCAGCTAAAATTTTCCGGGAGATGTCCGCAGTATGGGCTGTTTCTTCTGTGCCTGCATTTGCCAAAGTAGAGGATGCTAATTTATCACAGATAAAAGAAAAAATAGCCGCTGCTGAGATGAAACCTGTCCGTTCGCGGAAGATAGTTCCTGTGTGGCTGAAGGTAGCTGCTGCAATTATTTTGTTGTTGGGCTGTAATTACTTCTGGTACACTTATACTGAAAATCTTACGGAAGTATATACGAATGCGGATTCTCCTTATGAAATTAAAGTGCCAGCTGGTTCGCGGACGAATATTGTGCTTCCGGATGGAACAGAGGTTTCATTGAATGCGGGTTCTGTGTTACGTTATTGCCGTGGGTTCGGTATTCGTGAACGTGATGTTACGCTTGATGGCGAAGGATATTTCAAGGTGGCGAAAAATGAGAAGATTCCTTTCTTTGTAAATACGAATGGTGTACAGGTAAAGGTGGTAGGGACTGTTTTTAATGTACGCGCTTATGATGACGATAATTATGTAATGGTATCTTTGTTGGAAGGTCGTGTCAATTTAGCCACTTTGTCCGGTTCGGTAATGAAACTATTCCCTAGCGAACAGGCTTTTTACGATAAGAATACGGGCCGCATGGAGAAAATGAAATCAAATGCTAGTTCTGCCTGTGACTGGTTGGATGGTGGCCTGACATTTGAAGATGCTCCGTTTGCCGACATCGCACACCGTCTGGAGCGCAAATTCCAGGTGAAGATCAGTTTAGAGAGTGAACGTCTGAAAGCGGAACGCTTTTCCGGATGTTTCAATAGTAATCAAAGTATCAATGATATATTGGGAGAAATCAACGTTGAGAAGCAATATACATGGAAAGTTAGTGGAGACACTATCTTTATAACTGACAAGAAAAAGGAGGTAAAATAAGAAAAAGTAAAGTATGATTGGGAACTTAGTCGATAGATATATCGGCGGTTCAGCGTTGTATAGAAAGATATTATGTTAACCTTTAATAGTGAAAAATATGAGATTAATAGTAAAAAGAATATTATTAATGCTTCTGCTTTTGTCTGTAGGAAACGTTTTGACTGGGGGGAGCCAGCTATCGGCACAGGAACAAAGTAAGCGATTCAGTGTGAAAGTAGATAATATTACTTTGAAAGAAGCCATTGAAGTAATAAAGAAGCAAGGCAATTACTCTTTCCTGATTCGTAATAATGACATTGATTTGAATAGGAAAGTCTCTGTGAATATAAATAACGGTACTATTAATGATGTGATGGGACAATTGCTGGCCGGTACGGACGTCAGTTATGAAGTGAACGGACCCCGGGTGATTATGTTCCATGCAGTGACACCGCAGAAAGAACAGGAAAAAGCGTTTGTCTTAAAAGGTAGAATCACTGATCCTACAGGTGAAGGGGTGATTGGGGCAAATGTGAAAGTGGTCGATTCTACGGAAGGTACCATTACGGATATGGATGGCAATTTTTCTTTGATGGTTACTCCGAATGCCCGTTTATCCATATCGTATATCGGCTATGCCACACAGGAAGTGGTGGTGAAAGATCAACGTCCTCTCAATGTAACTTTGAAAGAAGATACTCGGTTAATAGACGAAGTAGTAGTTGTTGGTTACGGCGTACAAAAGAAAGCGAACCTGACAGGTGCGGTGAGCAGTGTGAAGATGGATGATGTTTTAGGTGACCGTCCGGTGGTGTCTGTGAGTGACGCTTTGAAAGGGGCAATGCCCGGCTTGCAGATTACAGGTAATTCAGGAAGACCCGGTGAAGAAATGAGTTTCAATATTCGTGGTGTCAACAGTTTGGATAAGAATGGGAAACCGCTGGTGCTGGTGGATAACGTGGAGATGGATATTAATATGCTCGATCCGAACGATATTGAATCGGTGACTGTTTTGAAGGATGCGGCATCTTCTGCTATTTACGGAGCACGGGCAGCTTTCGGTGTGATTTTGATTACTACAAAGAAAGGCTCGGATGCAACTAAACTCTCTATTAATTATTCAAATAACTTCTCTTTTAGCAGACCTGCCAATATGCCTCATAAGGCTACTCCGCTCCAAACGGTACAGGCTTATAAGGACATGGGGACAATCAATTATCAAAGTGGTCAGAACGTAGATACCTGGTTGGGACTTTTGAAGGAATATAATGCTAATCCGTCTGCATATCCGGATGGTTATGCAATGGTGGACGGGCTGCGTTATAGCTTGGCAGAAACTGATCTTTTCGATGATATGATGGAGACTGGTTTCCAGCAAACTCATAATATCTCGGTAGGTGGCGGTACGAAAGATATTTCTTATCGTTTTTCCTTCGGTATGGTGAATGAAAATGGGGTACTGGCTTCGGATAAAGATACGTACAAGCGTTACAATGTGTCTTCTTATCTCCGTTCAGATGTGTTTTCATGGATTACTCCGGAATTGGATATTAAATATACGAACTCGAACTCTTCATTGCCGGAAACTTCCGGAGGATATGGTATATGGGGAGCAGCAGTCGCATTCCCTTCTTATTTCCCTACTGGAACAATGAATATTGACGGCGAAGAATTACCGATCAATACTCCTCGTAACTTGATTGATCTGGCATATCCGACAACTATTCAAAAGAATAATCTTCGTATTTTCGGAAAGGTTACGATCAGTCCTTTGAAGAATGTGAAGTTGATTGGTGAGTATACATTCAATCATCTAAGTAACGAGAAAACGAAATTTGAGAAGAAGTTCTATTATGCACATGGAGGTAACTTTGTGAAAGAGGTTTCCACTGCCAATTCCAAGTATGAATATTCCAATGGTATTACGGATTATAATGCATTGAACTTCTATGCTAACTATAACAACTCATGGGGCAAACATGATGTAACGGTGATGGGAGGTTTCAATCAGGAGAGTAGTGATTATCGTTATGCTGAGATGTCGCGTATGAATATGATTAATGAAGATCTGCCGTCTATTTCGCAGTCGACAGGTGATTATTTTGCTAAAGACAAATTTGAACGTTATACGGTAAGAGGGTTATTCTATCGCATTAACTATTCGTTTGCCGGCAAGTATTTGCTTGAAACGAACGGACGTTATGACGGTTCTTCCAAATTCCCGAAGAATAGCCGTTTCGGTTTCTTCCCTTCGGTTTCCGCCGGATGGCGTATCAGCGAGGAAGCGTTTATGAAACCTTTGAACTCTGTTCTTTCGAACTTGAAATTGCGTGGTTCTTGGGGTAATATTGGAAATCAGAGCATCACTCCTTACGCATATATTCCCGGTATGGATGCGGAACAGGCTTATTGGACTGTTTCCGGTATTAAAGTTACTACTTTGAAACCAGCTGCTTTGGTTAGCAATAGCTTTACTTGGGAAAAAGTAACGACAATTGATGTCGGATTCGATCTTGGGCTATTGGATAACAGATTGAATATGGTGTTCGACTGGTATCGTAGAGATACTAAGGGTATGCTTGCTCCGGGCTCTGAACTTCCGGGTGTATTAGGTGCAAGTGCCCCTTTACAGAACACGGCTGACCTTCGTTCTAAAGGTTGGGAAATCTCGGTTGACTGGAACGATCAGATCGGAAAAGTGAAATATAGCATAGGCTTTAATCTTTACGATGCGAAAACAAAGATTACTAAATACAACAACGAAACAGGACTGTTTGGCAAGGACAAGAACGATAATGAAACATATCGCGTAGGAATGGAACTGGGTGAAATTTGGGGGTATGTGACCGATCGTTTGTACACAGTGGATGATTTCGATGCAGATGGCAAACTGAAACCGGGTATTGCTAAAGTGGAAGGTTATAATCCGAATCCGGGAGATATATTATATAAGGACTTGGATGGTAATGATATTATCAACAGTGGTACCAGTACAACGAAAGATCCGGGAGACCGTAAAATCATTGGTAATAATACCCGGCGTTATCAGTATGGTATTCATGGTAGTGCAAGTTGGAACGGTTTTTCTCTGTCATTCTTGCTGCAAGGAGTTGGTAAACGAGATTTGTGGGTGATGAACGATCTGTTTTATCCGCATTATGATGCTTGGACTACCGTTTATGATTCACAGTTGAATTATTGGACTCCGGAAAATACGAATAGTTATTTCCCCCGTATTTATGAGAAAGCGGCCGGAAATACAGATGCCAATACACGTGTACAGACTCGTTATCTACAGGATGGATCGTACTTAAGTATTCGTAATATAACGCTTTCTTATAATTTCCCGTCTAAGTGGATGAGTAAGATTGGAGTTAATAATCTGGCTGTGTTCTTCAGTGGTGAGAATCTTTATACGTTCGACCACTTGCCGAAGGGACTTGATCCGGAACGTTCTGTCACGGATGATTTAGGACAACGTGGTTTTACCTATCCGTATATGAGACAGTATTCGTTCGGTATAAACCTTTCATTCTGATTGTTTCACAACTTAAAGAGTAATTATTATGAATAAATATATACTATGTGTAAGCGTTAGTCTTTGTTTGTTGATGTCGTCTTGTCTAAATGACGAATTTCTGGAGGTTTATCCCAAAGGACAGCAAACAGAAGCATCGGTCTTTACTACCTATGACAACTTTAAAACGTATACATGGGGATTGTATAACGTGTTCTTCGGATATACGTATGATACAGGGCAAACGGATGAAATTTTCCGTGGTGATTTTGAATCGGATAACATGATAAAAGGATTGGATGGATATGAAGGTCAGTGGGCATATCGCAAAGCAAAGGCTACGGATGAGTCTAAAGATTGGGATTATGATTATATCCGTCGTGTTAACCTGATGCTCGATAATATTGATCATTCGGAAATGAGTGAAACCGAGAGGGAGCATTGGAGAAGTGTGGGATATTTCTTCCGTTCTTATAAATACTTTCAGATGCTTTCTAAATTTGGTGATATTCCTTGGGTAGAGCATGCTTTGACTGAGGAAAGTCCCGAGCTTTATGGAAAACGTGATAGTCGTGACTTGGTGGCTTCCAATATTCTGTCTAATTTGAAATATGCGGAAACACATATTGGCAGTAATATCGAAGCGGATGGGAAAAATACAATTAATATGTATGTGGTGAAAGCTCTTATTTCCCGTTTTGCTTTATTTGAAGGAACTTGGAGAAAATATCATGGTTTGTCGGGAGCGGATACTTATCTGGAAGAATGTGCCCGTGCTTCTGAAGAGGTGATTAAGCAATATCCGAATGTGCATCCTAAATATGATGAGTTGTTTAATTCGGAAACACTGGATGGGGTGACAGGTATTCTTTTGTATAAGGCTTATGAAACCGGACAGTTAATGCATGGTTTGACCCGTATGGTGCGTACAGGTGAATCTTATATTGAGGCAACGAAAGACGCGGTAGACAGTTATCTTTGTACGGATGGACGACCGGTTAGCACGACGACTAGCCGTTATGGGGGTGATAAGAATATGTATGGACAATTCCGTGATCGTGATTACCGGTTGTATTTGACGATCTGTCCTCCATATATGGTGAAGAAAGAAAACGGACCCAGTACGGCTGATTGGAAATATACGGATAATGCACAGGACAGGGAATTTATAGATTTAATGGCTACGATTTCCGGTGAAACTTATCATCGTTTGCCGTCTTCCAACTTTAAAGGATTCACCGTGCAAGGACAACCTCACTTTAAGAATATGAACTGGGGACAGGGCTGGAACGCTTCCCAAATGGGCTTCTGGGTATGGAAATATTATAATACACATACTGTAGCTACCAACGCGAATGGGGTGAATACAACAGATGCCCCGCTGTTCCGTATAGGTGAGGTGATGGTAAACTATGCCGAAGCGATGTGCGAATTGAACAAGTTCGACCAGGCTGCTGCGGATAAGTCTATTAACAAACTTCGGGCAAGAGCTAATGTGGCGAAAATGGTGGTGAATGATATTAATGATGCTTTTGATCCGAAGCGTGATCCTTCCGTTCCTGCTCTTTTGTGGGAAGTGCGTAGAGAGAGACGAGTTGAATTGATGGGCGAAGGTTTCCGTTTGGATGATTTGCGCAGGTGGAAGAAAGGAGACTATGTTAACAAACAACCGCTGGGTGCCTATGTGACAGGGGCTTCGGCCAAGAATTTGAAAGTAACGGGTGGTGCAGGTGCTGATGAAGGATATGTTTATTTCTTTGATACCCCGCTTGGATGGCAGGAACATTATTATCTGTATCCGTTGCCTTTGAAGCAATTGGCGTTAAATACGAATTTGGAACAAAATCCGGTATGGACAAAGTAATTTTAAATTGAAATGATGCACAAGACCTGTAATATTTTAGTATATTGCAGGTCTTGAAAATTTAAGGTAGAAAATGAAAAATAGAATATCAATAAAATATGCGTTTTTTTGTGGAACAGCTTGCTGCATCTCATCTATACTACGTGCACAACAGGATGCATCCCAAATGAATGTGCTTTTTATAATGGCTGATGATATGCGCCCCGAACTGGGGTGTTACGGGGTAGATGTAGTGAAAACTCCTAATATGGACCGTTTGGCGGCAAGTGGCGTCTTGTTTCAGAATGCGTATTGTAATATTCCTGTGAGTGGGGCATCCCGGGCTAGTTTATTGACGGGTGTATATCCTCATTACCCCGATCGCTTTATTAGTTTTTCCGCCTATGCCAGCAAAGATTGTCCCGAAGCAATACCTATTTCGGGATGGTTCACCCGGAATGGTTATCATACTATTTCGGACGGCAAGGTGTTTCATCATATCAGCGATCATGCGGATTCGTGGAGTGAGCCTCCTTACCGGAATCATCCGAATGGATATGATGTATATTGGGCGGAATATAATAAATGGGAACTTTGGATGAATTCGGAATCGGGAAAAACGATTAATCCGAAAACGATGAGGGGACCTTTTTGTGAATCTGCTGATGTTCCTGATACTGCCTATGATGATGGGAAACTTGCAAACCGAGCTATTCGTGACTTGAAAAGGATGAAGGAGGCTGGCAAACCTTTCTTCTTGGCTTGTGGTTTCTGGAAACCTCATTTGCCGTTCAATGCCCCAAAGAAATATTGGGATTTATATAAACGGGAGGAAATACCTTTGGCTACCAATCGTTTCCGACCTGAAGGATTGCCGGAGCAGGTTCGTAATTCAAGCGAGATATATGCGTATGCACGGGTTGCGGATACGAGTGATATTGACTTCCAGCGGGAGGTAAAACATGGATATTATGCTTGTTTGAGTTATGTGGATGCGCAGATCGGCAAGGTATTGGATGCATTGGATGAACTGGGATTATCGGATAATACAATTGTGGTTTTGTTGGGGGATCATGGCTGGAATCTGGGAGAACATGATTTTATAGGTAAACATAATCTGATGAATACTTCTACTCATGTACCGTTGATTGTCCGTGTGCCGGGAATGAAAAAAGGAAAAACAAAATCGATGGTGGAATTTGTTGATTTGTACCCGACTTTATGTGAACTTTGTAAACTGCCTGTTCCCGCTGAACAGTTAAGCGGGCAAAGCTTTGCCGGGGTATTCAAGAATCTGAAAGCTAAGACGAAAGGTGAAGTCTATATTCAGTGGGAAGGAGGAGATAATGCCGTTGACCGGCGTTATAGTTATGCGGAATGGATGAAAGGCGACGTGAAGAAAGCCAGTATGTTGTTTGACCATCGGATTGACGGGAAGGAAAACAAGAATCGGGTCGATGAAAAAAAATATAAGAATAAGGTTGAATCATTATCTTCTTTTATCAGAATAAAGAAGTCATCATTAAAGAAATAATATGAAAACAGTTTTATTACAGTCCAGCCGTTTGGTATCGGTTGTTTTATTCATGCTTTACGGAATGTCGATGTTTGCCCAGCGACAGGATATCTTGCTAAATAATGATTGGAATTTCCGGTTTTCGCATCAGGTACAGAAGGGAACAGGGGTAAGAGTTGATTTGCCTCATACTTGGAATGCGCAGGATGCTTTGTCCGGTAAGATAGACTATAAACGGGGAATTGGTAATTATGAGAAGAATTTATTTATTCGTCCCGAATGGAAAGGAAAACGTCTTTTTATTCGTTTCGAAGGAGTGAATAACATTGCAGATGTGTTTATAAATCGTCGTCATATAGGTGAGCATCGTGGGGGATATGGAGCTTTTATCTTTGAGATCACAGGAAAGGTGGAATATGGAAAAGAAAACTCTATATTAGTACGGGTGAATAATGGTGAACAGTTGGATATTATGCCTCTGGTCGGTGACTTTAATTTTTACGGAGGTATTTATCGTGATGTACATTTGTTGATTACTGATGAGACGTGTATTTCTCCTTTGGATTATGCTTCCCCCGGAGTACGTCTGATACAGGATAGTGTGAGCCATCGGTATGCTAAGGTACGGGCTATTGTTGATTTATCAAACGGGAGTAGTGGTAATCAGGAAGTGGAGCTTAACGTACGCCTGTTAGATGGTCAAAGGGTGGTGAAAGAAGGAACAAAGAATGTGAATCTTTCTGGAAACGAAGTAATGCAGCAGGAACTTACATTTGAAATCGATCAGCCTCATTTGTGGAATGGTCGTCAGGATCCTTTCCTTTATCAGGCGGAAGTGACTCTTTTCCGGAATGGTCAGATGGTAGATCGTGTTACACAACCGTTGGGACTTCGTTTTTACCGGATCGACCCTGATAAAGGTTTTTTCCTGAATGGAAAACATTTGCCTCTTCAAGGCGTTTGCCGTCATCAGGATAGGAGTGAGGTGGGCAATGCGCTGCGCCCGCAACACCATGAGGAAGATGTGGCATTGATGTTGGAGATGGGAGTGAATGCTGTTCGTTTGGCGCATTATCCGCAGGCTACTTATTTTTATGATCTGATGGATAAAAATGGTATTATTGTATGGGCTGAAATACCTTTTGTGGGTCCTGGTGGATATAATGATAAAGGTTTTGTGGATTTACCTGCTTTCCGTGCCAACGGAAAAGAGCAGCTCAAAGAACTGATTCGTCAACATTATAATCATCCTTCTATTTGTGTATGGGGGCTGTTTAATGAGTTGACGGAGTTGGGAGATAATCCGGTTGAGTACATCAAAGAATTAAATGTGCTGGCACATCAGGAAGATACTACCCGGCCTACGACCTCCGCAAGTAATCAAATGGGAGATTTGAATTTCATAACGGATGCTATTGCTTGGAACCGTTATGATGGATGGTATGGTGGCACTCCCGCTGATTTGGGGAAATGGTTGGATCGAATGCATAAGGATCATCCGAAAATATGTATTGCTATCAGTGAATATGGTGCCGGCGCAAGCATTTACCATCAACAAGATTCGTTGGTTAAAACTGTACCAACCAGTTGGTGGCATCCTGAAAACTGGCAGACGTATTATCACATTGAAAACTGGAAAACAATCTCTTCCCGTCCTTATGTATGGGGGAGCTTTGTCTGGAATATGTTTGATTTTGGCGCTGCACATCGCACTGAAGGAGACCGTCCCGGAATTAATGATAAAGGTTTGGTTACCTTCGACCGGAAAGTTCGTAAAGATGCTTTCTACTTCTATAAGGCCAACTGGAATAGGGAAGAACCAATGCTTTATTTAACAGGCAAACGTAACACAGTACGTACACAACATTTGCAAACAATTACTGCTTTCACGAATCTGTCAGGAGCCGAATTGTTTGTAAACGGTAAGAGTTATGGTAAAGCAATACCGGATTCGTATGCTATTCTGGAATGGAAAAATGTGGAACTAGAACCTGGTGAAAATGAAATAAAGGTTGTTTCCACTAATAAGAAGTTACCTTTGAGCGATAGTTTTCATTGTAGATTGTGATAGGTAGTTTAAATGCTAATCGGAAAGAGCACTGTAAACAAAGTAGGTTTGCAGTGCTTTTTTCTAGGGGTTTCTCTTTTGGGAGATAATAATCCTTCCTGAATCTATAACAGCGGATAATGATACTCCAACAGTATAACAGATCATATCTGACCATAGAAAACCATGTCCAAAGATTAATGCTCCAAGTGTGGTGTTTCGTACAGTATTTGCCCAGTCTGCTTGGTATAGTTGGCTAATTTCTATACAATAAGAAAATAATAAGGAAATAACAATGGTCTTGAGTATAGATAATGACGGGAAAAGAAAGCGTATTCCACAATACACCATGGCTGCCCAAAGCGTATCGCCTGAATACTCTGCGATAAATTCGGGCAATATATCACCATGTTTTCGGGAAGCCAATCCTAACACTATAATTGCGGAAGTAATTGCTAAATAAATCCAACGTTTGTTTTTCACGCAGTAATGTTTTAGTATGGTGCAAATTTATAAAATTAAGTTGGATAACTTGGCAGGATGGATCAAACTCTGATAAAAACAGATTTTATTTACATACTAAACTTTTCGTTCTTTTGAAATGTTATAAGGTCGTTCGAGCTTTATCTCGATAAATGTGTTCATAACCAACCGATTTACGCAATTGTTGTGGAAACGGCTGCAGTTGGTCACTTAAAAAGTTAGTAATTAAAATAATAGAGTTATGAAGAATCTTTTTCGACCGTTGTTAGTACTGACAGGATGTATAGTATTGGCGAGTTGTGTAAGTCAGAAGCAATTTAAAGGTTTAAAAACTGATTATACAAAGTTGCAAAAAGAATATCAGGAAAGTCAATTGCAGCTAAGAGAAAATCAGGCACGTTCAACAAGTCTTGAGGAGAGACTTGCCGAAGCGCAGCGGAATAATAGTGAGTTACGCAAGAGCTTGTCCGATATGCAAAGCATCTTGAATAAGAGTCTTACACAGAGCTCTCAAGGGAATATGAATATGGGTAAGTTAATAGATGAGATCAATGCTTCAAACCGTTTCATCCAGCATTTGGTTAAAGAAAAGAATAGATCAGACTCTTTGAATCTCGTAATGGTCAATAAACTTACCCGTTCGCTTACCCGTGAAGAGATGCGTGACTTGGATATTAAGGTATTGAAAGGTGTTGTATATATTTCCTTAGCAGATAACATGCTTTATAAATCAGGAAGTTATGAAATTAGCAATAAAGCAGAGGCTGTGCTTAGTAAAATAGCCAAAATCATTCAGGACTACAAAGATTATGATGTTCTGGTAGAAGGAAATACAGATACCGATCCGATATCTCGTACGAATATACGTAATAATTGGGATTTGAGTGCGTTGCGTGCTTCATCTGTTGTTCAGGCATTACAGAATATTTATGGTATAAATCCCAAACGCCTGACTGCTGCCGGTCGAGGTGAATTTAATCCGGTAGCCGGTAATGATACGGCAGAAGGAAAAGCTCGTAACCGCCGGACCGAGATTATTATAACTCCTAAACTGGATCAGTTTATGGATTTGATAGATCAGGCTCCTGATAATTCTTCATCAGGTATAATGGGGGATGAGAATACAAAAGAGTAAAGGAAATATTTCCATCTAGGGCTAATAATAAAGCGATGAATTTGAATTCATCGCTTTATTATTAGCAATTTGAAACAGATACAGTAAAGTGTTAGAGGTATCTATATTTTATTTTCAGAGCTTGAGAAATTGCTCTATTTTATAGAGAGTCCGATTTGAAATGAGTATTGCTGATTTTAAATGTTTTCGGCAGATGGACCTATTTTGAAAATTCAAACTCATATGGATAAGGAGTTTGATTCCATGAAACCCATTCTATCTTTCCATAATTATGCAAATCACATGGGAAAACCACAGAATAGTCCCATGGATTATATCGATATGGTATGTCAACATATTGACAAGCATATTTATTTGAATATAGCCAATGATATCCTGTTTTAGAGTCGCTATATATTGCTACCATAAAATATTTACCAATCTTTACTTTAGCGGAAGTATATGTTTCCTTTATTGACGAGGCAAATATAGAATAAGTAGCATCAACTATGCTACCATCTTTCTTTTTAATTTTTGATTTTGACAGCAAATTCCAAGTTTCATCTTGTATTTTTTGATAATCAAGTATATTCCCTGAAAAAGTTTGCTTTTTCACATCAAATTCCTCATTGTTGTCAGCCTTAAATAATAAAAATGTGGTGGAAATATTTTCGTAATCAGACTCTGGAGTAAGAGCTTTGTATCCATTTAGCCAAATTTCCTGAATGTCACTTTTTTCTTCATCACTTTTACTACATCCAACTACTATCAGTGCAGTCATAATTAAAAATAGAAGTTTTTTTGGGCTGACCCCAAAGGAACCCTGAATGCATTTGATGCTGTCAAGTTTCTCTTGGTATTCATTGAGTATATTACGTAGTTTGGTATTGATTAGTGCTGCGTCTGGACGTTTGACTACTTGCCCGTTTTTGAATTGTGAAAGACTGTCGACTTTGAATCGAGTGACAATGTACTTTGTTTCTTCTTTGTGATGGATGGCTATACAAATTTTGTGAGATCCATCACTTAACACCTTTGCTGGGATTAGAGCTAATCTGATTGTTGCCATAGTTTCAAAATTTAGAGAAAACACTCGGACAAGATTTCGACAAGGTAAATTGCTCAAAAGTGAGAGTTTTCTCGTTTTTTTTAATCAATAGCAGCTAATTAGAAAAGTAAAAAGGCTGATTAACCATTTGATAATCAGCCTTTCTGCTAAGTGATTCCGCTGCGATTCGAACGCAGGACCCACGCCTTAGAAGGGCGTTGCTCTATCCAGCTGAGCTACGGAACCAGCCTTATTTGCGGATGCAAAGGTAGTGCTTTTTATGAAAACTCAAAAACTTTCCGGCACTTTTTTATTCATATTTTTCTTTATGGCTATGAATCAGTAATTTATAAAAGAGAAATATTTTGTTTACTTATATGATTGGGGAGGAATGAATAGGAAAACGTCATTTTTACGAAGAATAACGAACGTTATATAGGTTTCAAAAAGGTCAAAAAAATAAAATACGGTTGTGTTTTTCTATTATAACTTCTACTTTTGAACGATAAACAACTAAAAAACACATAAAGTTATGAAGAAATTGATTTTTTTATTTGCATTTTGTATTGTAGTGACTAATGTTTTTGCACAAACCGCCCCAGAGCAATTGAAAAAAGAAGGAAATGATGCATTTAATGCTAAAAATTATCCAGTAGCGTATGCGAAGTTCAGCGAATATCTGAAACAGACTAATAATCAGGATTCTGCAACAGCTTACTATTGTGGTATAGCAGCAGACGAAGTGAAAAAGTATGCGGAAGCCGTGACCTTTTTCGATATTGCTATTCAGAAAAAATTTAATATAGGAAATGCGTATGCTCGTAAAGCTTTGGCTTTAGATGCACAAAAGAAGACTGCTGAATATGTAGCTACATTAGAAGAAGGGCTGAAAGTCGATCCTAAGAATAAGACAATGGTGAAGAATTATGGTCTTCATTATCTAAAAGCAGGACTTGCAGCACAGAAAGCAGGAAAAGCAGAAGAAGCTGAAGATTGTTTTAAGAAAGTAATTCCTTTGGATCACAAGCAATATAAAACAAATGCATTGTACAGTTTAGGAGTTCTGTGCTATAATGATGGCGCTAATATCCTGAAGAAAGCTGCTCCTTTGGCAAATTCTGATGCAGATAAATATGCTGCAGAAAAAGAAAAAGCTGATGGTAGATTTAAAGAAGCATTAGACTATCTGGAAGAAGCTGCTAAGATCTCTCCGGAAAATGAAAATGTGAAGAAGATGCTTCCTCAAGTGAAAGCTGTTATGAAGTAATTTGACCAATTTTATAAATGATAAAGGGTTGCCGATATGACACGTCGGACAACCCTTTTTTATTGCTATCTTTTTCTAATCTATACTTTTTGTGTACATTTGCCTTCCCTAAACGTAGAAGTATTTTATATGCACTTATATAATAAGGAACAGGCTATTAAACGAATGAACCAGTTGGGACAACTCCACCGTCCTTTCATTTTCATTATAAATTATCTACAAGATGTATCTTATATAGAGGAGGTTGCCGCTGTTGATTCCGCTGAAGTTTTGTATAATTTGAATGGATTTACCAATCAGATTATATCGGCTGAAGATGATATAGCTACTTACTCCGCAAAAACAGTGCCTTCACTACATTGGCAGCCTTTCGCAGAATCTTTCTCTTCTTATCAACGTTCGTTTAATATCGTGCGACGGAACATCCTGGCAGGAAATAGTTTCCTTACGAATTTGACGTGTCGCACTCCGGTAGAAACCAATCTCACTCTGAAAGATATTTATTTTCATTCAAAAGCGATTTATAAGCTATGGATTAAAGATCGTTTTACGGTTTTCTCTCCTGAAATATTTGTTAGAATTCATCAAGGAAAAATTAGCTCATATCCGATGAAGGGAACCATTGATGCTTCAATTCCCTCTGCTGCTCAATTATTGATGAATGATCCGAAAGAGACTGCCGAACATGCTACCATTGTAGATCTGATTCGTAATGATTTAAGTATGGTTGCCAACCGGGTGTCAGTTTCCCGGTATCGGTATATGGACAGGTTACAGACTAATCGGGGAGTCATTTTCCAGACGAGTTCTGAAATTCAGGGTATATTGCCTGAAAATTATCAGGAGCATTTGGGAGATATTATTTTCAGGCTATTACCAGCCGGTTCTATTACCGGTGCTCCAAAGAGAAAAACGATGCAGATTATTCAGGAAGCTGAAACCTACGACAGAGGATTTTATACGGGAGTTATGGGATATTCTGATGGCATTGATTTAGATAGTGCCGTTATGATACGATTTGTAGAACAGGAAGGAGAGAAGATGTATTTTAAAAGTGGAGGTGGGATCACCTGCCAGAGTGATGTGGAAAGCGAGTATAATGAAATGAAACAAAAAGTATATGTACCCATTTATTGAGACTATCCGGATAGAGGATGGACAGATTTATAATCTTGATTATCACACAGAACGCTTTAATAAAACCCGTGCAGCTTTTTGGAAAGACAGCACTCCGCTGGATTTACGGGAATTTATATCTCCGCCAACTTTAAATGGAATTCATAAATGCCGGATTGTATATGGAAAAGAAGTGGAAGAAGTTACGTATGCGCCCTATCAGATGCGACAGGTATCTTCTTTGCATTTGGTTGTGTCTGATACCATTGATTATACTTATAAAAGTGCGTATCGGGAAGAACTGAATGCCTTGTACGCTCAAAGAGGAATGGCGGATGATATTTTAATTGTGAGAAATGGCTATCTGACAGATACCTCTATAGCTAATGTTGCTCTCTATGACGGACATACCTGGTTCACACCGGCTCATCCGTTACTCCGTGGGACGAAACGAAGCGAATTTCTGGACAGGCAGCTCATTGTTGAGAAAGACATTCCGCAAATATGTTTGAAAGACTATTCCCATATCATGTTATTCAATGCAATGATTGACTGGAAACACATTATATTGCCTATAAATGAGAAACATTTAATTCTATAAACTATAATTAACTGAAATATACAGAGAACTGCTGAACAAAAGTCTCTTTTGTACTGTTATATTTATGTGTTTTTCATAGTATTAGATATAAGATTAATTAAAGAGATTGTACTTCACTTGTGAAAGCTAAAGTACGTCAGAGACAGAAGAGTCTGTTTTTTTGATAAATGTGTTAGAGCATCGGTTTTACCAGACCGATGCTTTTTTTATGTCCTTTTACCCCCTTTTGTAGTTTATATGAAATAAAATTTGTACGTTTGTAGAGTAATAATAGAAAATGATAAAGATGAACATACCCGTTATCTTTCAGTTTTTAAAAGATCTTTCCGCGAATAATAATCGTGAGTGGTTTAATGAGCATAAGGCAGAATATGAAACAGCCCGTGTCGAGTTCGACAACTTTTTGGCAACAGTGATCGCCCGTATTTCCCTGTTTGATGAAACTATCCGGGGGATTCAGCCCAAAGACTGTACTTATCGTATTTACCGGGATACCCGCTTCTCTGCGGATAAAACACCTTATAAAATACATTTCGGAGGTTATATCAATGCCAAAGGAAAGAAGTCCGATCATTGTGGATATTATGTACACTTGCAGCCGGATGGTTCTATGCTTGCCGGAGGAAGCCTGTGTCTGCCTACCAATATCCTGAAAGCAGTGCGACAATCTATCTATGATAATATCGAAGAGTTTGTTGCGATCGTAGAAGATCCGGAGTTTAAGAAATACTTCCCGGTGATAGGAGAGGATTTTCTGAAAACAGCTCCGAAAGGTTTTCCGAAAGATTTCAAGTACATTGATTATTTGAAATGTAAAGAATATGTTTGCTCTTATAATGTTCCAGATGACTTCTTTACCCGACCGGATATGTTGGAACAGATAGACAAAGTGTTCCGGCAATTCAAACGGTTTGCCGATTTTATAAATTATACGATTGATGATTTTGAATAAATAATGCCTAGAATATAAACTTTAAAATTTAACTTATATGGTAGTAGATACTTTAGAAAATCTGGAGAAATATGCGTCTTTAAACCCTCTGTTTGCACAGGCTATTGAATTCTTGAAGTCTCATGACCTCCAAGCCATGGAAGTTGGTAAGACAGAACTGAAAGGAAAAGATCTGTTGGTGAATATTGCACAAACCAAACCTAAAACAAAAGAGGAAGCCAAACTGGAAACTCATAACGAATTTATTGATATTCAAATCCCATTGTCGGGAACAGAAATAATGGGGTATACTGCTGCTAAAGACTGTGTTCCGGCAGATGCACCTTACAACGAGGAAAAAGATATTACTTTCTTCGAAGGATTAGCAGAAACATACGTTGCCGTAAAACCGGGAATGTTTGCTATCTTTTTCCCGCAAGACGGTCATGCTCCCGGTATCACTCCAGATGGTGTGAAGAAAGTAATCGTAAAAGTAAAAGCATAATCCTAATTCAATTCTGATATGGAAAAGACACTTAATCTCGTAAAAAACGATCCCTGGCTGGAGCCTTTTGCCGGTGCTATCACCGGACGCCATCAGCATGTATTAGACAAAGAAGCTGAATTGACGAATAAGGGAAAACAAACCCTTTCAGATTTTGCATCGGGGTATCTTTATTTTGGATTGCATCGCACCGATAAGGGGTGGACTTTCCGTGAATGGGCTCCTAATGCTACTCATATTTATATGGTGGGTACATTTAATAATTGGGAGGAAAAAGCTGCCTACAAGCTGAAAAAACAAAAGAATGGCATTTGGGAAATCAACCTGCCGGCGGATGCCATTCATCATGGCGATCTCTACAAACTGAATGTATATTGGGAATGCGGACAAGGCGAACGTATTCCTGCGTGGGCTACACGTGTGGTACAGGATGAACAGACCAAAATATTCAGTGCACAAGTCTGGGCTCCGGAGAACCCCTATAAATTCAAGAAGAAAACATTTAAGCCCGACACGAATCCGCTGTTGATTTATGAATGTCATATCGGAATGGCACAGCAGGAGGAAAAAGTGGGCACATATAACGAATTCCGCGAGAAAATACTTCCTCGTATTGCTGAAGAAGGATATAATTGTATCCAGATTATGGCTATTCAGGAACATCCATATTATGGAAGCTTCGGCTATCATGTATCCAGTTTCTTTGCTGCCTCTTCGCGTTTTGGTACCCCCGATGAACTAAAAGCATTGATTGATGCTGCTCATGAGATGGGTATTGCTGTGATTATGGACATCGTTCATTCACATGCAGTGAAGAATGAAGTAGAAGGACTAGGAAACTTTGCCGGTGATCCGAATCAGTATTTTTATCCGGGCGCTCGTCGCGAACATCCGGCTTGGGACTCTCTCTGCTTTGATTATGGCAAGAATGAAGTGATCCACTTCCTGTTGTCAAACTGCAAGTACTGGCTGGAAGAATATAAATTTGACGGATTCCGTTTTGATGGAGTGACTTCTATGTTATATTACAGCCATGGACTGGGTGAAGCTTTCTGTAACTACGGAGATTATTTCAACGGTCATCAGGATGATAATGCGATTTGTTACCTGACACTGGCTAATGAAGTGATTCATCAGGTAAATCCGAAGGCGATAACCATTGCCGAAGAAGTTTCCGGTATGCCGGGACTGGCTGCCAAAGTAGAAGATGGCGGTTACGGCTTCGATTATCGTATGGCCATGAATATTCCGGACTACTGGATCAAGACAATCAAAGAAAAGATCGATGAAGACTGGAAGCCTTCCAGCATGTTCTGGGAAGTAACCAACCGTCGCCAGGATGAAAAGACCATTTCGTATGCAGAAAGTCATGACCAGGCATTAGTAGGAGATAAGACGATTATCTTCCGCCTGATTGATGCCGATATGTACTGGCACATGCAGAAGGGAGACGAAAATTATGTTGTCAACCGTGGTATTGCTTTGCATAAAATGATCCGCCTGCTGACCTCTTCGACTATCAACGGAGGTTATCTGAACTTTATGGGAAATGAATTCGGGCATCCCGAATGGATTGACTTCCCGCGTGAAGGTAACGGATGGTCGTGCAAATATGCCCGCCGCCAATGGGATTTGGTGGACAACAAAAATCTGACCTATCACTATATGGGTGATTTTGATAAAGAAATGCTGAAAGTTCTCAAGAGTGTGAAAGATTTCCAGGCAACACCTGTTCAGGAAATATGGCATAATGATGGCGATCAGGTATTGGCATACGAACGGAAAGACCTTATATTTGTCTTTAACTTTAATCCAAAGCAGTCATTCACTGATTATGGATTCCTGGTAACTCCGGGAGCTTATGAAGTGATACTGAACACCGACGATGTAGCATTTGGAGGAAATGGTTTAGCAGACGACTCTGTCGTGCACTTCACTATTACCGATCCGCTGTACAAGAAGGAAAAGAAAGAGTGGCTGAAACTCTATATTCCTGCCCGTACCGCTGTAGTACTTAGAAAGAAAAAATAATTTTATCTTTAAATCAAGAAGCCCCCGCAAATATTATTGAATATCTGCGGGGGCTTTCTCGTTTATTACCCTATTATATAATTCAGTTCCTAGTTTTCCAGAAAGGTACTTGGCCCGAGAATATCATACATATCACTAACGTTGCGCGTTTTGAGCAATACCCCTTGTGGAGTATAGAATAACTGATATTTGATGTCGACATTATCTTGCCCTACCTTAATTACTATAATAGCCTGCCATTTGGGAAACTCCACCATTGTCACATTATCTACCACCCAATTTGCGTATGGGCCGGATACAAAGGCATTATAGACTGTTGGGGTCAGCCGGTCGAGACTGACAAGATCAGTCTGCGTCATCACCCATTGTCCCCGAACGTTGAACCATACATTTTTAGTAAATCCGTTCATTGCAAAGTTGGCACAATAATATCCGTCGTCTTGTGACCAGGCGACGCCATTTGCTTTAGGATACATTTTCTTGAAAGTCGACTGTACATTGCCGGGAGGGGTATCTCCAAAGACAGATGTAGATAATAGCAGAAACAATGCGATTGCACAAATCATAAATTTCTTCATAAGCTTTGAGTTTAGAGGATTATTTATCTACCTAAACAGCCTTTGAGAATATTTGTTTGAGTGATGTGCATAAAATAATCCCCCGGTCATTCATAAGTGACCGAGGGATGAAGAGTATACAGATCTTAGTCTTTTTATTTAAAAAGTAATCTTTAAAATCTTTCCGTTATAGCCTCCTACCGAAACATCCGTGGGTTTATAAGGTAATAGACTGATTTCTTCTTTAGCGCCCGTCATCAAATCAGTGGCCTGATAAGATTCCATTTGAGGAATCTGTAAAAAGTCGAAAGCATGTGAAGGCACATTGATAGCAACATCTACCAGTTGACTGTCGAAATTAATAATGAAAAACAGAATCTCATTTTTATATTTTCGCATAAAAGTATATTGTTTATGCTCATTGAAACGCCATCCGTTTATATTGGCATACATTAAATCAAAGAATACTCCCTTGCTGATTGCCTGCTCTTCATTACAAATCGTCAGTACTTTTTGGTAGATAGAGTAGAGGTGTTTATGCTCTTCAGTAAGCATCTTCCCGTCAAATTTACCTCCGTTGCGCCAGCGTCGTATGCTGTCTACACTCCAATAATCGAATATAGTAGTCCGTCCGTCCCTTCCGCTAAATCCTTCACTATCCATGCCCAGTTCTCCAAACTCCTGACCGAAGTAGATCATCATAGGATTAGTGTTCATACAGGCGGAAACGATCAGTGCGGGAATTCCTTTACGCGGGTTGCCGGCAAAGAAATCAGAAGCGATACGTTGCTCGTCGTGATTCTCCAGGAAGTTGAGCATCTTTTTCTCTATTCCATTCAGACTTTGCCAGCAATGAGTGATAGCGGATGCAGATTCATATCCACAAGCTACATTGCGTAACGTGTCATACAGCCCTACCTTATCATACAGGTAATCAAACTTGCCGCGGAACAGATAGTTACGGTATTCACCTGGATTGTAAACCTCTGCGATGAAAAGTATTTCAGGATAAGCCTCTTTTACTTGAGGAATAGCCCATTCCCAGAATTCAACAGGAACCATTTCGGCCATGTCGCAGCGGAAACCGTCAATGTCTTTTGATGCCCAGAAAAGAAGAATGTCCAGCATCTTTATCCAAGTATCCGGAGTCGGGGAGAAGTGGCAGGTACCGCCATTCTGATAATCCACTCCATAGTTTAATTTCACTGTTTCATACCAGTCGGTGATATTGGGAGTAGCATCAAAACGATTGTTACCGGTAGCTTTCGCCGGGAATTCCCGGTAAGGCTCTGCTGCACCGTCTTTCATATCAAACTGGGCATGAAGTTCCGCTTGCGGAATATAATAGAAATTATTATATGGGCTGAAAGATTGGCTGGAGTCATCGTTAGCTCCCAATTCGGTCGTACCGTCCGGTTGTGCATCCGAGTGATATTGGCGTGCTACGTGATTAGGTACAAAATCAATAATTACTTTCAGACCTGTGCGATGTGTGCGATGTACCAGATTCTCAAATTCTTTCATACGTCCTTGCACGTCGTTAGCCAAGTCAGGATCTACATCATAATAATCCTTGATAGCATACGGAGAACCAGCTTTTCCTTTCACAATAGCAGGATGATCCGGACTGATATTATAACGGCGATAGTCCGTTTGAGTGGCATGCTCGATGATGCCTGTATACCATATATGTGTAGCACCTAATTTCTTGATTTCACCAAGTGCTTTGAGCGTGAAATCAGCCATTTTCCCGCAACCATTGGTGGCAATGTCTCCATTGTAGACACAGTGGTTGTTGTTATTTCCAAACAGGCGGGTGAATACTTGGTAGATAATTATTTTATTTTCGTCATTCATATAGAGTAGATTATTAATATTCGTATTCATTCTTGTTTCTGATGGATAGGAGATTATTTCCATATTTTCCCCTTTTCTTCCAACAGTTGACTAAGTACTTCGTTAGCTGTATTATAGCCTTGCCCGAAGATTTCTTCAGCTTTTTCCAGTTCGGTGTTACTGTACCCGTATAGGTTGTATGGTTCGATTAATAAATCGCATTTTTCTCTTTCGGGAAAGGTATTGGCGCGGAACATGAAATGGAATGAACGCATAGCAATGCTTACAATATTCATTTTGTAATCCTGTGCCATGATGGGACTTACGTTGACAGCTACCACTTTATTGCAAACCCTGCGCAGGGTAGAGACCGGAAGATTCATCATCAATCCTCCATCCACATAGTTAGTGCCGTCTATGTTGACCGGAGAAAACATGACAGGCATACAGCAGGAAGCGGCGACCCGTTCCGCTATGCTTCCCCGATGAAAGTGAACCATGCGACCGTGATCGAGGTCAGTTGCTGTGATAATCAGGGGAAGTTGTAGCTCTTCCAGATTTTTTGCTTTTAAGTTAGTCCGGAGAAAATCAATAAATTCACAGAGGTCAAATAGTCCCTTCTTGGGAATCACCAGTTTGGTTAAATCCTGGAATTTATGTCCGGAGAAATAATCAAGTACTTTGTGCGGCTCGTTGCCGTCCGCGTAAAAGACACCTGCAAGTGCCCCTGCACTTACTCCAGAGATGATTTCCGGTTTAATATCATGTTCCAAAAGAGCTTGCATGACTCCCAAATGGGCAAATCCTTTAATAAATCCTCCGCTTAGTGCATAGCCAATCTGATATTTCCGGCTATTCCAGTTATTTGTGAATACCTCCATGAATTGCTTTCTTTAGTTCGCCACGAATTTAGTGAATTTATTGAAAGTAGGAGGAATATAATGGATAGTTTTTTTTAAATCCATACCATCTGTCTTGTTCACATTTGAAATAAACCGTCATAGAACATAAAACACGGATGGAAACTCTGCTCCGGCACCATGCCGGTCAGAATCCGAAATCGTCTATCTCAACTTTGTGCTCTTCGCTTTCTTTGAATGGTTTTGCTTCTTTTTGTACGGGATTTCCTTCGATATAGATGGCACGGAATGGACGGGCTGGGCAAACATATTCACATCCTCCACAACCTACACATATTTCTTTATTTACATGAGGAATCGTCAATCCGTCCTTATACGGCACCATCGCTACTGCTTGTGTGGGGCAGTGTTCGGAGCAGGCTCCGCAACTGGTTCCATCAGTATAAACAATGCAATTTTCCTCGATGAAAACAACATATCCCATTTGTGTAAGATGTTTTTGCTCTACATTTATGGGAAGAATTGCTCCATTGGGACAGACATCTCCACAGACAGTACAGTCAAAGTTACAAAATCCTTTCTCAAAGCTAACAGTAGGTTGCATCATGCCTGCCAAGCCATATTCCATAAAAGCCGGTTTCAAGATATGAGAAGGGCATTTGCTGACACAAAGATGACAGGATGTGCATTGCTGTTGGAAGTGTTCCCGACTGATAGACCCCGGAGGAGTGATCGGATTTTCCTTTTTGTATGCCTTCTTACCTTCCAAGCTTGCTACAGATTCCTTGGCTTGGGAGATGAGTTTGGGGGGTGCTCCGGCAGTAACAAGACCGGCAACCAAAAAACGGCGTTTAGATGAATCCAAATCCGGTGATGATGGTGCAGAAGTTTCTACATCAGACTGTTTTTTTAAAGAAGGGGCGTAAACTAATGCTTTTTGTTTGCATACTCCCAAACAGTTGAAACAATCTACACAACGACTATAATCAATAGCGTGTTCTTTACTATTGATGCAAGCTGCTTTGCATTTGGTGGCACAAAGCCCGCATCCATTACATTTGGCAGTATCAATACGGACTTTGAATAATGAAAATCGGCTCAATAACCCCAATATTGTTCCTACGGGACAAATCGTATTGCACCATGTCCGTCCATGTTTCCATGCCATTACAAAGATGACTGCAAGAGTAATAATAGCGATGAGAAGGGAAGAAATGCTCAAGATGGAGGTGTCTACCTGATAAAATGTATAATTGTCAAATCTGGCAAAGAGTGATTCCAGCAGATTATTCCCCAGCATATAGATAGGTTTGAATATGTGCACTACCACACGTCCATACGCACTGTACGGATCGAGCAAACCAACAATAAATGTAAATCCACATAGAAACCCGACCACTGTCAGTCCGAGCACACCCCAGCGCAATTTGTTTTTTGCAGGACTGTAACTATATCTTTTTTTCTTTTTTCCCGTTGCTTTGGAAATTCGTGCAATCACATCCTGCAAGATACCCATAGGGCAGATTGTAGAACAATATACACGCCCGAATAAAAGCGTTAACACAATGAGAAATAATAAGATACCTATACTTAGTGAAAGGATGGCTGGAATAAATTGCAAATGTGCCAGCCGATGAAAACTGTTCGGTAATATTTCTGCGAAATCGAGAAAAAAGAAAGAAATCAGCACAAATAAAAGTGCTGATATTCCAATACGTAGCCTTCTTAACATGGTTGTTTTACATTTTAATTCGCTTGACATTCAATTTGTCAATGTTCATGGTTCCTATTTTCAATGCTTCCCCATTGGCGAGATGTCCTACTGTATCCAGTGGCATCTCACGTACTTGATTGAAGAACTTGGCAGCAGCCGTATCCACGGCTACAATATCCGGTGAGATAAACAATCCTTTTGCCAGTACAACATCGGATGCAGAGCGTCCCCGGGGACCGTTTGTTTTCATGATCCGGTAGGCGTCTACTACGTTGAGTACAGCTTTCTTCTGTAATGTACAGATATCTGCGATGCATTGTTGCAAATCGTTCTGGTGGAAGAATCCGCGATCCCACACAATCCCCATGTGATTTTTCATGGAGATAGTCAGATTGGCACCTCCGTGATTCTTCAGAATAGGAACATTGATCCATACATCACAATCCAGAATCGCTTCGTGCACTTTGGCTTTCTTCATCTTTTTGCCTTTTGGCAGATCAATTGGTTTGTAATACGACTCCAGATGTGCAGGCATTACTTTGGCTCCGGCTTTTTTGGCAGCAGCTTCAATACCACTGTTTTTGTAGCATTTCTGCCAATCGTCACAAGTATGGTCGAACACGACCACTTCTTTAGCTCCGGCGGCAAAACATTGTCTGACGATTTCTTCAATCAGTTTCGGATTCGTATTTCCTGCCAGTTCCGGCACTTTATCCCAACCGATATTAGGTTTTACAACCACTTTCTGTCCCGGTTTCACGAATTGCTTCATACCCCCCAGTTCGCTTATGGCACGGCGGAACATCTCTTCGGGTTCTCCGCCCATAACGGCCACCAGATCAGGATTGCTTCCGTTTGCTTTATTGATTGTTTGAGTTAACACCTCCATAGCCTCCGAACGCTGTATAGTCAAGGCGGCTCCGGTGATAGCTACTGTTTTTAAAAAATCCCTTCTGTCCATCTTTCTATATTAGTTTAGAGTTTGGCAATTGCTTTCAGGAGGGCGTATCCGCCGAACCATTGCAGTAACATTCCCGGAATACCGATACGGAAGTCCTGTACTGCTTCGTAGAAACTTCCGACGATGGCCCATTCAAATGCAACGCCTATGACCTGATAAGTGAGTACGACACCAAGAATGGCCAGTAATGAAACCGATTTTATAGTACGTGCTGCAAGAGCTGAAGCTCCGGCGAGTAAGGACGATTTGATTAATAGGATGGGAAGTACCGCTTCCGAGGGCATGGCAAACAATAAATGATTGATGACTGGTGAAAGAATAGCAGTCAATAATCCTACAAGAAAACCATATTTATAAGCCGCAATCAGCGTGAAAAAATAAATAGGTAACAGGGTAGGACCACCATAAGGTACAAGATGGCATAATTGTGGAAGTGCAATGTTACCCGCTACAAATAGTAAGGCGAACAGGTAGGTTTTCACATTGCTGTGTTTCAGCGAATAGAGTTTGACGGATGTTTCCATTTTCGTTGATACTTTAATGTTGAATAGAACGATAATATATTAATAATAAGACTTTTCTCCAGATAAAAGGTTTAATCCGACTGATATATTATTTTAATCCTGTAGGAAAAGAAAGTTTCAGGCGCTTGAAACTTTTAGTTTCCCGGCATGAAACTAATGGTTTCTCGGTGTGAAACTGATGGTTTCAAAGCGTGAAACTATAAGTTCCACACTGGGAAACAAAATAGGACAGGCAGGGATTGATATTCAGAAAATATCTGTCTTGATAATGAATTGTCAGTATCAAGTGGCAGTTTCTTCCTATAACAACGAAAGAGAAGCCTTGTATGTTCGGAATAAGCATACCTAATGTCCCGATAATTGTATAATGATATGCAATTTCGTTATGGGAGATTATCCGTTCATTCTTTCTTTAATCTTTCCCCATGCATGCGTATCGAATAGACAACTTTGGCGCATCGTCTCATACATCTCTTTAAATCTGGACATAGGTATGGTATAGCTTAGTTTGTCAGCTTCGAAATGAGGGCGAACCGATGGGTCGAAGAAACCGAGGAAAGTGCGTTTGCCTCCTTTACGATTTTCTATCGTGGCTTGCGTCACTACAGCACTACAGCCGGAACCAAAGGTAGAAACGACGCAATCTGCTGCGTTATTATCATAAAAAGCCCAAGTGGTCAAGCCCGAAAGCATATCCGGATTTGCCAGAAATACGACACCTTCTATTTCTTCAAGGCTTTCTACCTTATCTATACGTGCAAAATGAAGATACTTGTTTTCTGTTCGGGGAACTCCGATTTGCTGTATAAAGTCGATGACCATTTCAGGAGTCTGTTTGTATTTCTCTTTGAGCGAAACGAAAGTCGGTACACGTTCTGGCATTTCGGTGAAGCCAGTATAGAATTTACCGCCGCCACAACCGATGTTTTCAGCATTCAGGCTGATAATACCACCATCTCTTACCGTCTTCATACCTTTGAAGAAGCAACCGTTTATCTTTTCTGTTTCTCCTTTTTGCTCGTCCGAGTACCAGAAAACAAGAGGCAATTCAGCATTTTTTCCGAATGCCTCTCTGAAATTTTGAATAAAAGTTTGGATGTCCATAAGCTTATCAATTTTGGTTCTTTATGTAGGTCTTTCTACAAAGTTAGAATAAAAAAGGATAAGCGCAAGTGATTTAAAAGTTAATGTTTGATACACTTTTCTTACACTCTTCCAGCTTCTCCAATCCCTCTTTCGACAGTTTGGGGTAATGTAAATCCAATTGCTGCATCCGGTCACAAATAATTCGTCCTACTGCGTAACGCATGAACCATTTATTATCGGCAGGGATTATATACCATGGAGCCAGTTCCGTTGATGTCTCCGTCAGTACATCGGCATAAGCATTCATATAGTCCTCCCAGAATTGACGCTCTTTGATGTCCGCCGAAGAGAATTTCCAGTTTTTAGATGCATCGTCCAGTCGCTCCATGAATCGATTTTTCTGTTCGGCTTTCGATACATTGAGAAAGAATTTCAGGACAATCGTTCCATTCTCCGTCAGATAGCGTTCAAAATCGTTGATCTGTCGATAACGACGCTTCCAGAAGTCGGGATCAATGTCATTTATGGTTTCGACACCTGGTAACTTGTTGGATAGAATAATTTCCGGATGCACTTTGGCAATCAGCACATCTTCGTAGTGCGAACGGTTGAAAATGCCGATTCGTCCTCTTTCCGGGAGAGAGCGATTGATACGCCAGAGATAATCATGGTCCAGTTCTTCAGCAGACGGTTGTTTGAACGAATACACCTGGCATCCCTGTGGGTTAATGCCGGACATCACATGCTTGATAGTCCCGTCTTTTCCTGCAGCATCCATCGCCTGAAAGATAATCAGGATTGAATACCGGTCTTGTGCATAAAGCATACTTTGCAGCTCCGAAAGCTTCTCAATATCCTTTGCCAGTTGCTCTTTAGCGTCTTGTTTGGATAAATCGCCAGTGAATGACGAGTCAAAATCCGATACCAAATGTTTCTTTCCGGGCTTTGCCAGCAGGTCTTTTAGAATATCCTTTTTCATGTGACGGTAGTTTTAATAGTTCTATTCAAATAAAACAGTTGAGGCAGTCAATTGGTTTTTATAATCAGTATGTTTGAGACATTTCATGAGAAAGAGGCTTCTTGACGGATAATGACCAAAAATGAACGGATATTGCTCTGGTATCATGAAGGAATTTATCCGAAATTTGCAATCGAATTAGTACTATATAATAAAAGAAACAATGAAGTATTTGAATAAAGAAACCAATGGTATCACCCTTTCACGTATCGGACTGGGTGCCATGAGAATGGCTGACGTTCAGCAGGGAGTCGACACGATACATGCCGCGCTGGACAGTGGAATTACGTATCTGAACACAGGGGACTTTTATGGTCACGGAGAAAGTGAACTGGTGATCCGCGAGGCTTTGAAAACCCGGAAGCGCGAAGACATTTTTATCGCCGTCAAGTTTGGTGGAATGCTCACTCCAGATGATCGGTTCTATGGTATTGACGTCCGTCCGCAGAACGTACAAAATTATCTGGCTTACACCTTGAAACGATTAGGCACAGATTATGTTGACCTCTATCAGCCAGCACGTATCAATCCGCACATCCCGGTGGAAGATACTATTGGTGCCGTTGCCGATCTTGTAAAAGCTGGTTATGTGCGTAGTGTCGGGATCACCGAGATAGATGCTGAAACGTTGCGTCGGGCGCATGCCGTTCATCCTATCAGTTTGGTTGAAGTACGATATTCCTTGCTGGATCGTGACATTGAAGAGGGGATTCTACCCACTGCACGAGAATTGGGTATTGATGTGGTTACATTCGCCAACCTCTTTCATGGAGTAATTGGAGGTAGCAATCCTGCCGGAAAAGTTGCGGGATTGAGTCAACGGATGCCACCGCAAGCTGCCGAGAAATTAAAGCAAGCCGTTTCACGGCTCGAACTGTTGAAAGAAATGGCCGATGAGAAGAACGTATCTGTATCGCAACTCGCCATTGCATGGGTATTGGCGCAGGGGGATGACATATTGGCTTTGGTAGGCTCGCGTACTGTCGATCAGCTTCACGATACCGTGAAAGCGATTGATATTCACCTTAGTCCGGAGGATTTGCAACGTATCGAGCAGATAATCCCTAAAGAATATGCTTCCAATTCGGCAATGTTACCGATTAATCTGGACGAGAACGGGCTGTTTAAATTCTAACGCCATTCGTTGTCTTTTCACCTTTCTTGTACTCCAATGGTGAGAGACCTGTATTCCTTTTAAAGAACTTCACGAATGTAGACTGATCCGGGAAGTTCAATTCTATTGCGATTTGGTTGATCGTCTTGTCCGGTTCACGAAGTAGAATTTTAGCTTCTGTAATCACTGCATTGATAATCCACTTTGCTGCTGACTGCCCATCATATTCTCTGACCACTTTCGATAAATAATCAGAAGTAACACAAAGTTTGTCTGCATAAAAAGTGACTTCTCTGTGCATCCGGCATTCTTCCATAAGTAATTCCCTGAACCGTTGACGGAGGGTTTCACTGCGGGATAGTCCCAGCTCTCCGTCGCCATACCTATGCCAGCGGCAGTTGTCAAGGTCAAAGAATAGATTTATAATCTGATTCTTGATGACGTAAGAGTGGTAGACGTGTTCTTTATCAGGAATATAACTTTTAATGAGTTCAACCTGTTTTCTCAAACGCAGGCTTTCTTCCTCACTCAACTCTTGCCTGGTATGTAATTTCTTCAACTGACCCGCCTGTTGCAGACGGATGCCGGATGTCATAGCCATTATTTCCTTTTTCAATTCAGCAGAATGAATGATGAGATAGCCCTTGAAATCGGCTGAATAAGCTGTGTGCTTGACTTGAACCGGTGAACGACGGGAGTTATCCATATCTATGACGGACAATTGCTCCTGAAAGGTAGCTTCTGCGGATATTCTTTCAAAGTATTCGGGCAAAGCTAAATCTACCACCTGTTCCATAAAAACACTATTATAATTTGTGGAAAACAAAGTTCGTACTATTCTTACAGAAAAAAGAGAGTATAGGCCACTTTGTTTTAGTCAGAATCCGATATTACATATTTTTAAGACGATAGCGTCTTCAATCGGGAGAAAAACAGACATTCAACTTCGTTTTCCATAATAATTACTTATATTTGTCCGGATATGGAATAAGAAAAACCGATATGAAGTATTTGTTAATGTGTGCAGGCTTACTTTTCACAGTCTTTCAGTCATGGGGACAGGAGAGGCTTGCAGATAGAATCGCTCCTCCGTCAGGATATGTTAGAGAGACCTGCTCCGATAATTCGTTTACAACTTATTTGCGCAATTTGTCATTATTGCCTAAAGGCAGTAAAGTGTTACTTTACAATGGAAAAGAAAAAGCCAATCAGGCAGCCGCATTTGCAGTCGTAGATATGGAGATAGGCAATCGTGATTTGCAGCAGTGTGCCGATGCAGTGATACGCCTGCGGGCGGAATATCTGTGGAAACATAAACGGTATACAGATATAAAATTCAACTTCACAAGTGGATTTACTGCCGAATACAAGAAATGGGCGGAGGGAAATCGAATAAAAGTCAGCGGTAATCAGGTTCAATGGTATGCTTCGGGAAAAGGAGTGGATTATTCCTATAAAACTTTCCGTAACTATCTCGATATGGTTTTTATGTATGCCGGAACTGCCTCTTTATCTCGTGAGCTCCCAGCTGTGCTTTATACTTCCTTGCAACCCGGGGATGTCTTTATTAAAGGCGGTTCACCCGGTCATGCTGTGATTGTTATGGATATTGCCATTCATCCGAATACCGGAAAGAAAGTATTCCTTCTGGCGCAAAGCTATATGCCTGCCCAACAGATTCATATCCTGGTCAATCCAACCAGCCGGAACCTTTCTCCCTGGTACGAGCTGACCGAAACGGATACTGGGAAACTATACACTCCGGAATGGATTTTTGAGAAGAAAGACCTGAAGCGTTTTAAATAGGAGAATAGATATAAATGCAACATAACAAAGAAATAATTAAATCTTTTCTTACTTGATTTTCCATCTTTTCCTTATCTTTGGCATTCAACAAACCGTTTTAATCATACAACAACGAAAAACAACCGATTATGAATTATGATTTATCAATGAATGCTAACCAGTTGGTGGCATTCCTTCAAAAACCAACTTCAGAGTTTACAAAAGCTGACATTATCTCATTTATCCAGCAAAAAGATATCCGCATGGTTAATTTTATGTATCCGGCGGGAGACGGGCGTCTGAAAACTCTGAACTTTGTCATCAACAATCAAGCTTATCTGGAAGCTATTCTCACATGTGGAGAACGGGTAGACGGTTCCAGTCTTTTCTCATTTATAGAAGCGGGCAGTAGTGACCTTTATGTAATTCCCCGTTTTTGCACAGCATTCGTTGATCCGTTTGCCGAGATTCCGACGCTGTCTATGCTGTGCTCTTTCTTCAATAAAGACGGCGAACCCCTCGAAAGTGCACCAGAACACACTCTTTACAAAGCAAGCAAAACTTTTACAGAAGTTACCGGAATGGAATTTCAGGCAATGGGCGAATTGGAATATTATGTAATAGCTCCGGATACTGGTATGTTTCAGGCAACCGACCAACGTGGTTATCACGAATCGGGCCCTTATGCTAAATTCAATGAGTTCCGTACTCAATGTATGTCTTACATCGCACAGACAGGCGGGCAAATAAAGTATGGACACTCCGAAGTGGGTAATTTTACGCTGGATGGTTATATCTATGAGCAGAATGAAATAGAATTCCTGCCGGTTCCCGTATCGCAGGCAGCAGATCAATTAATGATTGCCAAATGGGTGATTCGTAACCTGGGATTTAGATATGGATACAATGTAACCTTTGCTCCAAAGATTACGGCAGGTAAAGCAGGTTCGGGCTTGCATGTCCACATGCGTATCATGAAAGACGGAAAGAACCAGATGCTGAAAGACGGTGTTTTGTCGGAAACAGCACGCAAGGCAATTGCCGGAATGATGGTGCTTGCTCCGTCAATTACTGCCTTCGGAAATACCAATCCTACTTCTTATTTCCGTCTCGTTCCTCATCAGGAAGCACCTACCAACGTTTGCTGGGGAGATCGCAACCGTTCCGTATTGGTGCGTGTACCTCTGGGATGGGCTGCAAAAACAGATATGTGTACATTGGCAAATCCGTTGGAAGCTGAAAGTCATTTTGACACCAGTCAGAAGCAGACTGTAGAAATGCGCTCTCCGGATGGTTCGGCAGATTTGTATCAACTGTTGGCTGGTTTGGCTGTTGCCTGCCGTCATGGTTTTGAGATTGAAAATGCGCTGGACATTGCTGAAAAAACTTATGTAAATGTGAATATCCATCAGAAAGAAAACGAAGATAAGCTGAAATCACTGGCGCAACTGCCGGATAGCTGTGAAGCTTCTGCCGATTGTCTGCAACAACAACGGGCAATCTTTGAACAATATAATGTATTCAGCCCGGCAATGATTGACGGTATCATCCGCAGACTTCGTGGTTATGAAGATAAAACATTGCGTGCGGATTTGGAAGGAAAGCCGATGGAGATGTTAGATCTCGTACATAAGTATTTCCATTGTGGATAATTAAAAAATGATATATGAATAAAAGACTATCTTCGGTTGAAAGGTAGTCTTTTATTTTTTTATATAATACATTCAGACCAAACAGGCTACAAATTTACAGGTTTGGTCTACTTAATGCCGGGTTTGGTCTACAAACTCTCTACGCAGATCGGTAAAACTCTACTTTTGTCTCATTCAAACCCTAAAACTGATAAAAGAATGAGGATTATTTTGTTAAGTGCGTTCGCCTTGTTTCTATTACTTCCTGAAAATATACAGGCACAGGTTACTGTGAAAACCGGGTATATATCTTCTTCCCGATATAAAGATGAAAACGGACAGTATCCCGGGAAAGGGGATATGTGCTTTGTGGAAGGGAACGTCAATATTCCCGTATCACAGAAAATGAATGAAAGAAATCAGCCAACTCTTTGGATGATTTCGGCAGGAGGAAGCTATACGGCAATGAATAATAAGAATCTTCAATCTTACATAGACATAGATCAAATTATAAATATGCAGTTGAGCGTAACCAATATTCGCCCTATCAGCAAAAAATGGCTTTTGTTGACGACTGTCGGTGCAGGCGTCTATACCTCTTCTGATGTAAAACTGAAGAATGTTCTGGGACAGGGAGGAGTTATTTTCATCCGGCAGTTCAAGTCCAATTTATCTCTTGGAGCCGGATTGGCTGTGAACAACACATTTGGTTATCCGATGGTATTTCCTGCTATTTATTTTGATTGGAGCACTGAAGGACGTTATCAAATTAAAGTTTCGATGCTGAATGCCATGGAAGTATCGGCAGGAATGAAAATGAATAAATATCTGAATCTAAGGATCGTGGCAGAGATGAACGGGTCATTGGCATTGTTGGAAAGAGAAGGAAAAGATACTATGTTTTCCCAGCAATTCATTATTGTAGGTTTACAACCGGAAGTAAGTATGGGGAATTCTTTTTCAATCACTGCTACTGCCGGTGTGTCGTGTAGCAGAATAGCTTATTACACTACCCGCACTTTAAAGGCTTTCTTCGAAGATATGTCTAAAGATACTGATCCATATTTTAAACCGGCAATGTATGTTTCGGTGGGAATGAAGTATAAGTTCTAAAAAAATGGTAACTTTATCGCCTGATGTCAGTTAAGATACTATTATATACGTTACTGAAGCAAATTGGGATATTTCTTGTAGTCTCCTTTTTAGTGTTCAGAGGCACTTTTGTCGAAAGCGATAGTTTAGGGCTAAATCTTTCTACGGGAGTTAGTCTTTTACTTTCTGTCATTCTATGGGGAATCATAAATCTGCATACTTACTGGTTAATTCCCGGTTATCTGTTTCAGCGTAGATATAAAAAGTATATCATATATTTGAGTTGCCTTGTTGGATTTATGCTGACCGCCATGGTTGGTGCTATTTGTTTTCTAGGGCAATATTATGTTATACCCGAACAGATGCAAAGACTAAACAGTGATCTCCCTTTCTTTCTGTTGATAAATGCATTGGCACTGATACTCTATTTCCTGGCTTTTTCTTTTACTATTTTTCTGCATCGTTGGGTGGCCTATCAACAACGATTAAATGAATTGGAGAATATTAGCATACAGACTGATCTAAATCATTTGAAAGATCAACTCCAACCGGAGTTTCTTTCGAGAATATTGAATAAGGTACGAACCTTGCTGGGAGAAGATGGAGAAAAGGCGTCATTGCTTATCTTTAAATTAAGTCGGTTGCTTAGATACCAACTTTATGAAAGTGAACGGCAACAGGTATTGTTGGGAGATGATATCGATTTTATGACTGATTATATGAAGTTGGAGAAACTATGTAATCCGGAGTTTAATTTTGAAGTCAACATCCTGAATGAAGTGCGTTATATACAAGTTCCTCCTTTATTGTTTATGCCTGTGATAGAATATGTGATTCAGACAACTGTATGTGGAGAGAATGGAAAGGGAGAAAATATAAGGATCGATTTTCAAATGGAAGAGAATCAGCTTCGATTTATTTGTACATACTGTCTGCGAAAAAAGGAAAGTCTGCAAGTAGCACCTGCTTTTGACAAGTTACGGCAACGATTGGACTTGTTATATCCGGGAGGTTATCAATTAAAAAGTGGCTATAATGATGAGGCACTGTGTACCATTGGTTTAATGTTGGAATTATGAAAGATACCTGGAATGTATACGATTGGGGGAAGAATCTGGTAAATGACCGTTTCAGGCTTATCAGTAATTTACTATTGCTATTTATTATACTCTTTTTGGGCTTTCAGAATGTATATGGAGATTTTACTAGAGAAGGTTTCCTATATGCATATCCAGTTAGTATATTGGTTTTTGCATTTCCTATCTATCTGAATATATATTGGTTAGTGCCCCGTTTCCTGTATAAGGCCAAGCGCAAGTTATGGTGTTATTGGATTTCGTTTCTCGGAGTCAATTTAGTGAGTGTATTATTAGGATTTATATTTCTGTCTCCATTATATCAACGATACGGTATTCGTGGGTTTTGTATACAGGATAACCACGCTGTTTCTTTTGATAGTATTGCTTATGGAGTATTAGTACTGCTATTAAGTGCAGGTGGCTGTACGAGCTTTGAACTATTCCGCCGTTGGGTTGTCTCCGATAAAAAGATTCTTGAATTGGAGAAGGCGACTAAACAGACAGAATTGCAACAATTAAAGAAACAGATCAATCCGCATTTTCTTTTTAATATGCTGAATAATGCCAATATTTTGGTAAAGGATGCTCCGGATGAGGCTTCACAGATATTGGAGAAACTGGACAATCTACTTCGCTACCAGTTGAATGACAGTACAAGAAGAGAAGTATTTCTTACTGCAGATATACAGTTTCTCACCAGCTTTCTTGAATTGGAGAAGGTGAGAAGGGATCATTTTGAATATACAATCTTTCAAGAGGGAAATATGGAGAATATCTGTATTCCTCCGTTATTGTTTATCCCTTTTGTAGAGAATGCGGTGAAACATAATTTGGATAGCGACAATTTATCTTATGTTCACTTGTATTTTTCTGTGCATAATAAACAGTTGACGTTTCGTTGCGAAAATTCTAAGCCCCGTGTTCCTGTTAAGCGGGAAGGGGGAATAGGGTTGGCCAATGTGAAACGCAGACTGGATTTACTTTATGAATCACGGTATACGCTACAGATAGAAGATAAAGAAACAACTTATAATGTCAACTTACATCTAAACTTATGAATTGTATTATTGTTGATGACGAGCCGGTAGCTCGCAAAGGTATGAAGTCATTGGTGGAGCAGATTCCACAACTGACATTGGTGGGTAGCTTTAATAATGCTATCGCAGCGTCTGCTTATATAAATGAATATACGGTTGATCTGATTTTCCTTGATATTCAGATGCCGGGAATTACCGGAATAGAATTTGCGCAAAGCATTCCCGTGAATACGTTGATTGTCTTTACAACGGCGTATGCGGAATATGCACTCGATAGTTATGAAGTAAGTGCCATTGATTATCTGGTGAAGCCCATTGAAATGAACCGTTTTCTGAAAGCAGTCAATAAGGCAATAGTATATCATAAACTGTTATTGTCGGAAACAGCCGAAAGAGTGGAGGAGATACAGGAAGAATATATCTTCATCAAATCGGAACGACGCTATATCAAGATAAACTTCAGTGATATTCTTTTTATTGAAGGACTAAAGGATTATTCCATTCTCCAATTGGAAGGTCAGCGGGTGATTACTAAGATGAATCTGAAAAATATTCATGAGCAACTGCCCGCTAAACAGTTTCTCCGGATAAACAAGTCCTATATTGTCAATACTTCACGGATTGACTCTTTTGATACCAATGATATTTTTATTAAGTCTTATGAGATAGGAATAGGAGGTGGAAACTATAAGAAAACGTTTTTTGAGGAATTTGTAGCGAAGAATTTGCAGAAAGACTAATCCGGTAGTTTACATGGAATGGCTTGGTATAAAAAGAATAAGAACGTTAAGTATTGGCCTATTTTCATAAAAAAGATGTTTTGCAGAAAGAAAAAGGAGAGAATATAGTGCAATATCCCCAAATAATGCTTTCCTTTGTACCAACAACAATAAAGAGGTTTATTACGATTTGATTTTTTTACATGAATCTTCTCATTTATTTGAGCATATCCATCTCTAATTAAGATCTTCCTAAAACTTTCTTATTGAATTATTAATTTTTTATATTTGTATTTTATGAATTTGTACATTGGAAATCTTAGCTATAATGTTAAGGAATCAGATTTGAGACATGTAATGGAAGAGTATGGAACAGTTGCTTCAGTAAAGTTAATCACAGATCGTGAAACTAGAAGATCAAAAGGTTTTGCGTTTATCGAAATGCCGGATGATGCAGAAGCTGCTAAAGCTATCGAACAATTGAACGGTGCAGAATATGTAGGTCGTTCAATGGTAGTAAAAGAAGCATTGCCAAAGAATTAATACTGAATACATATACAGTAATAGAGAAAGGCGCACTAGGTAACTAGCGCGCCTTTCTTCTGTTAATCCTCATTGTTATCTTCTTCATCATCCACCATATTATTGAGTTCCAATTCCAGGTCTACCAGCTCTTGTTCCCATAATTTCAGGATATCCTTCGGTGTATCTTTTGCAGCTTTCTTTATTCTTTCTTGAGCAACAGATACTTCATGCTCTAATTGTCTACGTCTGCTCATAATTCTATTGTTTTGATTATAAAATGATAACAACTCGTGTGGGGAATAGTTCGACGGGATAAAATTAAAAGTAATGGGGTGAACTATTCACAAATAAAGGATGTTTTGTAATCTGAATCTTTAAAAAACATACAGCCATGCTCAATTTAATAGCCGTTTTCTTAGTATGTTCAGGTATCGGAATTGCAGTACATATTGCCATAGACCTGACACATCGTCCGCAATCAATGAAGATAATGAATGCAGTCTGGATATTATCTGCATTATGGGGAAGTTATTTAGCTTTATGGGCGTATAATAAGTTTGGACGGAGTAGTCCGATGAAAGCTGAGGATGATGGGATGAAAATGGATATGTCTGGCATGAAAGATATGTCTGATATGAAGGGAATGGATATGTCCGGTATGAAAGATAATATGGAGATGGATATGGCCATGCAGGGAGAAATGTCGATGCAAGGAATGCAACGTCCTTATTGGCAATCGGTAGCTTTGTCGGCGCTTCATTGTGGTGCAGGATGTACATTGGCAGATATCATAGGAGAGTGGTTTACAAACTATGTTCCTGTAACTGTGGCAGGAAGTCAGCTCTTTGGTAATTGGGTACTTGACTTTATTCTGGCTTTGATGATTGGTGTTTATTTCCAATTCTATGCTATTCGGGAGATGGAAAAAATATCGGTAGGTAATGCCTTGGCTCGTGCTTTCAAAGCGGATTTCTTTTCTCTTTTGTCCTGGCAGGTAGGAATGTATGGCTGGATGGCGATTGTCTATTTTGTATTGTTCATCAATGAACCGTTACCCAAAGACACATGGATATTCTGGTTTATGATGCAGTTGGCTATGCTTTTCGGCTTCTTCTGTGCATATCCTATGAATGCTCTTCTTATAAAATTAGGTATAAAGAAAGGTATGTAAAATAAATGCAGATTTACTCTAAACGATAAGTATGTAATTACTTATTTGAGGGAGTGAATCTGCATCTGTTATGATATGACTACTTTTGTCTTTTCTTTCTCTTTGGGAGTTTATCTTTTCAATAATTTCGGTATATCCGAAGGTTCTTGTGCTACCCGGATACCGGCAGCTTCTAAAGATTTAATCTTCTCTTTTGCCGAACCGGAACTTCCCGAAATGATAGCTCCTGCATGTCCCATCTGCTTTCCCGGAGGAGCTGATTGCCCGGCAATAAATGCTACCACAGGTTTGGTTACATTATTGCGGATATATTCGGCCGCTTGCTCTTCCGCATTTCCTCCAATCTCTCCAATCAGAACGATTGCTTCTGTTTCCGGATCATTTTGAAACATCTCCAGCAGTTGACGGAAATGAAGACCTACAACAGGGTCACCCCCGATGCCGATAGCAGTGGATTGTCCCATGCCATTCGCCGTTAAGTGATACACAATCTCGTAAGTAAGTGTTCCGCTACGACTGATAACTCCGACATTCCCTTCTAAAAAGACCTGTCCCGGTAAAATACCAACCATACTTTTTCCCGGAGAGATCAGTCCCGGACAGTTAGGCCCGATCAACATGGCGCCTTTTTGTTCGGCAAACTGATGTGCCTTAATCACGTCCAGTGTGGGGATTCCTTCTGCAATGCAGACTATGATACGGATGCCTGCGTCCGCTGCCTCCATAATAGCATCTGCCGCAAAACGTGCCGGAACGAAAATGATGGAGGTATTAGCCTTTGTCTGCTCGACAGCATCATACATGGTGTTGAATACGGGGATTCCGTCCACATCTGTTCCTCCTTTGCCCGGAGAAGTACCTCCGACCACATTGGTTCCATATTCTTTCATCTTCTTGGCATGGAAAAGCCCGTCTCTGCCAGTGATTCCTTGCACAATTAAACGGGTGGATTTATCTATTAGTATGCTCATAATTGCTTTATTTTTTAGTGATTTGGTACGTATTATGCTTTCAGAGCCATAAGAGCAGCCTCTTTCATCGTTGTGGCTATTTGGAAACGGCTGTAATTCCGTAACAGTTCCCGTCCGATATGTTCATTGGTGCCTGTAAGCCGGACGATGACGGGGACATTGCTGTTTATCTGCTCGAATGCCTGAAGGAGCCCCATTGCCACATCATCGCAACGAGTGATCCCACCGAAAATATTAATCAGGACCACTTTTACTTTCTCATCCTGCAATAAGAGTTTCATAGCTTCAATAACCTTGACAGGATTGGAGCTGCCACCGATGTCGAGAAAATTAGCTGGCTGACCTCCATAAAGTTTAATCATGTCCATAGTAGCCATGGCAAGTCCGGCGCCATTTACCATACAACCGATATTGCCGTCCATGTGGACATAACTGAATCCTTTATCTTTGGCATCTGCTTCCACTTTTTCTTCTTCCGTCGGATCAAATAAAGCATGTACCTCCGGATGGCGATAGAGCGCATTGTCATCAAAAACGATCTTTGCATCAATAGCCATCAACGTACCTTTCTTGGTAAGTGCCAGCGGATTTACTTCCACTAATGACGCATCATTTTCCATGAAGATCTTATAAAGTTCCTGAAGGATGGCCGCCATTTTACCCGCCTGCTCCATTTGGGGAAAAAGAGAGAAAGCAAAACGCCTTGCCAGATAGTCGGGAAGACCAATAAATGGATTGATTGAATATCGGATGATTTTCTCCGGTGTTTGACGGGCTACCTCTTCGATATCCATACCGCCGGATGCACTCATCATCAGAACGACAGAACGTGTATTCCGGTCGATGGTGTAACTGACATAATATTCGGCAGCAATATCTACCGCCTCACTAACCAGTACTTGATTGACCGGAAGTCCTTTAATACTCATTCCGAGAATATTTTTAGCTTCCTGATAAGCATCTTCCGTATTGTTTACCAGTTTCACTCCTCCGGCTTTTCCCCGGCCTCCGGTTAATACCTGTGCTTTTATAACCACCCTGTCTGTTCCCATCCTCCGGTAAGCGGCTATGACACCTGCGGCTGTACGGCATAAAGTGTGCCTCTCGACAGGTATTCCGTACTTGGAGAAAATCTCTTTCGCTTGATATTCATGTATTTTCATGGCTCATAAATTTGAGTAAATGATTCCTGTAATAAAAACAATAGCAAGATACGGAAAGTTTGCCGGAAAAGAAAAGTAATGGGGTGTTATACAACATGTTAATCCGTATGCTATGAATAGGCTTAATATAAAAAAGCGTGTTGGCAATAGTTACCAACACGCTTCATATATTTAAAGATAAAGTCTTTCTTACGGATGCTTATGCAATACCGTGAGCGTTGACAGTACCGTCAATTTTCTTAATCAGTCCTTGAAGTACTGCACCCGGGCCACATTCTGTAAAATCAGTAGCACCGTCGGCAACCATATTCTTAACAGACTGTGTCCAGCGTACGGAAGCAGTCAGCTGGGCAACCAGGTTCTTTTTGATTTCTGCAGGGTCAGTGTGAGGAAGTGCATCCACATTCTGATATACCGGACATTTAGGAGTATGTATTTCTGTAGCTTTGATAGCAGCTTCCAGTTCTATTTTAGCAGGATCCATCAATGGAGAATGGAAAGCACCACCCACTTTCAGCGGAAGAGCACGTTTGGCTCCGGCAGCTTTCATCAGTTCGCAAGCTTTTTCGATACCTGGTACAGAACCGGAGATAACGATTTGTCCCGGGCAGTTGTAGTTAGCCGGTACGCAAACTTCACCTTCTGCATTTACTGCTGCGCAGATTTCTTCTACTTTCTCATCAGGCAATGCTATAATGGCAGCCATAGTAGAAGGAGTAGCTTCACAAGCTTTCTGCATAGCCATTGCACGTGCATAAACAAGTTTCAAACCATCTTCAAAACTCAATGCACCGGCAGCTACCAATGCAGAGAATTCGCCGAGTGAGTGGCCGGCAGTCATTTCCGGTTTGAAGTCATCACCCATGCAAAGAGCAGAGATAACAGAGTGAAGGAATACGGCAGGCTGAGTAACCTTTGTCTGACGGAGATCTTCGTCTGTACCATCGAACATGATATCTGTAATGCGATATCCGAGGATATCATTTGCTTTTTCAAACAATTCTTTTGCTAAAGCTGAGTTTTCATACAGGTCTTTACCCATTCCTACAAATTGAGCGCCTTGACCGGGAAATACAAATGCTTTCATATTTTTATTATTTAATTGATTTTTAATTGCGGGTGCAAAGTTACGTATTTTTATGATACAACCGCACAAAATGTACACATTTGTGCAACGAAGTCCGGAAAATGCCATAAAGGGCCGTTGCCGTGTCCGACATTCAATTCTTTTCCTGCGATAATAGCTTGAGTGATATACGTTTTAGCGTGCTGGATGGATTCTCGCATGGGGTATCCTTTGGCCAGATAAGTAGCAATGGCAGAGGAGAGGGTACACCCGGTTCCATGCAGGTTATGGCTTTCTATCTTTTTCTCCTCATATATATGATAGATAGATTCGGACGTGTGCAAAAGGTCGCACATATTGTCTCCCTCCAGATGTCCGCCTTTTAACAAGATGCTAGTGTGATAATCGTCCGTCAGCATTTTGGCGGCTGCCTGCATGTCTTGAATGTTGTGAATACTTTTACCTGTAAGCACCTTCGCTTCGTCGATGTTGGGGGTGATTAATGTCACAAGCGGCAAAAGTTCTTTTTTTATTTCTTCTATAGCTTCATCTGTCATGAGTTTCTTTCCGCTGGTAGACACCATTACCGGATCGTAGACGACGTATGCAGGTGAATATTTTTGTAAACAGTCGGAAATCACACGAACAATCTGAATATCATTTACCATTCCTATTTTGATGGCAACCGGTTGCAGGTCGTCCATCACTGCTTCTATTTGTCCACGAACAATGTCAGGGGCGATAGATTGTACGGCACGTACTCCCAGTGTGTTTTGTATGGTGATGGCAGTAATAGCCGATGCCGCATAGCCACCTAAAGCGGAGATTGTTTTTATGTCTGCTTGAATACCTGCGCCTCCCGAACAATCGGAGCCGGCAATGGATAAAATGACTGGATGACGTTCCATTTTAGTTCTTTTAATATTTACCCGACAAAGATAGAATAAAAAACGATAAGGTACAAAATGGCATATCGTTTAAAATACAATAAGTACCTTTACCGCTATCTGCTGGAAATGATATGAAAAGTACTGATAATAAAGCATCCATCTAGTTTTTGTACTTTATACAATTACTCACTCGCGGAAATACTAAAATACATATTGTAATTCGTAAGATAACACTAACTATTCATATTGTAGAATGTATGATATGTATTCATATGAAAAACAATGTTTTATAGCATAGTTCTTATTTTTGTTTTGATGAGTTTTAGCCTCTATATTTGCACCGTCTTAAAGAAATGGATATGCAAAATTTACAGAAAAATACACCTTTAGCAAACAATCATATATCAGTGGACTGTGTAGTGATTGGTTTTGACGGAGAACAACTGAAAGTGTTGCTTGTAAAACGTGCAGGTGAAGATAATGGAGAAGTATATCACGATATGAAACTTCCCGGAAGTCTTATATATATGGATGAAGACCTGGATGAAGCAGCACAACGAGTTTTGTATGAACTGACAGGACTTAAAAATGTGAATCTGATGCAGTTTAAAGCATTCGGTTCTAAAAACAGAACAAGTAATCCGAAAGATGTACGTTGGCTGGAAAGAGCTATGCAGTCAAGAGTGGAACGCATTGTAACTATTGCGTATCTGTCGATGGTGAAGATTGACCGCACACTGGATAAGAATCTGGACGATCATCAGGCTTGCTGGATTGCTTTGAAAGACGTGAAAACATTGGCTTTCGACCATAATCTGATTATTAAGGAAGCAATGACTTATATTCGTCAGTTCGTAGAATTTAATCCTTCCATGTTGTTCGAACTGCTTCCGCGCAAATTTACAGCTGCACAATTAAGAACCCTTTTTGAATTAGTATACGACAAAGCTGTGGATGTACGCAACTTCCATAAGAAAATAGCCATGATGGAATATGTAGTTCCTCTGGAAGAAAAACAACAAGGAGTGGCTCACCGTGCTGCCCGCTATTATAAATTTGATAAGAAGATATATAATAAGGTGAGAAGGTAGACTTTATTCAAGTATTAAGTATCAAGTATTAGATATTAAGTATTTGGCGTTGAATGTTATAGTATTAATTGCCGGGCATTGAGCGTTAAATCGTAAATAGTAAATCGTTTAATCGTAAATAAAATTATGTTTCTATTAGGTTATGACATAGGTAGCTCGTCTGTAAAAGCGAGTTTGGTAAATGCTGAAACAGGCAAATGTGTATCATCGGCATTTTTTCCGAAAACAGAAGCGAATATTATTGCAGTGAATCCCGGATGGGCGGAACAAGATCCGGAAAGTTGGTGGGAAAACTTAAAGTTGGCTACACAGGCTATTATGACCGAATCCGGAGTGAGTGCTGCTGAAATAAAGGCCATCGGTATCTCTTATCAGATGCACGGATTGGTATGCGTCGATAAGAATCAGCGTGTATTGCGTCCTGCTATTATCTGGTGTGACTCCCGTGCTGTGCTATACGGCCAGAAAGCATTTGAAACAATCGGAGAGGAGAGATGTCTTTCTCATTTGTTGAACTCGCCGGGAAACTTTACAGCTTCCAAGTTGGCATGGATTAAAGAAAACGAACCTGCCATCTATGAGCAGATTTACAAGATAATGCTGCCGGGTGATTATATTGCCATGAAGTTGAGTGGAGAGATTTGCACAACTGTTTCCGGACTTTCGGAAGGTATGTTCTGGGATTTCAAGAACAACCGGGTGGCTGACTTCCTAATGGATTATTACGGATTCGACTATTCTTTGATCGCAGATATAAAACCGACTTTCGCAGAACAAGGACGCGTCAGTGCAATGACTGCCAAAGAACTTGGATTGAAAGAAGGAACACCTATTACTTATCGTGCAGGTGACCAGCCTAACAATGCTCTCTCTCTGAACGTGTTCAATCCGGGCGAGATTGCTTCTACGGCGGGAACATCAGGAGTAGTTTATGGTGTGAACGGTGAAGTGAATTATGATCCGCAGTCACGTGTCAATACCTTTGCCCATGTCAATCATACAATAGACCAGACACGTCTGGGAGTATTGCTTTGCATCAACGGAACAGGTATTCTTAATTCATGGGTAAAACGCAACATTGCTCCCGAAGGAATATCTTATAATGAAATGAATGTGTTGGCTTCCAAAGCTCCTATCGGTAGTGCGGGAATCAGTATTCTACCCTTTGGTAACGGTGCCGAGCGCATGTTGAATAATAAAGAAATCGGTTGCAGCATCCGTGGATTGGACTTCAATGCACATGGCAAACACCACATTATCCGTGCCGCTCAAGAAGGTATCGTATTCTCTTTTAAATATGGCATTGATATCATGGAGCAGATGGGAATTCCCGTGAAGATGATCCATGCCGGACATGCTAATATGTTCTTGAGTTCTATCTTCCGCGATACGTTGGCGGGAGTTACAGGAGCCACTATCGAGCTTTATGACACAGACGGTTCAGTAGGAGCTGCGAAAGGTGCAGGTATTGGTGCAGGTATCTACAAAGATAACAATGAAGCATTTGCTACGCTTGACAAACTGGATGTGATCGAGCCTAATGTGGCGAAACGTCAGGAATATGCTGACGCGTACGCAAAATGGAAATACCGCCTTGAAAAGTCGATGACCGGTAACATACCGGCTCCGGTTCTTTCTTCAGATAAATAATTAACAATTTAAATAATAACCATTTAAAATAAAAGAATTATGGCAACAAAAGAATTTTTCCCGGGAATTGAAAAGATTAAGTTCGAAGGTAAAGATAGTAAGAATCCGATGGCATTCCGTTACTACGATGCTGAAAAGGTAATCAACGGTAAGAAAATGAAAGATTGGTTGAGATTTGCTATGGCATGGTGGCATACTTTGTGTGCTGAAGGCGGTGACCAATTCGGTGGCGGAACAAAACAATTCCCTTGGAATAGTAGTGCTGACGCTATACAAGCAGCAAAAGATAAAATGGATGCAGGTTTCGAATTCATGCAGAAAATGGGTATCGAATACTACTGCTTCCACGATGTAGACTTGGTTTCTGAAGGTGCAAGCATTGAAGAATACGAAGCTAATCTGAAAGCAATCGTAGCTTATGCAAAACAGAAACAAGCTGAAACTGGTATCAAACTGTTGTGGGGTACTGCCAACGTATTTGGTCATGCACGTTATATGAACGGTGCTGCTACTAATCCTGATTTTGACGTAGTAGCTCGTGCTGCTGTTCAAATCAAGAATGCAATCGATGCCACTATCGAACTGGGTGGTCAAAACTATGTATTCTGGGGTGGCCGTGAAGGCTATATGTCTCTTCTGAACACAGATCAGAAACGTGAAAAAGAACACCTGGCAAAAATGCTGACTATGGCTCGTGATTATGCTCGTGCTCGTGGCTTCAAAGGAACTTTCCTGATCGAACCGAAACCGATGGAACCAACTAAACACCAGTATGATGTAGATACAGAAACTGTGATCGGCTTCCTGAAAGCTCATGGCTTGGATAAAGATTTTAAAGTGAATATTGAAGTAAACCACGCAACTTTGGCTGGCCATACTTTCGAACACGAATTGGCAGTAGCAGTAGATAACGGTATGTTGGGTTCTATCGACGCTAACCGTGGTGATTATCAGAATGGTTGGGATACAGACCAGTTCCCGATTGACAACTACGAACTGACACAAGCTATGATGCAAATTATCCGTAATGGTGGCTTGGGTAACGGTGGAACAAACTTCGACGCTAAAACTCGTCGTAACTCTACCGACCTGGAAGATATCTTCATTGCTCACATCGCAGGTATGGATGCTATGGCTCGTGCATTGGAAAGCGCAGCTGCTCTGTTGAACGAATCTCCATATAAGAAAATGTTGTCTGACCGTTACGCTTCATTCGATGGTGGTAAAGGTAAAGAATTTGAAGATGGCAAGTTGACTTTGGAAGATGTAGTTGCTTATGCTAAAGCAAACGGTGAACCGAAGCAAACTAGCGGTAAACAAGAACTTTATGAAGCAATTCTGAATATGTATTGCTAATAATTAATTCACCACAGAGTAGCACAGGGTCTCGCAGAGTTCATTTTCATTCAATATTATATTTCTCTGTGAAACTCTGTGTCACTCTGTGGTGAGATTTCCAACTACTACAACACTACTTTATCTACTTATAACCATGATTAATACAACGAACGAGGGTAGTAAACTCTACCTATATTCGATCACCTCTGTCGCCATTTTGGGAGGACTGCTTTTCGGATACGATACAGCCGTTATCTCCGGTGCAGAGAAAGGCTTGGAAGCTTTTTTCCTTTCGGCCTCTGATTTTCAATACAATAAAGTAATGCATGGAATCACTTCTTCCAGTGCATTAATTGGCTGTGTACTGGGTGGTGCGATCTCCGGTATATTTGCTTCCCGTTTGGGACGTCGTAATTCCTTAAGGCTTGCTGCCGTACTCTTCTTCCTTTCAGCATTAGGTTCCTATTATCCGGAATTCTTATTCTTCGAATATGGAAAGCCGAACATGGATTTGCTGATTGCTTTTAATCTGTATCGTGTTTTGGGCGGTATCGGAGTAGGACTGGCTTCTGCAGTCTGTCCGATGTATATTGCTGAAATAGCCCCTTCCAATATTCGTGGAACGCTTGTATCGTGTAACCAGTTTGCTATCATCTTCGGTATGTTGGTAGTGTACTTTGTGAATTACCTGATTATGGGCGACCATCAGAATCCTGTTATTTTGAAAGATGCAGCCGGTGTGCTGTCTGTTAGTTCTGAATCTGATATGTGGACTGTTTATGAAGGATGGCGTTACATGTTCGGTTCGGAAGCTTTCCCAGCCGCTTTCTTTGGTCTGTTATTGTTCTTTGTGCCGAAGACTCCTCGTTATCTTGTATTGATACAGCAGGATGAAAAGGCTTACTCAATTCTGGAAAAGATCAATGGTAAGATAAAAGCACAGGAAATCCTTAATGATATTAAAGCTACTGCTCATGAAAAGACAGAGAAGATCTTTACCTATGGAGTGGCAGTAATTGTAATCGGTATTTTGCTTTCTGTATTCCAGCAAGCTATCGGTATTAATGCCGTACTATATTATGCTCCTCGTATTTTTGAAAATGCAGGTGCAGAAGGAGGTGGTATGATGCAAACGGTTATTATGGGCGTTGTAAACATTGTCTTTACACTGGTTGCTATCTTCACTGTAGACCGCTTCGGACGTAAACCGTTATTGATAATCGGTTCTATCGGTATGGCTGTTGGTGCATTTGCAGTAGCAATGTGTGACAGCATGGCAATAAAGGGTATCCTTCCGGTACTTTCAGTGATTGTGTATGCTGCATTCTTTATGATGTCCTGGGGACCGATTTGCTGGGTATTGATCTCGGAAATCTTCCCGAACACTATCCGTGGTAAAGCAGTGGCAATCGCTGTGGCTTTCCAATGGATATTCAATTACATTGTATCTTCTACTTTCCCGGCACTGTACGACTTCAGCCCGATGTTTGCATATAGTTTATATGGCATTATCTGCGTAGCTGCTGCCATCTTCGTTTGGCGTTGGGTACCTGAAACGAAAGGTAAGACACTGGAAGATATGAGCAAACTTTGGAAAAAAGATAAATAAATTAGGTTAGTGTTATTTCATCATGTCATTATGACTTTGGCCTCCTGACATGATTCTATTGAGATTATGACATCATACCAATGGTATGGTGTCATAATTGTTTATATACATATCGTACAGTAAATCAATCTTTTATTTTGCATTAATTGTTTTATTGTTGGTGTTACAATTAATGTTTTTGCATTTTTGAGTAAATATGTTCTCCAATGATGCGCTTATCTTTGCATTATAAAAATTGAAGTATGATAACAGAGCAATATAAAGATACCGTTTATTTTTCGAACCTTTTTGTACGTCACTACCCTAAAGTTTATGAAGAATTATCTAATATTCTTTCTCACCATCATATAGCACATGGGACTTTGATGCACACTAAAGATTATTGGTGTCGAGATTATATGCCAATGCAGTGGGGAGCTAATACTTATATTCAGTTCCGCTATGAACCTGATTATTTGACGGATAAACCACAGTATAAAACTAATATTGTTCCCGTACTTAAAGCTATGAGTAGCAAGATGGATATTATTCAATCGCCACTTATAGTTGATGGAGGGAATGTTGTTGTGTGTGAGGGAAATTCTAAGTGGATGGGATCATGTATAAGAGAGCGGAAACCAATTATTATCATGACAGAAAAGGTGTTCCAAGAAAATTCGCAGATTGATCAGGGAGAAGTACTGGCAATATTAAAGGCAAACTTTCATGGAGCAGATATTATATTTCTACCATGGGATAGATACGATATCTGTGGTCATACAGATGGGATTGTTCACAATATTGGCGATGGTAAGATTTTGGTCAACTTGAAAGTATATCCTCAAAAGATAGAACGGGAGATGAGATGTAGATTGAATGACGTTTTTGTAGTTGTGGATTTAAAACTTAGTAAGTATTATGAGAATAGTTGGGCATACATAAATATGCTTCAGACACGTGATATAATCATTGTTCCCGGACTTGGATTACCTACAGATGGAGAGGCTTTAGAACAGATAAAAGAATTATATCCTTCCTATGAGGGGCGAATTTACCCAATTAATATGGCTCCGATTGTAAAGAAATGGGGAGGTGCATTGAATTGTTTGTCTTGGACTGTGAGTAAATTATAGAAATTATATGATATCAGCATTACCGATTTCCAAACCTATACTTTATATTGATATGGATAATGTTCTGGTTGACTTTCAATCAGGTATTAACAAGTTGAGTGAATACGAAAAGAGAGAGTATGAAGGACGATATGATGAGGTACCTGATATTTTTGCAAGAATGAGTCCGTATGAAGGAGCAATTAATGCCTACCATCATTTAGCGCGTTTTTATGATGTATATATTCTTTCCACGGCACCTTGGAATAATCCTTCTGCCTGGTCAGATAAACTAATATGGGTGAGAAAATGGTTAGGTACAGATGGTTATAAACGATTAATTCTTAGTCATCATAAAAATTTGAACAACGGAGACTTTTTGATAGATGATCGTCTCAAAAATGGTGCTGAAAATTTTAGTGGTGAATTAATCTTATTTGGTTCGGAACAGTATCCGAATTGGGACTCTGTTGTTGACTATTTGATATCATCTAAGTGAGAAGTAAAAAAGTTGATATATTCGGCACAACTCTTTACTAGAAAGATTATCTTTACCCAAAGAAATATTAATACTATAATAATTATGGATACTTTGAAAAAGGAAATTGCAGTTTTAATGCAATGTATTGATTTTAAGGAAATAGAGAAACAGCTTCAAGTAATTAATAAACTAATAGTCACAAACTATATGTTTGAACTAAATAATGGGCTACGGATTTACCCAATTGAAGTAGAAGCTTATTTTAAAGATGCAAAATTTAATGATGAGTTTGTGCATGGAAATGAACTGCAAAAAAATAATTATGGAAGATTTTATGTTCATCGTACAGGTATAACAAAGAATTCAAAATTTAAAGGTGGAACAAGAGGAGGTATTGATATTTGTTTATCTGATGACGTTAATGCATATTATGGCATCTTAATAAGAAGTGCTAAGTTTGATGATGGCACAATTAAATTTGGACCGAATAATGTTTTAAAATTTATTGTTGAGGATAAGGATGTAGATTATGATACTTTGGAAAAAGAATCTGTTTTAAAAGAAGCTGTTAAAGATTGCCGTGATGGAGAAAGTAAATCAATCATCATGCATTCTACACGTGTTGGTCTAAGTGACAAGCAAAGTGACGATTTTAAAAACTTGCAATTACGAACGATGGTAGGACCGCTGCTTTCATCTTATGCATATAAAGAAAAGGAAAATGTATTTAGGAACTATATCGTTAATGATAACATCTCAAAAGAAGAAGCCGAGAAAATTTCTATTGACATCCTCGGATATTGTCCTAAGTCTTTGATAGAAAGTGTATATCAGGCATGATAGCTACTAATTTTGTATAAGGGTGAAATATCGCCCTTATACAAAATTATTTAACGATTGGAATCCAAACTTCAGTAAGAAGCTCTTTCACATCTGTGTCGGTGGGAGAGTTCAAGTAATGTTCCAGGATTGGAGTTTCTCCTAAGCTATAAAATTGCGGTAATTGTTTCAATATTGTCTCATAAAAGGCATCTAACAATGCATAATCTCCTTGATGGATATAAACTGCGTATGTACCTTGAGGTAAATCCATGTGTTTTATTGGACTAGTAAGAGGGGGATTGGATCTTATTCCTTTTTGAATAGCTATACAAGCGTAAAAACGGCATTTTTCTAATGAGGTAATGTCCGTGTCATCATAAGCTATCCCCCAATAATCTTCTTTATCTGGCAATAAAGAGTTTTCTTTTGCATATTCATATAGGCAGTCCCAAGTGTATGTCTCAAAAGCAACTGTGCTACAAGTGTCATAATTGCCAATATAAGATAAAAATAAGACAGGTATTGTTTCTGATTCCACTATGCGGTAAGGAGAAATATATGAAGGATAAGTATGACTTGTTTCCAATAATTTCTTTTGTAGTTCTCGAGGAGTGAGATTGTATTTTTTTTGAAGTGTATTATTTAAAGCTGACTGGTTAGCAAATCCAATATATTCATATATTTCAGCTATACTTTTTTTATTATCTTTGAGTAATTGCTGGGCATATTCCATGCGTGTACGAATGATATATTGATGTAATGTTTCGCTAGTGTAAACTTTAAACATCAGCTGAAGATTACGAACAGACATACATGCCATTTTAGCTAATTCAGGTATGGATATCAAACGATTGAACTCATCGGCAGTTTTACCTGTCCAATTCTTTTGTATCATGGAATTTAGATAATGAAGAATTGTCTCGATTTGTCCTTGATAGGAGAATTTGTTGGAATTCATATCTTTTCTTTACCTTTTGAGGTACTCTTTTATTTATGATTGATATTCGCAAAGATAGTATTTATATACGCATCCTATATGAAAATGATTCAAAAGTTGATTCTATGACTTCTCATATCGGTTTCTGGCTTAAAAAAGATTCCTTTGGAAAATCTAATCGTTTTATCTTTAGAATTTTCCAGACTAGAGAGACGTGGATAGAAGAAGCAGAATCAAATAAAAACAGCTATTTCCCGCAGCTAAAGCATTGCTTTAGCCTACCTAAAGCACCGCTTTCCTTCTCTTAAAACACTGCTTTTTTCTCTTTCTGTTTAAGCAGCATTCTCTATATATAAGAAACATTTTTTATCTACTCCTTCATCTTTCTTCTGAATTACCTGTGAATAAGTATTTTGTAGGTGAAGGAGTGCTTCTTCACCTTTGGAATTTACGTAAGCGTCTCCGCGATTCTATCTTGTCGCCCTTTTTTCATTCTTATATTT